>JAMCWE010000142.1 GCA_023475265.1 Bacteroidota bacterium
TCTATAATTTGATAAATAATACGATAAGGTTTACAGCTTATTTCTAGAAAATCATCTATTCCAAGTAGACTTAATTCTGGAGGGACATGACCACGATTTGGATATTCTTGAAGGGACAAGCATTTCTCATACAATTTCGAATATAATTTTTCGGATTTTTCTTCTGAATCATTGAAATAAACATATTGATAGATTTCAAATAAATCTTCTTCGGCAGAAGAAGCGATATTAACTTTAAACTTCACGCTGTTCCCGTTTAAAATCATTTATACGATTTCGAACATTGTCAAAAGATTTATCTAATGTTTTATAATTGCCTTTTTTAATTTCCCTTCCACTCAAGGCAAGAATTTTTAGCAAAGAAATGCTCTCTTGTGTTTTTTCATATACCTTAACATCTTGAAGAATTACTTTTGCTTCACCGTTATGTGTAATAATTAATGTTTTCTGATTTTCTGCAACATCCCGGACAACTTCAGAAGCATGAGTTTTTAAATAGCTTATTGGTTTTACTGCTTCACTAAATTTCATTTTGTTTCCTATTATTTTACGACTAAAATATAGCCCTTTAAGTAGTCTAAGTCAATGCAAACATCGAATCAGTTTTTAAGCCTTATAACGATGGGATAATATTATCCTATTGACTTTCTACTTATTAAAGATGTTAGGCTCGTCTTTCCTGAATTGAAGATTCTATACGATAGTTTAGGATATTTGGGTTTTTCCTAAGAAGTTCCAATAACACTTTTGTAGAGCCAGTAGGAGTACGTTTCCCTTGTTCCCATTGTCTAACTGACGATAAACTTACATTCAATATTTTTGCAAATACACTTTGACTTAATTTAATTCTTTCTCGTATCGCTTGAATATCTTTTGCACTCATTTCTATTTCTGGGATTTCTACCCCAAGTTCTTTTAATTCTTTTTCAGTGAATGAAGTTTTAATACCTCTTTTGAGTAAGTCTTGTACAGTATTCCCAACTGCTTTTTTTATCGAGTCTCTCATGATCATTCCTTTATACTGATAAAATCACCTAATTTTTCCAGTTCTTTATACTTAAGAGTATCTAAAAGTTTTTGATCTGTTATCTGGTTCTTTTTAGACCATTTATTGAACCATTTAGTTTTCAGCTTTATCATACGTAAATATACCACATTGTGATACATGAAATCAAACCCATTTATAAATATCTGATATATACTTTAGCGAGAGCATAACGGCGTGTTAAGCTGCTGCCCAGAACAAGAATGCCGCTTAGAAAACAACTGCCGGTGATTTAGCAAACTGTGCTTAACTTTCATCGTATGCGCAAGTTTGCAAGTTTATTAATTAGAACAACTACCTTTAACAAGTTATCCGAAACGGAACGACTAACTTTATAATTTCTAAAATGCCAAATGCGAAAAACGGCGTCCGCTTGATTGGAGGTTATATTTACATTTAGTTTACAGAATATTTAATTCCTAATAACCACGCTGAACCAAGATATTCTCTAAAAAACAAATCCCCCTCTGCTAAAACTGAAACTCTATTATAAATATGGATATCAAATCCTAATCCGAATTGTTCAGCAAAAACAGTTTTGTTCTTTGCATTTATGAATATACTTGCACAGTGATATTGTGTTTCTTCTAAAAAATAAATAGAAATAGTTTTTTCATAATTTTTGTAAATATAACGGTGTGGTGGCTAAGGCACAGCACAAAACTACAATGCCGAATTTGTTAAACAATTTTTATAATTAGAAAAAACTTTCATAGCAGAACTACCCCGAACAAGAAATTTGAAACGGAATTACTAACCCTATTATTTGCAAATTGCCGAATGCGATTAAGCTGTCGTAGCCACGGGTTATATGCGACTTATTTTTTAATTAAGGTTTGAATGTTTCGAGTTCGATATTCTTTAGTATTTTGTAATGCTTAATATTTGCAGTTAATAATTTAAGACCATTAGATATTGCTGTTGCGCCGATTAATGCATCTGCAAGGACTATTGAATTACTCAAATAATGTTGCTCTACAAAAAACATTGCTTTGGCAGATATATCTTCATTTATATAAAGAATTTTTGCATTCCAATTTCTCATTGTTTTTCTTAATACGATAAGCTCCCTTTTATTTTGCATCCCCTGAACCAATTCCATATAGCTTACAACTGAGATGAAGAAACCATTTTGTTCTTCTATTACATTATAAGCTTTAGGATTTCCTCTCATATACCATATTAAAACATCAGAATCAATCATTAACATGGATTCTGCTCTTTCTTAGGTTGCGTACATATTCATCAACATTTTCCATATCCTTACGATCCTTCCATATGCCAAATAATTCATTTTTCGAATCTTTATCTTTTTTAGATTCTTTTATAGGGACAATTTTTGCATAAGGTTTTCCTCTAAATGTGATAATTATTTCTTCTCCTCGATGAACTGAATTTAAGATTTCTTTCGTATGGAATCTTAATTCTTTTGCAGTTGATTGCATTTTTATAACCCTTTCATAGTTTATACTCTGAAATATAAACTACACAAATACTAAAAGCAATATTAAACTTCAAGCATAGTTGTGATAGGAATGCCTGTTGCCAGACATCTCCGGAACAGATCCCGGCGTGCAGTATTACCGCACCGGGCTCCTCAATGACACTCGTTTCAGCATTAAGCAGAAACATTATTTAATATTCCTACCTTGTTACTATTACTCGCAGTGAGGTTTGCATTAGTTATTCCGTCATAACATTACGGTTAATGTTTCCTTTGCAAGTTACGTATCAATGTCAACTCCTTCCCCTTGCTGTCAGGCAGGTTGGTTTCAGAAAGTGCGGTCTTCCTTACAGCCAACATAATTCCCTGTGTACGCTTCATGTATTTTGTTCGTTCTGTTTTAATGAACTCCTCGATACATGCAACACTCGGTATGGGTGATTTGCTAAATCTTACCTCTCAAGGACTTTCACCCTGGCAGAAGCATCAAGCTTCGCTTGACGCACTAACGGCGTGGTTTTTAAGCCGCCGCCCAACACATCTATGCAGCACTGAAAATACCAGCCGATAATTATTTATCAATTTATTTTGTTAACTACATTCAAAGAGCAACTAACTTTTACAACGCTACTTTATAATCACACAATTGCCGCTACTATTAACGCTGTTGGCTGCCACTTGATACCCCCTTTCTTAATAAGCCTTAATTATTATCTATAAAGACTGATGGTGAGACAGAAAATCTCTTACTTAAAGCTACAACCTGTCTTAAATTAAGTTTCCTCTTCCCGTTTAGAATTTCTGAAACAACTCCCTGACTACCAATTTCTTGCAATTCGCTTTGGCCCAATCCATGTTCAGCTAAAAGATATTTCAATACTCCTATCGAACCACCTTTGAGTTCTTCAAAATTTCTATCTTCATAATCTTTAATCAATGTTCCGAGAGTATCAATAAGTGATTCCTTTATCGGGTCAGCTTTTTTGTTTACTTCATCAATCAACTCATCAAGCATATTAACCATTTTATTATATTGTGCCTCAGTATGGATAGTTGACAATACTTTAGATATTGTAGGCCATACTCTAATTGCTCTTTTTATCTCATTTTTCTCTTTTATCATTTTTATACCTTCCATTCTTCTTTATCATATTCTGCATGAGTCAAAACATGACGAATATAAATTCGCTTCTCTGAGAATACTATATATGCTATAAGCCTATATTTATTCCCGCCAATATTAAAAACTATAAATTTCCCAACTTGGTCTGCTTGAGGAAATGTTTTCCTTAGCTCTGCAAAGGAATTATAATTAGTATGCTTTACAATCCTGTACCATCTATCCATTGGTTCTGTTGGGTCTGGATACATTTTACAAAATTCCAACAACCTTTTTCTTGAGATTATATGCATAAACAAATATATCTCATATCGAGATATATATCAAGTATCTTTAGTACAATACTATTTTCTCTATTTTTGATAGGTGTATAACGCCGTTGTGCTTAACCCGCAGCCCATAACAAGACTGCAGAATAGAAGCACAAACATTAATGAATTAATAATTTTTCTTTAGTTGAACAAAGCCGAACAAGTTACCCGAAACGGAACGACTAACTCTAAAATTTCTAAAATGCCGAATGCGAATACGCTGTCGGCTTGAGCAAACTGGTTATACGCAATACGTATTATATATCTCAACTAATCTTTTTCATTGTATAAATTCGCAGTATATTACCAATAACCATTGTTGCTATTACAAAGGGAAAAACTATAGAATAGTTATTTCCAGTGGCATTGAGTATGACTTTTGATAAAGACATATAATCAGAAATGAAAAAATTTATTATGGTTAGTAAAATCAACACAATTATTAGAATTATAAATAATCCATAAACTTTATAACTGAAATTAGGGGAACTTGTTTGCGAGGACATATCCTTAATCCATGGTAATAAGAAAATCCATAAGTATGAGCTGTAAATTATTTGGGAAAAAATTAATGCAAAAATTATTATCCCAATTATAACCCCGAACAGCCATAAATAATTTATTAGACAAGACGAAGCAAATAAAGCAAGGAAAAGAATGAAGGCATGTTTATATGGTAATAAATCTTGTTGCCAAAAGCTCGATAAATATCTGTAAAAAACTATTTCTATTAAAATTACTATGATAATTATAAAACTCATTATTTCAACAAACAAATAATTATTCGCCTACTTCAAAATCTTTTAAGAACTGTAATTGGTCAGCAGTATAATCTGCGGGAGTTAATTTATTCCATTCAATAATGAGATTACCTAGTCTATTTATAGGAATAGTTCCACTCGCATTTTGGAATTTTCTTATGTCATTATAAACATCTTCTCCAGCAATTTCCATAATCTGTTTAATAAAATCGTATTTTATAATTTGGTTGTTTTTTTCGAGAATGAAAATTGTGAAACCTTCAAACTTGTATCCGGCTTCATCCAAATCGTACAAAAAGAAATGAAGGCAGATTTTATAAAAAGAAGAATTATAATAGTGAAGAGATTGGCAAAAACTATCTATAACTCCTATTAAATAAACAAAGGAAAAGAATTTTACTTCTGCATTTCTATTAATGGCATCTTTATTTTCAAATAATGTAATTAAAATAAATCTTGAAATGATAATTAATCACTCACCTTACGCGTGCGCCAAGGAAAGCTTGTTGTATCTTATCGGTGAAAGTCTGCCAAAGGTAGACAAGTCCGATACGGGCAAAGGTAAGCCGCCAGCCCGTCACTAACTTTTACATAATAAGAGGTAACAA
>JAMCWE010000089.1 GCA_023475265.1 Bacteroidota bacterium
AAGCTGAAAAGAGAGAACGATTTTTTAAATCTCATAAAGGAAGAGATTATCTAAATTCTATTGGAAAATAACTTTACGCCTCCGAAGGTCTGCAACCCGGCATTGCCGGGCGAATCCGACCGGCGCCTCTCTTATAAAATCTTGCCAATAAATGTTTACTGTTTATATTCTATTGAGTGAAAAAGATAACAAGCGTTACATTGGTTTTACTTCCGATATAGAAAGAAGACTCAAGGAACATAATTTGGGGAAAGTCAAATCAACAAAAAATAGAAGACCAGTTGAATTAATTTATACAGAAGAATTTATAAATAAGCGAGAAGCTGAAAAGAGAGAACGATTTTTTAAATCTCATAAAGGAAGAGATTATCTAAATTCTATTGGAAAATAACTTTACGCCTCCGAAGGTCTGCAACCCGGCATTGCCGGGCGAATCCGACCGGCGCCCTAAATTCTCATACTTTTCTTATTTCAATTTTCTATTCGCCTTAGAAAATCATTTCAATAAATCGTGTTCATTAAGCATTTTCTTTTTTCATACGTCTAAATCAAAAATCCTCAACAATCATGAGTATAAAATTTATTAAATTATATATATACAAATTCTTAATTAAAAAATAATATGAATTACTTGCTGAGTTCCCTAATTGGATATTTCCTTGGTTCTTTTCCAACGGCTTATGTAATCCTTCAGAAGTCTCACGGAATTGATATTACAAAAAATGGAACCGGGAATGTCGGAGCTATGAATTCTTACGAAGTTACAAATTCAAAAGTAACCGGGCTGCTTGTACTTTTTATTGATGCCTTAAAAGGTTTGTTAAGCGTATATCTTGTAATTTTAATTTACCCTGGAAATTTTACTTTACCAGCTATTTCTTTAACGTTTGCCATTTTAAGTCATTGTTTTAATCCATGGCTTAAATTTAAAGGCGGAAGAGGATTAGCAACTTCTTTCGGTGGTTCAATATTGATATTTCCATTACTCCCAATTGTATGGATTTTAATTTGGTCAATCATATATTTATTTAGAAAAGAAATTATCATATCTAACTTTGCGGCAACTATTTCAACATTTATCCTGATATTATTGTCATATAACATTTCATTACGATATTCTTTTCCTCACGCCGATTCAGTTTCTTCAGTATTATTTTTCACAACGGCAATGTTAATAATTATTTTTATAAAACATATTGATCCTTTAAATGAATTAATCAGAAATTATAAATCAAAGGAATAAAGATGCATAAGAAGAGTTTCAAATTTATTTTATTAGGCATTTTAATTTTATCCGGATCAGTTTTAATTCTTACACAAACAAAAAGCAAATCACCGTTGTATTATGATGCAAGTAATAATAAATATTCACTTTCATCTTTTCAGCAGCGTTCACAAACTAATGATGATATTAATGACAGTAGAAAAACTGCAATTACTGAAACAGTAAAAAAAGTTAGTCCGGCAGTTGTTGGAATAAATGTAACAGAAATTCAACAGTACAACAGTCCGTTTAGTTCTTTTTTTAGTGACCCATTCTTTAAACAATTTTTTGGAAATCAAGGAATGTTTAACCAAAAAGTAAAAGAACTTGGATCCGGTTTCATTATATCTCCGGATGGTTATATAGTAACTAATGATCATGTCGCCGGTAACGCTTCTGAAATTACTGTTACTTTAACAAATGGGAAAGATTACAAAGCAAAATTAATTGGAACTGACCATTCCACAGATATTTGTTTATTAAAAATTGATGATACAAATCTTCCTTATGTTACTCTTGGTAATTCCGATGACATAATGATTGGCGAATGGGTAATTGCTTTCGGAAATCCTTTTGGACTTTTTAGTTTAAATGATAAACCGACCGTCACCGTTGGTGTTATTAGTTCATCCGGTATGAATTTAGAACCGTTGAATAATAGGTATTATTTGAACATGCTTCAAACCGACGCTGCAATTAACGGAGGAAATAGCGGCGGCCCTCTTGCAAACAGTCTTGGTGAAGTTATTGGTATGAATACTTTAATTTACACAGCTGGCGGAGTTCAAGGAAATATTGGTTTGGGATTTGCGATTCCAATAAATAAAATAAAAAGAATTATTACTCAATTAAAAGAAAAAGGAAAAATCGATCGCGATTTTAATATCGGATTAAAAATCCAATCGATTGATGAAGGGATCGCGAAATATTATAATCTTAAAAGTACTCGCGGAGTTATTGTTACACAAGTAATTCCTAATACTCCTGCTCAAGATGCAGGCATAAAAGAAGGTGATATTATTTTGCAAATTGATAACTACTTAATAAATGACGAGCAGACACTCATTGGTGTTTTCCAGCAATTCACAACTGGACAAACAATTACAGTTAAACTTTTACGTGATAATAAAATTATTACTAAACAAATGACATTGGAGAAAACTTCATGATTGAAAGATATACTCTTCCCGAAATGGGAAAAATTTGGCAGGACGAATTCAAATACAGAACTTGGCTTAAGATTGAAATACTTGCTTGCGAAGCAAGGAGCGAACTAGGTGAAATTCCTAAACATGACGTTGAGATTATTAAGCAGAAGGCAAACTTCGATGTAAAAAAGATTTTAGAAATTGAAGAGACTACTAAACATGACGTTATTGCATTCTTAACAAATGTAGCAGAATATGTTGGTCCTGAATCGCGTCATATTCATTATGGTATGACTTCTTCTGATATTTTGGATACAACACTTTCCTATCAAATGAAAACAGCAGGCGAATTATTACTTCAAAGATTATTTGACTTTAAAAAAATATTGAAAGAAAGAGCGCTTGAACATAAAAATACTTTGTGTGTCGGAAGATCTCACGGCATTCACGCAGAACCAACAACCATGGGATTGAAGTTTGCTTTGTGGTATGAAGAAACTAAAAGAAATATTACTAGACTTCAAAATGCGATAAAGACAATCAGTGTTGGACAAATCTCCGGTGCGGTTGGAACGTTTGAACATTTGTCTCCAAGAGTTGAAGAATATGTTTGTGAAAAAATGGGATTAACGCCCGCACCTGTTTCAACGCAAATTATCCAACGTGATCGTCATGCAGAGTTTTTAACAACTCTCGCTTTAATTGCAGCAACACTTGAAAAGATTGCAATTGAAATTAGGCATTTGCAGCGAACAGAAGTTTTGGAAGCAGAAGAATATTTTTCGAAAGGACAAAAAGGTTCCTCAGCTATGCCGCATAAACGAAATCCAATTGTCAGCGAAAGAATTGCCGGATTAGCAAGAGTTCTTCGGGGCAATGCTATGGCTTCGATTGAAGATGTTGCCTTGTGGCATGAAAGAGATATTTCCCACTCTTCTGTGGAAAGAATTGTTGTTCCGGATAGCTGTATTGGATTAGATTATATGCTTGATTTAGCTATAAAATTGATCAAGAATTTATTGATATATCCGGATAATATGTTAAAGAATTTAAATTTAACCAGAGGCTTAGTTTATTCACAGACCGTTCTTTTAAAACTTGTGAATAAAGGAATCTCTCGAGAAGATGCTTACAAGATTGTTCAAACTGCGGCGATGAATGTTTGGGCAGATAAAACAAAAGATCTTTATAGCGAATTGAAAAATTCTTCCGAGGTTATGAAATATTTAAATGTTGAGGAACTTAAAGAAATCTTCGAAAGTAAAAAGATGTTGAGAAATGTTGATTATATTTTTTCAAGAAGTGTTGATATTGATTAAACAAAATATGAAACTAAGTGCGGAAAACTGGTTTCATTAAATTAAAAATAATAAATAATCGAGGTGGGTATGAAATACTTGATGAATTTCTTGTTGTCGATTTCCTTTCTTTTTTTTGTTTCAAATTCATTAGCTCAAAAAAAGGAAATGAAAAAAGAAGAATTAAAAGTTGGAATGTCAGCGCCTAATTTTACTTTATCAGATGCGTTTGGTCATTCTTATACTCTTTCAACTTTTAAAGGCAAGTCGCCAGTAGTCGTTTACTTTTATCCAAAAGCAGGAACTCCAGGCTGCACTAAAGAAGCATGCGGAATCCGGGATACCTGGAATAAATTCAAGAAAAATAAAATTCAGGTTTTAGGAATTAGTGTAGATGAAAAAAAGGATATTAAAAAATTCATAAAAGATTATCGTCTAAACTTCCCTCTTCTTTCCGATGCAAATAAAAAAGTATCTAAAGAATATGGCGTATATAGTGATAATGGTTATGACAATCGTATAACTTTTATTGTGGATAAAAAAGGAATGATCACCGATATAATTCACGTTAAAAACATTGAAGCGCATGCAGAGGAAGTTTTCGACAAAGCATATAAATTATTGTAATTGAATTATAAAATAGTGAGGCTAATTACTTCTGATTGGCCTCACTATTCATTTTATCTAATTGATCAAAGCTTAAATCCATTAAATCAAATTTTTTCCAATCTTTAAAATCATAATGCCACCATTCGCTGTCTAAATTTATAAATCCATATTTAGCCATAACTCCGATTAATAAATCACGATTTTTAATTTCATTTGCCGGTAAATTCAAATAATCAGAATGAGCTTTTTCTAAAAAGGAATCAAAACCAGTTGGCATATTCAGCGGTTTTCTAGTTTTCAATGAAATCAATGTTAGATCAACAGCACAGCCGCGATTATGTCTTGAACCAGTATAAGCGGAAGCCACATAAATTGTATCTTTTACTTTATCATAAAATTTAACTGTTGCAGCATATGGCCGATAAGCATCAAATATTTTTAATCCTAATCCGATCAAATTTAATTCATTCTGAATTTTTTTAAGGGCTACGGCAGCAGGAAGTCTTATAAATGCTCTCGCAGAATTATAAACAGGTTCGCCTAAAAAATTATTTTTGGTAGAATATCTTATATCCAATTTTATTGATGGTATAAATTTCTGTAAATCCACCAACATATTGTTACTATCTTTCGCAGCCAATTCTTGATAAATCTTCGCATTATCAATTACATACAACCCATACTTATTTTTATTTAATTCTTGTCCAAATATTATGGTTGGCAAAATTAGTAAGATCAGTATTTTAAATTTCAAAAATTTTTTCATTGTATTATAAAAATTTGATAAAAAAAATAAAAAAAAGGGGGAACAAAATGATTTTTATTACATCTAATATTTTTAGATATTTCAAAGTGAATAAATTATCCTTTTGGCCAAATATTTATCACAAAAAATCAATTTATTCTAAATTAAGCTATAATTAAATTAGCTATAGTTTTTCATT
>JAMCWE010000265.1 GCA_023475265.1 Bacteroidota bacterium
GATCTAAGTACTTAACATTACTCTTCAAGTTTGCTGGCAGATTATCAACAAGTAATTTAGAAAAAATATTTTGCGGGGAAAGGATATTCATTTAATTCATTGTTTCAGTTCTACAAAAAAATTAAGGGCATACTTTTTATGCCCTTAACCTAAATTAAAATCTGATTAAAATATTTCTATCAGCTTTTTGATTTAATTCTTGCAGCTTTGCCGGAAAGATTACGGAGATAATAAAGTTTTGCTCTCCTTACATTTCCTTCCTTCAATAATTCAACCTTAGCTATCTTTGGTGAATAGTAAGGGAAAATTCTTTCGACACCAACGCCGCTGGAAATTTTTCTTACGGTAAATGTTTTGTTAACGCCGTCTCCTCTGATGTTGATAACATCACCTTCAAAAGGCTGTAATCTTTCTTTATCACCTTCGATAACTCTTACATGAACCCGGATATGATCGCCAGGATTAAAACTGGGTATATCGGTTTTCATTTGATCTGGTATTATTTTATTTAAGTCAACCATTTTTATCTCCACGAATTATTAAAATTTCTCCACTTCTCTGTTAAAACTTTTGATTGTTCTTCTTTCCATTTTTTAATTTCTTTTTCATTTCCGGAAAGAAGTATTTCCGGAACTTTCAAACCGCGATATTCAGCTGGTCTTGTAAAACACGGAGCTTCTATTTTGTCGCCGTCTTGAAAAGAATCGTTTAAAGCTGATTCGCTATCATTAAGAACACCCGGTATAATTCTGATTACAGCATCGATCATAATTAAAGCTGGAAGCTCTCCGCCGGTCAAAACAAAATTTCCGATTGATATTTCATCAGTCGCAAATTTTTCTCTAACACGGTCATCAATTTCCTTATAATGTCCGGTAACAAAAATTATATTTTCAGCAAGAGAAATACGATTGGCTTCTTTTTGATTGAAAATTTTACCTTTGGGTGTGGTAAAAATAATATGATCGTACTTTCTTTCTTGCAAAAGTTTTTCAATACACTCAAAGAACGGTTCCGGCTTTAGCACCATACCTGGCCCGCCGCCGAAAGGTTTATCATCAATTTGTTTGTGTTTGTTAAAAGCATAATCCCTAAGATTATGAATTACGATTTTAACCTTTCCTTTATCCTGCGCTCTTTTTATAATACTAGAATTAAGCGGGCTTGTCAGCAGGTCGGGAACCGCAGAAATAATATCAATCCTCATCATCGTATAATGCATCTCCCGGCTTTAGCACTAATATTTTATTTTCCGGATCAAAACTTTCGATAAATTCAAATGCAGCCGGAATCAATATTTCCTTGCCTAAATTGTCTACTACGTAAACATCATTTGCAGGATACTTAAGAACATCTTTTATTACACCCAGCTCGACATTATTTCGTAAAACTTTACTACCGATTAAATCATGAACGAAAAAATAATTTTTCGGTAATTTTACTAAGTTCTGCTTATCAACAAATATTTCTTTGTCAATTAAAATTTCTGCTTCGCTGGCAGTGTCAAAATTTTTAAATTTTAACAAGAAAGAATTTTTTTGCTTTTTAATTTCTTCAACAAAAAATTCTTTCTTGTCATCAAAAAAATCTAAGTACACAACTTTAAGATTAAAAAATCTTTCCGGGAAATCGGTATACGATAAAATTTTAACAAAGCCTTCTTTACCATATACCGAACTGACTTTGGCAATTAAGTAAAATTCATTCACATTGACTAAATAACGTAACTTTGTTTTAGTCCAATATTTCTAAAATGGCTCTTTTACCTTCTTTAGCAGCAACAGCTGTCAGCAGTGTTCTCATTGCTTGAGCTGTCTTGCCTTGCTTCCCGATCACTTTCCCAATATCGTCCGATTGAACTTTAAGGGAAAGAACTACCTTATTCTCCTCTTGCAGCTTTTCTTCTATAGAAACGCTGTCAGGGGAATCTACAAGGTGTTTAGCGATAAATTCAATGAACTCTTTCATAGAAAGAAGCCTCCTATATTACTGCCGGGAGCTTTTAGAAATAATGTACTGCTGAAACAACTTCAAAAAGTAATTTGGTTACTCTTTTTCCGTAGCTTCATTTTCAGAAGCAGCGCCCTTTACTTCTGGCGTACTTTCCTCAATATTTTCAACTACTTCTTTGTTGGCCTTTTCTTGTGAAACGACTTCATTAGCAGTCTTTTTCTTGGAAGAAATACTCTTTACCTTCGCTTCTTTTATCTTAGCCCACTTATCTAATTCTTCCTGTATTTTTTCTTCCGTCAATCCTCTGTGTTTCAATTCTCTCTTTAATATAATTCCTTTTTGACTTAGAAGACTCTTCACTGTATCAGTTGGTTGAGCGCCAACATTTAACCAATACATTGCTCTGTCTTCTTTGATTTCAATTGTAGAAGGATCTGTCAAAGGATTATATAAGCCAATAGCCTCAAGAAATTTTCCATCACGAGGGGATCTAGAATCGGCGGCAACAACTTTATAAATCGGTTGTTTTTTCTTTCCAATTCTTCTTAATCTTAACTTAACAGCCAAGTTTTTTGAACCTCCAAATATAATTCACTATTTTAATTAAAAATATTTACCATGCGTATAGACAAATTTATCTGCCTACCGGTAGATTACTCAAAAAAGAATTGTTAAATCCTTTTTTAGAAAATCTGCTCATCATTTTTTGCATTTCACTAAATTGCTTTAATAAACGATTTACATCCTGAATTGTTGTACCGCTTCCTCTGGCAATTCTTTTGCGCCGGCTTCCGTTTAAAATTTTCGGTTCCAAACGCTCTTCCAATGTCATAGAACAAATTATTGCTTCAACTTTAATGAATGCATTATCATCAACTTTTACATTTCTTAGCTGAGAACTAATTCCAGGAATCATTCCCAGCAAAGAAGTTAAAGAGCCCATTTTCTTAAGTGCTTTAATTTGCTTAAGAAAATCATCAAAATCAAATTTATTTTTTCTTAATTTTTCTTCAAGCTTTTCAGCTTCAAGTTCGTCGATGCTTTCTTGCGCCTTTTCAACAAGCGAAACTATATCGCCTTTGCCCAAAATTCTTGAGGCGAGTCTGTCGGGATAGAACACTTCAAGCGCATTTAACTTTTCACCGTTGCTAACAAATTTTATCGGCTTCCCGGTTACTGATCGAACTGAAAGAGCGGCACCACCTCTTGAATCACCATCAAGTTTGGTGAGTACAACACCGTCATAATTTACTCTTTCATTAAACATCTTTGCAGAATTTACAGCGTCCTGCCCTATCATCGAATCAACAACAAACAATGTTTCAGTCGGCTTAATTATTTCTTTTATATCTGCAACTTCAGTCATCATTTCTTCATCTACATGAAGACGGCCGGCTGTGTCTATAATAACGGTATCAAAGTTATTATCTTTTGCAAATTGAATTGAACCAGTTGCAACTTTTCTTGCGTCCTTTTCTTCCAAAGAAAAAACCGGTATAGCAACTTGTTCGCCTAAAAGTTTAAGCTGATCAATAGCTGCAGGTCTGTATATATCAGCAGCCGCAAGAAGAACTTTGCGATTATTATCCTTAAGTTTCTTAGCAAGCTTAGCGCTGAAAGTTGTTTTGCCGGAACCTTGCAGTCCAACAATCATAATAGAAGTAATACCGGAAGCATTAATTTTTATTTCTGTATTACTGCCGCCAAGCAGCTGAGTAAGTTCATCATAGATAATTTTTGTTATCAGCTGTCCGGGAGTTATGGAGGCAATAACCTCTTTGCCAAGAGCTTTCTGTTGAACATTTTCAATAAACTCTTTCGCAACTTTGTAGTTTACATCAGCATCTAAAAGAACACGGCGAATTTCTCTTAAAGTATCTGAAATATTTTTTTCGGTTAATTTTCCCTGCCCGCGAACTTTTTTTAGGGCAGTTTCCAATTTAAGAGATAATTCTTCTAACATAATCTAAAAATCAAAATTCATCTTCATCTTATACTTGATCTTGAACTTAAATTTTTCCCGATCAATCACCTTTCAAAGCATTAGCGCCTGAAACTATTTCCAAAATTTCTTTTGTAATCGCAGCTTGTCTTTCTTTATTATATTTCAATTGTAATGTACGAATAAGTTCTTTGGCATTTGTTGTTGCATTATCCATTGCAGTCATCTGAGCGCCGAATTCAGCGGCGTTTGACTCAAGTAGAATTCGCCACATCTGAGCTTTCAAATGTTTGGGTAATAAATAATTAAATATTGACTGCTGGTTTGGTTCAAAAATATAATTAGGAATTAACTGTTTTTCTTTTTCAGATTTCTTATTAATTGGTATTGGTAGAAATTGTTCCAATACTATTTTCTGCTGGATTATAGATTTAAATTCATTATATATTATTACAACTTTATCAAATTCACCCGACAAATAATTATTGATCAAAAAATTTGATATTTCCAATGCGGATTCAAAACGTAAAGATGAAAACAATCCACTCTTTTTATAACCAATATTAAAATCTCGTTTTGTAAAAAAATCCGTTCCCTTTTTACCAATACAAATTACATTTGCATTTATATTATTTGGTAAAAGTTCTTCATTGATATATCGAACTGCTTCTTTAATTATATTCGAATTGAATGCGCCGCACAAGCCTCTGTCTGCAGTTACAACAACCACTGCACAATTTTTTATTTCACGCGGTTTCAAATAAGGATTTGTCGAAATGTCAAATTCAGTAACCAGGTGAGAAAGCATGACGAAAATTTCACGAGCATATGGGCGTGCATTAATAATTTTATCTTGAGCTCTTCGCAGCTTTGCAGCGGCAACCATCTTCATTGCTTTAGTAATCTGCTGCGTGCTTTGCACACCTTTTATTCTTCTTTTTATGTCTCTTAATGTTGCCATGTTTTAATTAATTAAGCATGCACTTTAAATGTTTTTGAAATTTCCTGAGCAGCTTTTTTGATTTCCGCCGCGGTTGCATCGCTCAATTGTTTTTCTTTCCTAATCGACTCATAAATATTATTGTAATTTACTTCTATAAATTCCGTAATCTCTTTTTCAAATCTTTTTACTTCATAAATTGGAATTTCATCAAGAAAACCGTTGGTTCCCAGATAAATACTTACAACTTGTTTTTCTACCGGAACCGGACTGTACTGTCCTTGTTTAAGCAACTCTACTAATCTTGATCCTCTCGAAAGAGTTCTTTGAGTTGATTTATCAAGATCAGAACCAAATTTTGCGAAAGCTTCCAATTCTCTATATTGAGCTAGATCGAGCTTTAAACTGCCTGCAACTTTCTTCATTGCTTTGATCTGTGCATTTCCACCAACACGAGAAACAGAAATACCAACATTTATTGCCGGTCTTACACCAGCATTAAACAAATTTGATTCAAGATAAATTTGTCCGTCAGTAATTGAAATTACGTTTGTCGGAATGTAAGCCGATACGTCGCCTTGCTGTGTTTCAATAATTGGAAGAGCAGTTAAACTTCCGCCGCCAAGATCTTCACTTAATTTAGAAGCTCTCTCAAGTAATCTTGAATGGAGATAAAAAACGTCGCCTGGATAAGCTTCTCGTCCCGGAGGTCTTCTTAAAAGAAGAGAAAGTTCTCGATAAGCTGCAGCTTGTTTAGAAAGATCATCGTAAACTACAAGCGCATGCTTTCCGTTATCTCTAAAATATTCACCTAAAGTAGCGCCGGAATACGGAGCTATAAATTGAAGAGGAGCCGGCTCAGAAGCAGAAGCTGAAATTACAGTTGTATAATCCATGGCGCCATGCTCTTGTAATTTTGCAACTACTTGCGCAATGGTTGAGCTCTTTTGTCCAATGGCTACGTAAATACAGTATACCGGTGCAACTCCTAATTTCTTAGCTTCTTCAGTGTGAGTAATTTTCTGATTTATAATTGTATCTACAGCAACCGCAGTTTTACCGGTTTGACGATCACCAATTATTAATTCTCTCTGTCCGCGTCCAATCGGAATCATCGCATCGATCGCGGTTATGCCGGTTTGCAACGGTTCTTTTACTGGCTGTCTTTGAATAACACCAAGCGCTTTTCTTTCAATCGGCAAAAACTTTTTCGTGTTAATCGGGCCTCTCCCATCTATCGGCAAACCAAGAGGAGTAATTACTCTTCCAAGCATTTCTTCACCAACAGGCATTGACGCAACACGTTTTGTCCTCTTAACAGTATCACCTTCTTTTACTAAAGTCGATTCACCGAAAAGAACGCAGCCAACGCTGTCTTCCTCAAGATTTAAAACCATTCCGAAAACATCATTAGGAAATTCGATTAGCTCGCTAGCCATTACTTTAGACAAGCCATAAACTCTGGCAATTCCGTCTCCAACCTGCAAAACGGTACCAACATCATAAATATCTACTTCGCTTTCGAAACCAGATAATTGTTTTCTTAAAATCGCCGATATTTCATCCGGCCTTATTTCAGACATAATGTTATCCTCTTGAAAACTTTTTAATTAGATGATCCGCTTACCATCAAGAATTGTTTTTTTAACAATTCCAGTTGATGTTTTAATGATGCATCAAACATTGTGTCGCTAACATTCACAATGAAACCACCAATTATTTCAGGATCAATTTTAAAGATAATTCTAATTTTTTTATTTAAATATTTTTCCAAATTATTTTTGAAGGTTTGAACTTGATCTTCAGTGAAAGCAACAGCAGTCTTAACTTCAACATTCACAATTCCTAAACGATCATCTCTCAAATCCAAAAATATTTTTGAAATTGATTCGAGCAAATTTTCTCTGTTTTTCTCAATTAAAAATCTGAGAAAGTTACTTGTTTCCGGTGTTATTCTTGATTTAAATATTTCTTCTAAAATAACGAGCTTAACATTTGGCTTAATAACAGGATTTGAAAGTATTAAAATTAATTGATGATTAGCTTCAAGAGTAGAAGATATTAATTCAATATCTTTTGCAACAGCATCGAGCATTTTTTTCCCCTCTGCTGTTTCGAGCAGTGAGGTTGCATATCTACTTGATATTTTATACTCGCTCATAAATTAATTTTTTGTTATTTCGCCAATATATTTATTTATTATTTTCTTCTGAAGTTCTTTGTCTAGGTTTTCTCTTAAAATTTTTTCAGCTGCATTAACAGCAATTTCAGCAATTTGATTTTTCAATTCGTTAAACGATGCATCCTTTTTGCGATCAATTTCAGCGGAAGCTTCGTCTAACATTTTTCTAGTTTGGTCTCTGCCATCTTGAATTATCTGATCTTTTAATTTATCAGCATAAATTCTGCTTTGGTTTATAATCTGTTTTGATTCCTCTTCAACCTTTGCCAAGCTAGCCTGGTTCTGATCTAGAATCTTCTGAGCTTCTTCTTTAGCTCTTTCGGCTTTTTCTAAAGATTCACGAATTGCAGTTTCTCTTTGATCAAGTGCAGTCAGAATAGGTTTCCAAGCAAACTTTTTAAGTACAATTAGAAGTACAATAAAAGTTACAAATGTCCAGAAAACCACGCCTGGATTTACATCAATTAAACTGCCGCCGCCTTCTGATGCTAAAGCTAAAACTGATATGTATAAACCAATAAGCATAAATTCATTTCCTATTATGAATTTTTTAAGATACTAACCTTTTTAACCTAATAAGCTATGCAGCTTTGAAGGCTAATAAAATACAAATAACTAATCCGAAGAATGCAATTCCTTCGATTAGAGCTGCTGCAATAATCATCGCAGTTCTGATGGGCGCAATTGCTTCAGGCTGTCTTCCCATTGCTTCCATTGCTTGTCCGGCAAGTTTGCCAATTCCCAAACCGGCTCCGATTACAACTAAACCTGCACCTAAACCGGCGCTTAACCATCCAAGATCCATTTTTATCTCCTTAGAATTTTTATTGTTTTATGATTAAAAAAATTAATGTTCCATATGTTTAGCCATTCCTATAAAAAGCGCTGTTAACATAGTGAAAACATACGCTTGAATAAGAGCGACTAATAATTCAAGTAATTCTATAAACAATGCAAAACCAACTGAGACTGGTGCAACCACGTAGGTATGCATTATAAAAATCAAGCCCAACAAAGAAAATATTACAATATGCCCTGCAACCATGTTTGCAAAAAGACGAACACACAATGCAAAAGGTTTTGTGAATAAACCGATCAATTCTATTACCGCCATTACCGGTATAATTAATACTGGCATTCCAGAGGGAACTAAATTTTTTATGTATTTCAATACGCCGTAAGTTTTCATTCCGCTGTATTGAGTAACAATAAAAGAAATAATTGCCAATGATGCTGTCACTGCAATATTACCAGTTACCGTAGCTGCGTATGGAATTAATCCGAAAAGATTACTTAGTAAAATAAAGAAAAACAGTGTAAGCATATATGGAAGGTATGGCTCAAATCCCTTTCCAATAGCAGGTTTTACTATCTCATCTCGAACAAAGACAATAATTATTTCCAGGAAGTTTGATAAGCCTTTTGGTATTAATGATTTCTTATATCCTCTTGCTGCAGCCAAACTCAAAATGATAAGTACAACCGCAATAACCCAAATAAAAAAGATATGCTTTGTTATCGAAATATCTATTCCAAATAATTGCAAATGAGGTAAGTAAAGTGTTCCAAATGGTTCAAAACTAACTGAATTTCCATCTAAAACGTGATGCATAATCCAGCTAGGATCACTATTACTTTCAGAAACCTTTTTAACGGTATCGGCTATGGCTATTGTTTTACTAACTTCTGTTGCAAACATAAATCGACTTTAAATTCCTCTAACAACAAGAAAAATTATTTCAAGTGTAAGGTAATATATATAAAAAATTAAGATTGAAAATATAAAATTATTCTGATTTATATCCAAGAATTTGAGGGAAAATATTATTAACAAAATCAATACCAGCATCCTTATCATCATGCCCTTTAAAAAGCTTCCTAATGAATTTTGGCCAGATTTTTTTTCAGCAATTTCAATAGAAATAACCGCAATTACAAAGTTTATTGTAGTAAAAATGGAAGCTAGAAGAATAGAAAATAATTCTTCGTATGATATGATTGAAAAATGATGCAGAAGGAATATTGCAAAAAAAAGTATAAAAATGAATATGAAGCTTAACTTCAAAAGCTTATGTTCAGACATTCTCTACTTCAATACTGTTTTTATAAAATTATATAATCCCGCTGTTATTCCAATAAAAGAAAATATTACCGTTAGAATTGGTTCAGTATTAAATCTTTTATCCAGCCATAAGCCAAGAAAAGCCATCGCAGTAACAGTTACGGCAAGCTGCGTTCCCAATCCTAAATAATTCATCAAATGAGAATTTGAATTATCGTCCTTTTTATCACCGCCATTTGTGTCTGATTTCATTTTTCATCCATTTCTCCTGATAATAAAGAGTCTGATTTTTCCTTACCATTCATTGAGCTTTTGCCGTCAAATAAAGCGCCTTCTTCCACTATAAGTATTTTTGTTACCAAATCTCCCTTTAACACTGAAGACGATTCTAAAATAATTTTTTCATTTGCAATTACAGTTCCCATTACTTTTCCGCCGATAATTATTACAGCCGCATTCACCTGACCATTAATCTCTCCACGTTCTCCAATTGTTACATTACCTCCTGCACTTACATCTCCTTTTACCATTCCATCAATACGAATATTACCTTTGCTGGATAATTTTCCATCAAGTACAACACCTTCACTAATTATAGTAACTGCATTGTTTTCAATATTTTCTTTCTTCATCTTCAATTGTTCTATCTCCTTTAATTATTTATTAAAAGGGTTTTTGGATTAATTGGTTTCCCATTTTTCCATACTTCAAAATGTAAATGTGGCCCTGTTGTAATTTCCCCGGTATTACCGCTCAAAGCAATAATTTCTCCCTCATAAACAGAATCTCTAGCTTTTTTCAAAAGTACGCTGCAATGTTTGTATACAGTTATATAGCCATCCGAATGAGCAAGAATTATCATATAACCATCTTTAACTGTGTAATCTGCAAAAACAACATAACCGCCGGAAGCGGCATAAACTGGAGTCCCAATTTTAACTACGATGTCTATTCCCATATGACCAATATCGGGATTAAATCCCCGGCTTATAAAACCATTTGTCGGAGAAGTAAAAAGTACATTGTCTTGTTGTGAAGGATCTTTTCCACCAAAAAGAAAATTGACTACAGAAAAGAGATCGCCGCCATATGGATTTTTCTTTTTTTTGTTCTGATTTTTATTATTAGTTAATGAATCGATCAAGCTTGAATCACCAAGCATTATTGCGTTCTTTAATTGTTCATTTGTTGATTTCAAGTTCTCTAATTCACTGGTTAAAAAAATTAGCCTTTGATTTAATTCGTTTATTAACTGTTTTTCAGATGGACTTAAACTTGAATTTCCTGGAAATACAACTCCTCTTAACGGAGTAAGATTTAAAATCAAAAATCCAACAAACAATAATGCAATTGAGTATATGCTGACAATCAATAACACTTTGTTAGAAGAAAATTGGCGCGATTTTGTTTCTATTCCTGCTCGAGTTGGGATAAATAGAATAGAAAAGCTTTTTATTTTTTTTATGTCTTTAAAGTTCACTTTTGTTAAAAAAAATATTAATGAAAAATAATCTTAACTTTTCTGAAATTTTTCTAATATATCATCAAATTTTATTTTTCCCTCTCTAATTAAAATTGGAACGCTGTCACTCAAATCAATTAATGTTGATGCTTCATAATAACATTTTTTTTCAGAATAAAATATTGCATCTAATTCAGATGAAAATTCATCTACTATAACGGACGGATCCAGCAATGGCGGTTGACTGCTTCGGTTAACACTTGTTGAAATAATTGGCATTTGCAATTCACTAGTCAATTTAACACAGAATCTATGATTAGGAATTCTAAATGCCGCAGTTTCAGTTCCCAAAATTTCGCTGGTTTTTGAATTCAATGTCAGCACAACCGAAACAGGATTAGGCCAAATCGATAAAAGAAAATCAAGATGTTTTTCGGATTTAATTTCAATATATTTTAAGAGAACCTCAATACTATTAATTAATAATATGTACATCTTACCTGGTTCTCTATGTTTAATTTCATCAATCCTTTTTACAGCTTCGCTATTAAATGGATTAGCGCCGAATCCATAAATAGTATCTGTGGGATAAATAAAAACCGAACCTTCTAAATAATTTTTTTTTGCTTTCTGAACAGCTTTGTCGAAATCTGCGTCAATATTAATCAGTTCTGCATTTTTAGTTATATACATTAAGCATTTCCTCTAGCTTAGAAATTACAATCTGCGGCTCTAATTCGTATCCGCAAGCAAAAGTATTAATTGGGCATTTTTCAAATCCGTGGATGCCGCAAGGTTTGCATTTAAGACCATTTAAATTTATAAAAGAACTTTTTTTATTATAAGGATAAAATCCAAACCCCGGTATGGTAGAACAATATAATGTCAGTACGGAAATATCTGCGCACATTCCAAAATGAGTTGGCGCGCTGTCATTAGAGATTAATATTTTTACCCGTCGTAGAAGTTCAATTGTTTCAACTATGGAAAACTTACCGGCAGCAGAAATTATTTTGCCATCAAATTTTGCCGCAAGACTATCACAATAAGATTTATCTTTTTCGCCCCCGATCAATAATATTTTAAATGATTTGTCTTTCAAAAACTCAATAACTTTTTCAAAATAATTTGATGGATATTTTTTTGTTTCCCAAATACTTCCCGGCGCAATTGCCGCAAGTTTTTCATCGCTGCTGTTATTACCAATAAATAAATTAATCTTTTCTTTTACAGTTTCAGAAGTTTTGATCTCAGGTAATATCTTCCAATCATCCTTAAAATCTATCAAATCTAAATTCCGTTGCACTTCATGATGCTGCGGAATATAATCAATTAGATGTTTATAAACGTGCCTCCAGCTGCTATTAGAAAATCCATATGATTCATTAACTCCTAAGCTCATAACAATAAATGATGTTCTAAATGACCGGTGTGGTGAATATATTCTTGTGTAATTATTTTTTTTTATTTCTTTGATGAAATTTAATAAAGAAAAAATAGATTTGTGCTTTCCTCTTTTATCTAAAATTAACACGTTATTTACAAATGGTGATGCAGAAAAAATTTCAGCCGTGGAAGGAGTAGAAATTACTTCAATCTCACTATCTTGAAACATCATTTTTAATTTCTGAATCATCGGCAGCGTTAGTATTGCGTCGCCGATAAATGCAGTTTGTATAACTAAAATTTTTTCCATTTCAATTTTAATATTTCCATCTTTTGTGCATCCATAACCATTGTTCGGGATTTTGCCGGATATATTTTTCAAGATAATCAGTTAATCGCTGATTTATCTCAACAATTTTTTCATCTTCATTATCAGGTAAGTTGTTTAATTCAATTTCTTCCAAGTCTGTTTTATAAGAATCATCACTTTGTCTTACAGATATTCCATAAACAATTGGAGCTTTAGTCTTTAAAGCTAAGATTGCCGGACCAGAATAAACTGATGCTTTTCTTCCAAAAAAATTTACACGTATTCCGTCGGATGGCCCTCTTTGATCAGCAACCATTGCAACAATATTTTTTTCTTTCAGCTCTTTATAAATTTGCCGAATAGAAATTCCCAGCGGTACAATTTTATTTCCCCATTTTTCTCTTACATTATTTAACCAATTTGTAACATATTCATTGCGCTGCGATTTAACTACAACCGAAAATGGAATACCCATTTGTAATGCAATAGATATTGCCATGAACTCCCAATTACCAAAGTGAGCTGAAAGCATAATCAAACCGTTTTTCTCTTCATACTTTTCTCTCGTAATATCTAATCCTTTTATTTGGATCGAATTTATAATTTCATCATTACTCATCCACGGCAGATATAAAATTTCTATAATAGTTTTTGAAAAACTTTTATAACTGCCGAATGCAATTTTTTTTATTTTCTTTTTACCGAATTCCGGGAAAGCTTTTGAAATATTTTCTATCGTAGTATTTTTTCTTATGGGTATTATATAAAAGAATACAAAGGCAAGAACTAAAGAAAATCTTCGTGATAATTTTAATCCGCAAATCTTAAATAAATAGCTAAAAGTTTTAAATAATATATATTCTATTTTATCTTTCATTCAACATATTAATATGCTGCCTGAACTCTCTGCTGCCAGTTATCGTCTCTTAATTCTCCACGTGCGGTAGAAGTAATTAGCTGGTAATCTGAAAATCCTGTCAGATCCGCAAAAACAAAAATTACTCCGCCTTGCAAATCATTATAATGCCAAATCTCATATGGCTTCGTATCTATTTCATTGGGGAATCGTTCAATCTCGCTTGGCTCACCGTAAGTTATTAAAATTCTTCCTCTATCGGTTTTCCACCCAGGCCTATTCAAGCTGCTGTATTTTTGATTGCTTTCCTGAACACGTTTCATATAATCCTGAAAAAACTCGTTATGTTTTGTCCCGGCTATTTCATCACGCTTTTTCCAGAATTGGAAAAGGAATTCTCTTTTAGCTTGAACACTATCTAATTTTGAATACTGGCTTAGCTCTGATGAAGTAGCAATATATTTTGACTTTGCAAACAAATCATCACACTCTTCCATAGACATGATACCGAACATGCTGCTAAGAACGCTTGATTGCTGCACTCCGGCGGTATCAACATTTTTAATTTTAGGATTATAAACAAAAAATCTTTTTATGGAAGTCATTCCCGTATTATTAATACTATCAAGTACTGCAATTCTCATTGAATAAGTATCTGTTGGATATTTATTGATCGGCACAGTTCCAACTTCAACCCTGGAAGCTATTCCGCCAGAAATTTCTCGAATGTTATGGTAAAATATTTTTCCCTTACTATTAACGACAATGCAATTTACTTTTAAAGGTGTGCTTGATTCACGGCCATGTTCATAAACTTCATAATAATAAAACACAACCGGAATATTTTCTCCGAAAACCAGTGTGGGAATAGGAGTAACTTCAAATGTATTTTTATAGAATATAGAATTTTTATTCTCGCTATTTTGTAAAATTCTTGAAGCTAATTGAATGTCGCTAACCGCTATTTTATCCAGGTCAAATGGTTTTACCAAAATTAATTCTGAAATTATTTTTTTATTTTTTTCATTAAACTGGTCAGCTACGCTTACTGTACATTTATAAACACCTTTGGGTAGAACAAAGTTAAGCATGCCTACTAAATTTTTATCTTTCGTTTGCGTAGAATCCAAAACCGGATATTTCATTAGCCACTGCTTATTAACTACTAGTTGATTTGTTGTCGTATCTATAATAGATATTTTCAAAATTCCTTCAACAATTTTGTTGGAATCAATAATTTTAGGCGTTAGCGCAGATTGATTAAAAGAATAATAAAATTCAGTATAATTTGAAGTTGAATCGTAAGAAAACTGAGCATAATCAAAATCAAAAAGGTTTGCGTTATTTTGTGAATAGCTCTTTGAAAAAACAGACAATAATAAAAACGCGAGGAAAAAGATTTTGAATTTCATTTTAAGGTAAAATTTTTTTTTATAAATTGAATTTACTTTCCTATTTATAGAGATTAACATTCCCCATAATTAGAATTTCTAAACATGCTTTTTATATTTCAAAAGCATAAACAAATTACCACAACGTGTTTTATTTGTCAAGACTTTATTAGAGGAAGAATTTTTAGAATCTGCTAAATATTTTTGAGATTTTGGGACGTGCGGCTTAAGCTGAACTTATTCCCGTCCGCTTGCACGGACGAGAATATAAATTTATAAACTAATTGCGGATACGCTGTGAACACCGCTAACGGAAAGGATTGACTTTAAAACTTCAGTTTTAATTTCGCTGTCGACGTTAATAACTGTTAGAGCTTCTTTCCCAATTTCGAACCTGCCGAGAGAAAGCCCGGCAATATTGATATTTGCTTCCGCTAAAATTTTACCTACATTCGCTAACATGCCCGGCTTATCGATATTATAATAAAACAGCATGTGGCCTTCCGGCTTAAGTTCAAGATGGTATTTGTCTATATATACAATTCTTCTTTCATTATTTCCAAATACAGTACCGGCAAAAGAACGGGTTTCTTTGTCTGTTATAAATTCAACCGTCATTAAGTTTGTGTAATTTAAATTCGCACTGCTTTTAGTTTCATTCAAGCTGACTCCCATTTCTTTAGCTAAAAATGGGGCATTAATTAAATTTACTCCGGCAGTTAATTTTTTAGAAAGAAATCCTTTTAAAACTGCTGTTGATAAAAGTGTTGTAAAGTTATGAAGCATTTCGCCGCTGTAATTTATATTAATCTTTTTCAGCTGTCCTTTATGCAATTGGGAATGAAGTGAACCTAAATCTTCTGCTAATTGAACATACGGCGCAAACTCTTTATTGCTGCCGGATTCAATTGCAGCCGCATTAACAGCACCTCGGACTCCTTTTTGATTAAATAAATCTACGATCTGTTCAGCAATTTGAATTGCAACTTTTTCCTGTGCTTCATCAGTTGATGCACCAAGATGCGGAGTTGTTACAACTTTAGGATGTTGGATAAACGGACCGGTAAATTCCGGCGGTTCAGTTACGTAAACATCAAAAGCAGCGCCGGAAACTTTTCCCGAATCAAGAGCTTTAACTAATGCTGCCTCATCAACAATTCCTCCGCGGGCACAATTAATTATTTTAACACCGTCTTTACATTTTGCAATCGTTTCTTCCGAAAGTAAATTTTTTGTTTCATTGCTTAACGGAACATGAACAGTAATAATATCCGATTGTGCAAAAACAGATTCGAGATCAAGAAGTTTAACTCCTAACTTAGAAGCAACCTCTTCGGATAGTACCGGGTCAAATCCAATTACATCCATTCCAAACGCTTTGGATCTAATCGCAACTTCTCTGCCGATTTTTCCAAGTCCAATTATCCCAAGTGTTTTTCCCTGAAGCTCAGTACCTTTATATTTTTTGCGGTCCCATTTACCGGCTCGCAAAGATTGATTTGCCTGGGGAATATTTCTACACATTGAAAGCATTAACGCCATTGTGTGTTCGGCAGTAGAAACTGTATTTCCGCCGGGTGTGTTCATCACGATAACACCTTTTCGGGTTGCTGCATCTAAATTAATATTGTCAACACCGGCTCCAGCTCTTCCAATAACTTCCATGTTATCCATTAATTCAATCAGATCTGGAGTAACTTGGGTATCGCTTCTAACAATTAATCCGTTATAATCTTTAATTACTTTTTTAATTTCTTCTTTCGGCATTCCGGGTTGATAAGTTACCTGGAAGCCTGCTTGTTCTAATATGCCAACGCTCTTTTTATCGACAGCATCCGTAATAATTATTTTTTTCATTTCGCTCCAATCGATTAAATAAAAACCAAAAAAATAAATTGAAATTACTATAAAGCTGAATTCAGCTTTTGAACTAAATGAGATTTTGGAACAGCGCCAATAATTGTATCTTTAATTTTTCCATCTTTAAATAATAACAATGTAGGAATACTCCTAACACCAAATTTAATAGATGTCTGTTGATTTTCATCTACATCTAATTTCCCAATCTTTACTTTTCCCTCATATTCATTTGCAAGCTCCTCAACAATCGGAGCAATCATTCGGCATGGGCCGCACCAGGTAGCCCAGAAATCTATTAATACCGGACGATCAGATTTTAATACTTCGGTTTCAAAATTATCGTCGGTAATTGTAATTGGTTTCATCATTATCCTTGATATTAAATTTTTAAAATTGATTTATCTTCAGTAGCATTCTGTCCGACAAATTGAACTATATCTTCGCCGCCATCCGCATGAATTATTCCTCCCGAAATCCATTCTCCGCCATCTTTACAAAGAAGTGATATAACTTTTGCAACATCTTCCGGAGTTGTTAAACGGTTTCTTGGATTTTTTCTTTTTGCAACTTCTATCATCGGTGCATTTCCTGGAATTTTTCTAAGTGCCGGTGTATCTGTTACTCCAGCCATAATTGCGTTAACAGCAACATCCATATAACCAAGTTCTGTAGATAGTTGACGAACATGCGATTCCAAAGATGCTTTGGCGGCTGAGACAGCGCCATAATACGGTATTGCGCTATGCCCGCCGGAACTTGTCATTGCAAAAATTCTTGATTTCTTTTCCAGCAAATTATCTGCAACAAGATCTTGAACCCAGTATACTAATGAATGAGCCATTACATCAAGAGTCATTTCCATCTGAGCTTTTGTAATTGCCTGTTCATTGTTTAATAGGATGAATGGTTTCAATGTACCAAAAGCTAAAGAGTGAATAAGCACTTTAATTATTGCTTTGCCTTTAGCCATATTTTTAATTTCAGAAATAATCTCTCCTCTTTTAACAGCATCGGCAGCATTGACATTAAAAAATTTGGATTGAGAGCCGAAGGAATTAATTTTAGCAATAATTCTTTCCACATTTGGCATTGTTGCCTGTCTGTCTAGATGAATTCCGAATATATTATATCCGTCTTCAGCTAACTTTAGCGCAGCTGCTTCACCAAAACCTGAAGAGGCACCTAAAATTAATGCCCAATAATTCTGGTTTTCCTTGCTACTCATTTTGTCAATCCTTTAGATAAAATTTAAGGGATCAAATTTACTAAAAGCGTCTTAGTTAAACAACCTTAGCAGCATCAGATGCAATGTAATATTAGAAAACAAACTTAACTTGTGAATAATATCAAAATATTTTTAAATGCAGATGGCTTTTTTAGTTGTTATTAAAATGTTCATTGATTAGATTAAGATAAATTAAATTGTATATAAATGAAATTATCTTCTTCTGCAATAATAACTCCTGAAAAAATTAAAGAATATTTGTTATCGCAGAGAAAAAGAAATGATAAATCAAAATGGTTAGCTAAGGCTGGCTACACCTTAGAGAACTGGAATGAATTGGAAACAGATTTGCGAACACAAATATTAAATAAAGATGCTGTCTATACTGACACAACTATTTACGGCAATATCTTTGAAATAAAAGGCGTTCTAAATGGTCCGAACGGAATGTCCTTAGAAGTATGCACTATTTGGATAATTGAGCATGAATCAGAATCGACCAAGTTCATAACAATGTATCCAGAAAGGAAGTAAGAAATTATGAAATTCAAATTATTTAGTGAAGTGGTTTTACTTAAAGATTTCAATGAAAAAAAATTGAAAAAAGGAGATGTCGGTACAATTGTTGAATACCATCCATCGAACAAAAACGAGAATGGCTATACATTAGAGATATTCAATGCCCTTGGCGATAGCATTGCTATCATAACAGTTTCAGAAAATGAAATAGAAGAATTAAAAGGAAATGAGTTATTTAGTGTTCGTTCTATTGAAGCAGCTCAACTTAAATAAAATCATTTCTTGCTTAAGCTAATTGAATCTTCCCCAATCAATTCCGTTACTTCGGAAATAAATTCATTCGTCAGCTTTATACGATAGTCCTTCAAAAAGAATAAACGCGGCTTGCTGCTTTTTGTTTCGAGGTGGATGTAAAGTGGTGCATTCCCTTTATGTCTTACTAAAATATTTTTTAGGGAAGAAATTTTATCAATATAGTTTTTATCTTGATCGAAAATAATTTTCACACTTTGCAGAAATTTTTCTCTCGCTTCTTCCAATGGAAATACATCATCAATATGAAGTTTAATGGCATCGCCGCTGCTTTCAGTCTTGCCGATTATAAAAATACATTTTTCTTCTTGAAGATAAGTTCCGCATTTTTCATAAACTTTTGAAAACATTAGCGCTTCGCATGATCCGGAAAAATCATCAAGCGTAAAAAATGCCATCGTTCCGCCGGCCTTATCAATCTTGGTTTTTAATGATGTAATTACTCCGCAAGCTCTTACGGTATCTGTTGTTTCTTCAAGCTCTTCTGTTTCACCAAGATGAATTGTTGCAAAAGTTTTGTAGTCGAATTCATATTTGCTTAATGGATGTCCGGTAACATAAAATCCAATTACTTCTCTTTCTTTTGCAAGTTTGAATTCCGGCGTCCAGTCTTCAACTTTTGGAAGAACCGGCTCAGATATTTTTACTTCTTCTTCAACTTCACCGAAAAGACTATTAGCCGTTGTCAATTTGGAATTTCTGGATTTGTGTCCCCAATCCAATGCATTTTCTACTGCAGTAAATAATTTTGCTCTGTTCGATTCAATTGAATCAAACGCGCCGGCAAGAACTAATCCTTCAAGCGTTCGTTTATTTACAATTCGAGTATCAACATTATTACAAAAATCAAAAATGCTGGTAAAATTTCTTCCGAGTGAATCACTCGCTCTTATAATTTCTTCAACGGCAGATTTACCAACATTTTTAATTGCTGACATGCCGAATCGAATTTTACCTTTTTCAACATTGAACGAAACTGTCGGATTATTTACGTTCGGTGGAAGAACTTCAATCTTTAATTTCCGGCAGTCTTCTAGAAAATTAGTTACTTTGTTCGTATTCCCGAATTCATTTGTTAAGTTCGCCGCTAAAAACTCCGCGGTGTAATGAGCCTTGAGATAAGCTGTTTGATAAGCAACAAAGCTGTATGCAACCGAATGGCTTTTGTTGAATCCGTAATTTGCGAACTTGTCTATTGCGTCGAATATTTCTGCCGCAATTTTTTTTGCAATTCCATTTTGCACAGCACCTTCGACAAATTTTTCTTTTTGCTCAGCCATTGCTTTGAGATCTTTCTTTCCCATTGCTCTGCGTAAAATATCAGCTTCAGCTAAGCTCATACCGCCGACTTTATTTGCAATCTGGATTACCTGTTCCTGGTAAACTATAATTCCATAAGTTTCTTTTAAGATTGTTTCCAAAACCGGATGAAGATATTTTACTTCTTTTACTCCAAACTTCCGGTCAATAAAATCATCAATAAATTCCATTGGACCCGGACGATACAAGGCATTCATTGCAGAAAGATCATTCAAGCTTGTCGGCTTTAGCTTTTTCAAATACTCTCTCATCGGGCCAGATTCAAATTGGAAGACGCCGGTTGTTTGTCCTTTCGCAAAAAGTTGAAATGTTTTTTCGTCGTCCAATGGAACATTATCGATGTCAACATCAACATCAAAATTCTTTTTTATGAGTTCGAGTGTATCACGAATAATCGTTAAAGTGCGCAAGCCGAGAAAATCCATTTTAAGCAAGCCCGCGCCTTCAATCTCTTTCATGTTGAATTGCGTAACTACTTCATCTTGAGAAACAGCATTTGCAAGCGGAACATAATTGCTTACATCTTCCGGCGTGATCACAACTCCTGCCGCATGTTTGGAAGAATTGCGGTTCATTCCTTCCAAAACTTTTGCATATTTAATTAAGTTTTGAATGTCCGGCTCTTTAGAATCTTTCACCCATTTCAATTCTGCAACTTCATCCAACGCTTGATCGATAGTAAAAACTTTTCCGAACTTTGAAGGGATGTACTTTGTAATTTTGTTAACCGTTGGAATTGGAATCTTTAGAACGCGGGCAACATCTCTAATTACTGCTTTTGATGAAAGACGATTGAAAGTGATAATTTGGCTGACGCAGTTTGTACCGTACTTTTGGCGAACATAATCTATCACTTCACCGCGTTTATCATCAGCAAAATCAACGTCGATATCAGGCATTGACTTTCTTGCCGGATTTAGAAAACGCTCAAAGAGTAAATTATATTTAAGCGGATTGATGTTAGTAATTCCAAGTGCATAAGCAACCAAACTTCCTGCCGCGCTTCCTCTTCCAGGCCCAACAGGTATTCCCATCTTCTTTGAAGAATTAATAAAATCCTGAACTATTAAAAAATATCCTGCAAATCCCATTTGCTTTATTGTTTCAAGTTCAAAATTAAAACGCTCTTCAACTTCCGGATTTATATCTTTAACTTTATTTTGAAGACCTTCCCTTGCGAGCACCTCAAGATATTCTTCCAAGGTTTTTGCAGAAGAATAATTTGGAATAGGAAACACCGGGAAAAAGTACCCGCTGCCATCAAGGTTGACGTCAATCTTCTCTTCAATCTCAAGCGAATGCTCAATTGCTCCTTTATAATTCTTAAAGAGCTTTTTCATCTCATCGGATGATTTAAAATAAACTTGATCGGTACCGTATCTTAGCTGCCTGTAATCGGTTCCATTCTTATCTGAAAGTAGCAGAAGAATATTATGAGCAATCGCATGATCAGGTTCAATATAGTGGCAATCGTTGGTTGCTAATAATTTTATCCCAAGCTCTTTAGCGAGCCTTGGCATTCCTTCAAGTACAGGTTTTTCAACCTCCATGTTATGATCTTGAATTTCAAGATAAAAATCTTCTTCGAAAATTTCTTTATAAGTTTTTGCTACTTCGCGAGCTTTGTCATAATTATTATTCACCAAATGAGTTGCAACTACACCGCCAGCGCAAGCAGAACTGCAAATTAATCCGTCACGATATTTCCTCAGAAGTTCAAGATCAATTCTAGGTTTGTAATAAAATCCTTCGGTGTGTCCGAGTGTAGAAAGCTTAGATAAATTTTTATAGCCCTGTTGATTTTTTGCCAGAAGAATAAGATGGTTATAATGTTTGGATCTTTTCTTGCCGCTTCCGGTCTTATCAGAATTAGCATCATCACTCTTGCCTTTATCAAACCTGCTTCCTTCGCTTACAACGTAAGCTTCCATTCCGATGATCGGTTTGATTCCTTCTTTTTTAGCTTTCTTATAAAATTCAGCAATGCCGTACATAACACCGTGATCGGTTAAAGCAACAGCATGCATATTATTTTTTTTAGCTGCTTGAACCAATCCATCAACCGTGCAGGCGCCATCCTGCAAGCTGTAATGTGTATGGTTATGTAAGTGAACAAAATCCGACATTTTTGTAAGCTCTTGGCTTATTTTTTTTAAGAGTAAGAAAAGTAAGAGTTGATTTTCTCTTTTGAATATTAATCATTATTCAATAGAAAAAAAAGATTGACATTTGGGAAAGTTTTTATAACGATCGTACTAGTGATCTTCGAGCTCACCTTAGCTATAATTTTTTCCAGACTGTGAAGAACGGAATAATTTCCCTCTTTAATAAAACCTTATGTTTATCCCGAATCTTAGTAACATATGCTGCGCCCAGTAAAACAAACCTTATCATCTCATTTCTGCAAGACTAAGAAAGCTTCGAGGTTATTCTAAACAAACTCACTTCAGCAAAATCATCTTCTTCACATCACGAAATTCTCCGAAGCTTTCCAGCAGCTTTAATGATCGCGAAAAAATATAAACATTAGGTAACTCCTCCTTTTATTTTTTATATACATCTCTCCTATGACCAACTCTTATTATTTCTATGGTTAATTCTTTCTTATAAAAACTATATATTATTCTATAATCTCCGACTCTTATTCTATAATTGAATTCAGCGCCGCTCAGTTTTTTAACGCCTAATGGAAAAGGATTTTTTGAAAGGCTTTCTACTGTTGAAATAATTTTAGGAATGATCTGCTTATCAATATTCTTTAGTTCTTTTGCGGCAGACTTTTTCCACAGGATTTTATAATATGCCATCGCGTTTTAATTCTTTTATTAAATCCTTATGAGTTATTGTTTCTTCATCTCTTCTTTCTGCAATGATTGCCATATCATTCAAGTCCTCAATCAATTCTTCAAAATCTTTCACCTTCATTATTACTTCAGTTTTCTTACCTTTTTTGTCGGTAATATATTTTACCCTGTATTTTTTTATATTAATCATTTTTGTAACCGTTCCTTTTTTATTAACACATTTCCAAATTATCATTTTCTATAGATGAATACTCTGTTATTTTACCTTATCATATTTTCAAACAAAGAATTTTATGCGGCATAAATTTCCAATCCGGTTTTCATAATTTCCTCAAGGAAACCGCTTCTATCTTCTCCGCTTTTAAATATTAAAGGTTCTATGCGGTGATCTATATCCCGGCGCATCTTGTACAATTTAAATTCCGAAGTTAAAATATCTTCAGGCAAATCATCCATAATAACGGCGACATCTATATCGCTGTTTTCATTAAAATTCCCTCTCACAAAAGAGCCAAAAAGAATTATCCTCCTTACAGGGAATTCTTGCGCAGCCTTTTGTGCAAATTGTTTTACTTTTGCTATAATTTCATCTTTATCCATTTCGACAACCTTACCTAAAGCTAATTTAATAATAACAATCAATAAAAGCACTTGATCTGAATGATGCCATGAAAAAACCTTCGAGGTTATTCTTATGCAATCTCACTTCAGCAAAATCATTTTTTCACATCGCTGAATTCCTTTGAGCCATCCAAAGGTTTTGAATATAAAGTAAATGCTGCAAAGTAAAAAAATTAATTCGATTCCCGGTAATTATGGGGGCATAGGAGTTTTTTACATCTAACATCAATTTATTTAGTAATAGCCTGGCTTCCTAATAAATCAATTGAAGCACGAGAACATTCATGTCGTGGCGTTTAAATGAATATTAGAACAATTACTCAATAATTATCTCCCTTTTTGAATTCCAGTTCCTATAAATTTAAATTTATTTTTTTCAGATTGGCTAGGCAAAAAACCAATCAGTTCATTGTCTATCATAGCCAACTTATCCCAATCTTCATTTTCAATGGCTTTTTTCCCATATTCAATTAGGCTTTTTGCCTTTACTAGCTCATTAAGAGTATGCTCTTGCTGCTTTATATCGTTGAAAACATAAACTAGAAATGAAGGCGTACGCCAAAGAATGTAAAACCGTAGATTTTTTAGATCTTCTATTTTATC
>JAMCWE010000042.1 GCA_023475265.1 Bacteroidota bacterium
GTTTCTTTTGACAGTCTCTCGGCATTTGCTCTTAGCTTTTCACGGTATGGTTCTGCAAATTTTGGATAGTCAAATATGCGTATCCCTTTTGTATATAAATATCTTGTCATTCCCTCTGCATAGCATAGACCAGGTAATGTACCGGTAAATATTAACCGGTCATAACAGCCGAGGCTTCCGGCTATTTTTTCTTTGTAGCGCTCCGTTAGCAATTCCATCGCTTATCCTTTTTTTGCAAAGATAATCTTTTTTTACCTCTTTGGGTCTGGCTTGTCCAGGTTAGGTATAAGAAAAAGCAGGTCATTTCTGTTAGGCAAAAAATTTTGAACTATAATCTGCTAAATTGAAATCAAAAATATTCGATTATGGTTTTATAAAAGCCATATGGATAACCCAAAATTTTAATCTTGTTTTACTGTTTGAGTTTATAAAAAAATATTTTAGTTACAATTTATGATTCAAAACAAACGAATACAGAATTTATAATATTATGTTTTTAACTAAGATTAAATAAATTATTATGGAGGATTAAGATATATGAAGAAAGTTTTTTACGTTTTTTGTCTCGCATTTATTATGTTCATTTCCAATACTATAATTGCTCAAACTTCACATAAAATTGCAATCCAATTTTATGCTCAAGCAACAAATCTGGGTGCAGTAGAAATTTATGCTGACACAATAAGTGAGGGTCAGGTTTATACAATTCAGCAAAAAACTTTACCCTCAAGTTATGCAGGTGCCCAGGCTTTATACGATGCTATGGTGGGAACTGAATTCTATTTCCAGACCGGTTCATTAAATCAGGACATTATAATTGGATTTTATATTTCGGATATTGATTTATCAAATGGAAGCTACGAGAGTCAAAACAGTGTTAATTTCTTTTTCGATGTTAATTTTTCTATCTCCGATTGGAACGGAAATCTCCTGTCTGAACCATTTAACTTGAATTCAGGAAAATATGCTGTCTTAAAGATATATAAGACTACAGCATTCAATTCTTTTATTTCTAAAACTGGATTAGATATTTCTGCAGCTCTAAAATTTGTTTATGAAGTATCTACAGGTTTTGATTTAACCGGCATTCAAACTTATGACAGCACATCGAGTGTTACCGCGATGATTAGCCACTTTTCTCACATTGTCGGCTCAAACACAAGTGCTGTAACAGCTGTGGAAGAAAATCCTATTGCTAATAATGTTCCAAATCAATTTACTTTAAAACAGAATTATCCTAACCCATTCAACCCATCTACTAAAATTGATTTTACTTTGCCTTTCAGATCTTTTGTTCAATTGAATGTTTATAACGTTCTTGGAGTTAAGGTAGCAACATTGGTAAATGGCGCTCTATCTTCTGGGCTGCACTCAGTTGAATTCAATCCTGTAAACCTTTCTTCAGGGTTATATATCTATGAACTAAAATCTAATAATGTGACTTTATCTCGTAAAATGCTTTATATGAAATAACTATTATTCTTAAATGATGCGGTTGTATTTCAGCCGCACCTTCTATTTTAAGAAAATTAATATAAATTATTTCCCAATAGGGAGGGTACATGCAAAAAACTATTACCGTATCGATTCTTTTAATTACTCTTTTCGTTTCTGTCTTTATTTCAGGATGTTTAGATGTTCCTAAAAATCTTATAATGCCTCAATGGGACGTTGATCTTAACATCCCTATGATTAACAGAAGCTATCAGCTGAGTGATATAATTAAAAAGCAAAATTATATTTATGTTGATACAATAAGCCCGCAGAATATAATTTATCAAATTAAGTCGAATAATTATTCCCAATCCGTTGGAGTTTCACAATTTGTTTCGGCAACTCCATCTTCTTCTTCACCAACAACCACTGTATTTGCTGATAACTTTATGCATAATCTTTACATCCAATTTCCCGATGGAATTCAATTAGACAGCGCAACTTTTTCCAGCGGTCTATTTTCCTATACTTTTCAAAACTTATCTGCAACAACAGATACTGTTTTTTTGTCTATCCCAGGAATAACTAATACAAACGGTTCAACTTTTTCGTTAGTAGTTCCGGTCCCTGCTTTCCAAACTGTTACAACTACAACGCCGATTAATTTTGCCAATTATTCCTATATTTTTCCTTCTAAAAAACAACCGTCGTTCTTAAAAAATAGTATTTGGTTCATTGTTGAAGTTAAAGGAGCATTGGGCTCTCAAGCAAATATTACTTTAACTACCTCAAATTTTGAGTTTAAGGATGCATCAGGTTATTTACCTTCAAAATCACTTGGAATTAAATCTAGTGCATTCAGCTTGGATCTTGGGAATGCCGCAGACTATAGAGATAAAGCGTACTTAAAAAATGCTAATCTTGATTTAGATGCAGTTTATAATTCTCCTGCGATTAATCCATTTGATATTCAAGTAAAGAATCTTAGCATTGTTGGGATTAGAAATAATGGCCAGAAATTTACTTTAACAATACCGGATAGTGCACAGACTTTTATTTTTTCAGGTAATAGTAAGCATTTCAGCTTTAACCAGGATAATAGCAATATTGATTCTCTTATTTCATTTCTGCCGGACAGCATAAAGGTAAGCGCTCAATATGTGATGAATCCAAATAATACAACTGGTTCTGTAACCGAATTTGATTCTGTTAAATTTAGTGCAAACTTTTCTACAACAAGTATTATGGCTTTAAGAAGATCAACAATGCATGATTCTTCAGATATTAACATAAGCGATGAAAATACCAGAACAAAAATTAAAGCTGCACAAAGCGCATATTTTACAGTTAATATACAAAATGGAATTCCGCTCGATGCATCAATTAGAGTTACACTGACAGATTCTTTGTGGAATCCATTGTTTACTTTAACGAACAGCACAAATAATTCCGATTCAATTTTTGTTGATGCTGCTTCAGTTGACCAGAATGGCGAAGTTACCAATCAGACACCAACGATGCTTGAAGTTCAGTTAGATTCGACTCAAACAGAGATGTTGTCACGATCTTATCATGTGAAATATACAGTAACTGTGGAAACAACTAACGCATCTCAAAATCCTCCACCTACGGTTGCCGTAAGACCCGATGATCTGATTAAAATTCAGGTTTACGGCGGAGTAAAGTTCAGAGTAAATAATGATAATCTTAAGTAGGAGAAGGTAAAAAAATGAAAAATATAAAAATAATAATCTCGTTCATTCTGCTTGCTTCAATTTCCGCTTTTGCACAATTCGGTTCCACCGGCGCATTGGATGCACGCAGCATGAGCATGGCAAAAACATCAAATGCAATTTCACAAGGAGTATTTTCAATCGGAATAAACCCTTCTAACCTTCTTAATTCTTCCGATGTAGTTAACTTCTCAACTGTTCTTCCGATACCTAATATTTCTGTTAGAGCAGGTACAAACTTTATTTCGATAAATGATATCAATTATTTTTTCGGCGGAGTTAACGGCAGCAGCAGAGTTCTCACCGATGATGATAAACAAAGACTGAATTCTTTATTCTCCAACGGCGGACTTGTATTAGGAAATGTTTCATTAAATCTTTTTTCTTTTGGTCTAAAGCTCGATCCATCCATTGGCGCATTTGGGCTTTCGATAAATGATGTAGTTGAAAGCAATGTTACCATTCCAAGTGAATTATCTCAATTCGCATTAAGCGGCAACCCGGCTGGTTCAAATTATAATTTTGATGATACAAAATTTAACGCCTGGTGGATAAGAGATTATTCACTTTCTTATGCTAGAGAGTTTCCTGAAATTCCTCAGGATATTTTTACAAAGCTTGCAGCCGGTATAACATTTAAATATGTTCAAGGTTTTGCTTATGCACAAAGCAGCCAAGTAAACGGAAACTATATCAAAACCGATTCGACGAATAATCAAATTACTGTAAGCACCAATTACAGCATCCAATCTGCATTCTCCGATAATTTTGGAGTAAAATATAGTTACAATACCGACACAACTAAAAATTCTAACTTTAGTCCATTCCCAAGCCCTGCTGGTACCGGGCTTGGTTTCGACATAGGCTTAAGCGCCAGCATTGAAGATACCTGGAAATTTGCAGCTGCTGTTACCGATATCGGAAGCATTACATGGGATAAGAATGCTGCCATTACAACTTCTACGGGCCAGTACACTATCTCCGATCTGACGAATCAAGATCAGAGAGATTCAATTAAAACTAAATTTAAAGGGCAGAGCGACAGCGTAAGCAGCTTTACTACTAACCTGCCGACGGCATTAAGGCTTGGCGCGGCGTATAAATTTAATTTTGGAGAATCATCCTTCCCTGGAACTCTTTTGCTCGCCCTTGATATTAACCAGGGCTTTAACGATCAGCCTGGCAATTCTACTAAAACGAGAGTTTCTATCGGTGCAGAATGGAAACCGATGAATTGGATTCCATATTTAAGAACCGGATTTTCTTTCGGCGGCTTGTTCGGATTCCATTGGGCTGCCGGTATTGGGATAAATGCCGGTGCATTGGAATTTAATCTTGGTACTTCTGATCTTCAAACATTTGTTGCGCCAAACTCCGGTAAGTATATCTCCGTTGCGTTTGATTCTAGGTGGAAATTCTAATTAATCACACACCTGATGCAGGAAATAAATACCTTGAAGGTCACTGGCTTCAGACCTTCAAGGTAAGTCAATTATTAGCAACCTTCGATGTCTAAAACAGTGACATCGAAGGTTTTTGTTATTGCGTTTGATTCCAGGTGGAAATTCTAAAACTTATTTAAACAAAAGATTACCCAAATAAATACCCAATGTTTACAAGACATTGGGTATTTTATTATTCAAATTACTCTTCAATAATTTGTCATTGATTCTTTAACTTAGTCTTTATAAGTTGGGTGCGCATTATTGAAGGGAAGTTAAATGGGCAGCATAAATGTTTTATTTCTTTCTTCCGTTCCAATTACAATTCAGTCATTAGAAGAATATTTTCTTGAAGATAGGGAAATATTTTTTACTTCGTCTTATTTAAATAATCAATCCGGTTTTGAAATTGATGTAACCATAAAACATGATGTTCTTATTCTGGACGACGGTGCGCTTAACGGGATGGAGATTGAAAAGGTAAAAAATTTTATTACAAAAAGAGAGTTAAACAAAAAGTATATTCTCCTAACATCCAAGTCTGATAGAAATTATTCTTCTAATGACT
>JAMCWE010000071.1 GCA_023475265.1 Bacteroidota bacterium
GTTATGCTGACAGTACGGAAGCGAGTATCATTGAGGAGCCCGGTGCGGTAATACTGCACGCCGGGATCTGTGTGGGGGATGTCTGGTAACAGGCATTCCTACCATAACTATGGCATAACATTTTGATATTAAATCCAAGTTATTAATGTTAACTTAAATATTCTAAGTACAAGCAGCTGAATTGATATTACAATAATTATCAGAAGAAATAATTAGAAAATGGAATTCAACCCAAAAAACAATGTTATTAGCTCTGTCTTCAAGGTATGGGCTTGGAAGAAAAAGGCAAACCTGAAGAAGCAAGCATACTGTTTATTCAAGCATGGAACGAAGCGACAAACGACTTTGAAAAATTTCTTGCAGCTCATTATGTAGCCCGACATCAAAAAAATGTTTCCGACAAATTAAAATGGCTCGAAATATCTTTGCAGTTTACATTAAAAATAAATAACGACACTGTTAAAAGTGCTTTCTCTTCTTTGTATTCAAACATTGCCAAATGCTATGAGGACTTAAGCGATCCTGACAAAGCAAAAAAGAATTATGAATTAGCAACTTTGTTTAATGATAAGCCGTCTGACAAAGGTCCCTTTTATCATGGGACGAAAGCAGATTTGCAAGTTGGCAATTTTCTGACAGCAGGGGGCAGTTCTAATTACAAACCTGAACTCAAGATGAATCACATTTATTTCACGGCCCTGGTTAATGGGGCTGGTCTTGCTGCTGCATTAGCTAAAGGCGATGGACGTGAACGTGTTTATATTGTTGAACCGATAGGGAGTTTTGAAAATGACCCGAATGTTACAGACAAAAAATTTCCGGGCAATCCGACACGCTCATATCGCTCCCAAGCACCATTAAAAATCGTTGGCGAAGTAACAGATTGGGTGAGACAAACACCTGAGGAACTCCAAAAATTGCGCGAAAAGTTGGAAAATAACAAAGGAGATATTGTTAATTAGTTTTCGAGATGCTCATACCCTGTCCAGCTATAGGAAATAACCGTTGGCGGTGAAATTTCCCGTTTACAAAAAATCCCGCCATATAACCAGCTTTTCCACCCGACCGCGTTTTCATAGCGGCATTGTTGAAGTTATCGGGTGTAGTGGTAAAGGTAAGCATTGTTGTTCGGCTTTGTTCGGTTAAATAAAATTGTTAGCAGTTATGCTTTGGGGATAATTTCTATTTTACAGCTATTACTAACAATACTTGCCGCATTCAGCCTCTAATATTGTCGCATTTACACTGCAATAATAAGCTCTTTGTTGGTGATATTTGTATAGTAACAAAGCCAATTTTGAAGAAGCTTTTTAAATAATAAATTATTATTGGAGGTAAATAATATTATGGCACTTATTAATCCACACATTAACTTTAACGGAAATGCAGAAGAAGCATTCAATTTTTACAAATCAGTATTCGGCGGAGAGTTCACAAAGATTATACGCTTCAAAGATATAGCAAGCTCTCAGCATCCGGTAGCTGAAAATGAAGCAAAGAAGATAATGCACATTGCTTTGCCGATTGGCAAAAACATTTTAATGGGCAATGACGTTCCGGAAATAATGGGACGGGTAAATGAAAATGAAAACAGGTCTAAGATAGCTATTAATGCAGACAGCCGTGAAGAAGCCGACAAATTATTTAACGGACTTTCAGCAGGCGGAAATATTGAAGTGCCTATCGGCGACAGTCCCTGGGGTTCATATTTTGGAATGTTTAGAGACAAATACGGTATTGAGTGGATGGTGGATTTTGCCCCAAAACATAACGGGCAAAAGTAACTGACGAAAAACAACGAACGACTAACATAGGTTTCCCGGCTGTCATGCTTGTCCCTTTGTGGGAGTCCATACCATGACAGAAGAAGCCCTGTCACGGATTGGTCTCCCGATAAGATCGCATAGGCGTCAACTTAAAAATATAGGAATTATATTTCCTTATAGAAATTTTATTAGGAAACAAACAAAAATCTAAGCAAATACTGTTTAGATAGAATTAAAAAATGTTAAGATATCAATGATAATAAGTCTCTCCCTTCGCAAGGGAGAGATTAGAGAGAGTTTAAGTATGTTATAAAACATTGAACTCATCCTAACCCTTCCCTTGCCAAGGGAAGGGCTTATTGGAATAATTAACGTTAACATTATCATTCTGGCAACTGATTGTAATATAGTAACTTATAATTAATAAGTTAAAATTAGGTTGACGCTTATGCGATAAGATCGGGACAAAGGGAAAAAAATTAAATGAGAATAAGGCGGAGTGGGATTTTAAGATAATAGAGTATTAGGTGTTGACTAAATTTTTTGAAAGGACTTATAAATGCAAAAATTACGTGTTGCAAGTTTTTCTATTTCAATCGATGGATATAGTGCAGGACCAAATCAAAGTCTTGAGAATCCTCTAGGAGAAAGGGGTCATGAGCTTCACCAGTGGTTTTTCCTCACAAAAACTTTTCAACAAAATGTATTGGGAAAGAGCGGCGGCACATCGGGAGTTGATAATGAATTTGCCGAAAATGGCTTTAAAAATATTGGCGCCTGGATTTTAGGGCGTAATATGTTTAGTCCATATCGCGGCTTACCTAATCTTAATTGGAAAGGATGGTGGGGAGAAAACCCGCCATATCATGTTCCTGTCTTTATCTTAACTAATCATGCGCGCGAATCAATTGAGATGGAAGGCGGCACCACTTTTCACTTTGTAACGGATGGGATTAACTCAGCTCTTGAAAAAGCTTTTGATTCTGCAAATGGCAAAGATGTAAGACTAGGCGGAGGTGTTAGTACAATTCGTCAATATCTTAAGGCTCAATTAATTGATGAATTACATTTAGTTGTATCCCCTGTAATTTTAGGAAGTGGTGAAAATCTTTTTTTGAATTTGGATCTCGCATCATTGGGATATAAATGTATTAAACATGTTTCAAGCGATAAGGCAATGCATTTGATTATAAAAAAATCAATTAACACCTAACATGTGCTTCTCCAAAGGAGTCCTTCGGACAACCCGACTGCCCTCTAGAGGCGGGCAGGCGGTGGGTTAGCGGCGATGTCGTTATCGGCTTCAATTTTTTATTTAACATTTTTAAAAATCCCCAGCTTAGTTCCGAATTCAAAACTAAAATCTTGAATCATCTTAGTAACTTCATTATTATTTGTTGCGCGCAAATAGGTATCTGCCATTTTAGTAAATATCTGGTAGAAGTGGATATTCATATCATCAACAAGCATTTCTTTTGTCCAGAGGTCAATCCCCATTGTTACATGGTCGTTTTTATCCCAGATAGAAATCATCATTGAATTGCAGGCTTTCTTCCCATCAAACCCACCGTCGGTTGCTTCCCATTCAATTTTTTTCGGAACTTGCTTTTCGTCTAATTGAATTGCAAACTTAATTTCAGAAGTCTTTAACATAATTTACATTCACCTTTTAGAGTTAAGTAATACATGCACAAAGATAAAAAAATAATTTAAATATTTGTTTAATGGATACTACATCGATTAAAATGATATAAACAAAAGCATAGTTTTATGCTTTGTATTTTGAACCATTAAAAATTAATTTAATATATGATCTAAAAATATCTGGAAGTTGATTTCATTTTGAATTTTTCGTTAAGCATGAAGGAAAATTTGATGAATGCAAGGAAAATATATTTACAAATTGTTGTCATCTTTTTTTTCATATTATTTTCATCGAATCTTAAAGCCCAAAATAATATTGGAATTGGATTAAATCTTGGCGGAGGATCTATTGGCGGGAATCTAACTACGCTGGTAGGCTTTACATCCGGGCTTTTTGTTGAGGGTAATCCTGGTTTTAGCAGTAATTTAATTTTTCGGCTGAGCTTCATTTATATTACTGACAGCAATATTCTTTTTCCAAAGAACTCAAGCAGAAATTTTCCATTTATAAAAGGATTTACATTAAAAGGAATTGAATCCCAAAATATTTTAAAGAATATTTATATTGAAGAAGGTTTGGGAATTTTAATACTTAATGATAGAACATTTGAAAATATAAATGTTTGGGATCTTGGGGCAGCCTTTTCAGTATTGCCGGGAATTGATTTTAGAGATGAATTAAATAAAGGTTTTAAACTTGGCGTTGGAACAGAATACGGATTAACTTTTACAAATACTAATGTCTGGTATTTTTCAGTTCATCTTCAAACTGAATATTATTTTTAACCATCTCATAAAAAAAGCCGTTCCTTTTTGGAGGAACGGCTTCGACAAAAAATATTTTCAATTAATTATTTATCGGATACAATTTTACCTGCTTGAAGCTCATCGCTTAAACGGGTTGCCTTATATAAATCTTTAATTGCTTCCATCATTCCTGCAGAATGCACTGCAACAGTTCGGTTAGCTTCTGTTGTGAAGATAAAGTTACCCGGCAAGCTTTCGATGTTGCCGTCAAATGCTAAACCTACAATCTGCGCTTTTTCATTTATAACAGGACTTCCTGAATTACCGCCGATTATATCATTGGTTGAAACAAAATCCATTGGTGTTTCTAATTTGAAATCAGCAGGAGGATTTTGCCAGTTCTTTGGTAAATCATACGGATATTTTTTATCAAAAGAATAATATCTGTCATACAAACCGTAAAAAGTTGTAAACGGCGGAGCTATTGTTCCATTGTAAGGATAACCTTTTACAACGCCGTCGGAAATACGTAATGTAAATGTTGCATCCGGCGGAATTGAAGTTCCATAAACTTCAAACAAAGCTTTACCAAGCTCTTGCGAATAAGCTGCATCTGCCGATGATAATTCTTTTATCTTATTCTGAAGTTCATTTTTTCTTGCATCCGTATGCACCGTAAAATAAATGAAAGGATCATTTGAATTTAGAATTGCATCAGGTCCTTCTTTAATTAAGCTTTTTAATTTTTCAGAACTAGTGAGAGAAGAATTATTTAGCATATAATTAACTGCATCCTCACCTTTTTTTCCTCCTGTAATTTTTACAACTACTTCATTGTTCGCGCCAAGATACATTTCTAATCTGTCTATTTGATCTTTTAACATTGCGTTTTGTAATTCAGAATCAAATTTTGGAGGGAAAATATCATTGATAGTTGAATCAAGCTTTGTACCCTTATAATCTGCTGATCTTTGATCTTCAGGTAATTTTAATTCGTTCGCTAAATGAATTACTTCTCCGGCAATCATGAAATATTGAGAGCTTGTAAACGGATTTGTGCTTAATGCAAAAAATTCATTTGAAACCGGTTTTATTTGTTTTTGAATATCAGCAATTTTATTCCACAACCCGCCGTATTTTGAATTAAGCTCACTGTTAGATTGAACAGCTTCTTTAAATTTATTTTCGAAGTCAATCTTCTTCTGCATTAAAACCGGATCTCTTAATCCAGCAAGCATTCCTGTATATGCTTTTTGAGAATTTGAAAAACCAAATAATCTATTTTGCAGTTCTGCTTTTCTTTCAGGATGTTTTTCGATTAAATCAGAATAGACATTTACCAAATCGTTAAGCAGATCTAATATTCGAGGATACTGAACATCCCTTAATAATTCAAGCTGCGAAACAGTTTTCAAACGATCGGTTCTTCCAGGATTACCAACAACGAAAACCGGTTCGCCAGGTTCGGCACCAGCCGGGCTCCAGTGAAAATAATGTTCTGTCTTTAACGGTTTTCCATTGTCGTAAACTCTGAAGAAGTTACAATCTAAATCATAACGTGGATAAGTAAAGTTATCATAGTCGCCGCCGAAATATCCAAGCGAAGCTTCGGGTGAAAAAACTAATCGCACATCAGTATATCTCTTATATCCGTATAAAGCATATTTACCGCCGTTATAAAAGGTAACAATCTGAATTCTTAATCCGGTTTCTTTCCCTTCTTTAGCTTCAAGCTCCTGCATTGCTTTTCTTTGATCAGCAATTTTCTCTTCAGGAGTTTTTCCTTTATCCATTGCCGATTGAATTTCATTTGTTACATCTTTTATTAAAACTAACTGATCAACATACAAACCAGGAACCGGTCTTTCATCTTCAAGAGTTTTTGCATAAAAACCATTATCAAAAAGATCTTCGCCGGGCTTTGTAACTTTGCTTACCGATTCTCTTCCGCAATGATGATTAGTCATTACTAATCCATCTGCTGAGACAAAAGATGCAGAGCAGTAATTTGCAAAACGAAGAGCCGACATGCGAACGTTATTCAGCCATTCTTCCGAAGGTTTAAAATGATATTCCTTTTGAAAATAATCTAACGGTGGATAATCGAACGTCCACATTTTGCCCGTATCAAATTTCCCAGCTTTAACAGTATCAAGATTTAACCAGCTGTTATTACTTTGGCCGGCGGTTGAACTTTGCTGTATTTGGGAAGTAGATGAACATCCTGCCGTAATTATAATTGTGGTAATAATAACAGCAAACATGCTTAATCTTGTGAATAAGTTTTTCATATTGTTCCCTATAATTAGTATAACATTTTTGAATTGATATATATTATTTAATGACTAAAAATTTTTTAATACGATTATTGTTAATAAGATTTATGTTTAATAAGAAAGGGTTTTTGATTTATTCTGAATTTACGCGATCGATTCATAATTGAAAAGGATTACTTTTATTTGTCCAACTCTCTTTGAAAAATATAAAAATATCTATAAAAAGTGAATAAAATTAAAATCTTTTGATTAGGTCGACAATTACATCATCATATTATTTAACCATCTATCATTTTTAACAAAATGCTTGATACTCATGTCGATCTGATTATTTTTTGGGGATAGTAATGACAGGCAAAAAGAGAAAAATCCCCCAACCATTGATTAAAATATTAACCAAAGATTTAAGGGATTGCCAAAAACAAAATTTTCAACAATTAAAATATTATCAGAGACGAATAAGAAATTATATATAAGAATCAGGCTGATATAACGGTTCAATTTCCCATTCATCTTCAACAGTGCCCACGCAATGTGAACATTTTGGAACGCTGAAAACTACTTTTTCCTCGTTAGGAGTTGCTCGAACAAAGTTCAAAATTGTTTTACAACTTGAACATTGGACAATATGCGAAGTGGTAGTTTTAGAGCTGCATTCCGGGCAAATGAACCCTAATTCGCCTGGTGTTTCTTCAGGATTCACCAGGAAAATAGCGTTACATTTCGAATTGTTGCATTTTGCGAAGTGCCATTTAACAGTATCTTTAGTAGCGATATTACGTTCCCTTATATTTTTTAATTGTGCAAAGTAAATAGTTCTTTCTAAAAAGTCCATTGAAAAATAATTCTCTAAAAGTTTTTATCCTAATTGAACCAATAATTTTTTTTTCTGATCTTTGTTTTCAAAAATATCGATAAGTAATTCCTAATGTAATTCAGAATTAATTCCTTGATTAATTTTTCAATTTGTTTTAAAAATTTTTTAGCTGGAGTGTAAATGGATAAGATTAATTGTTTCAAAGCTTATGATATAAGAGGGAAAGTGCCTTCAGAGCTAAATACAGATCTGGCTTATAAGATTGGTTTAGCTTATGGAAAATTTATTGGCGCTAAAAAAGTAATTATCGGCCATGATGTTAGAAAATCTTCCGAAGAACTTTCTGCTGCACTAGCAAAAGGATTAAATGATTTTGGCGCCGATGTAATTGACATCGGATTATGCGGTACAGAAATGATTTACTATGCAACTCCTGCACTAAATGCTGACGGCGGCATAATGATTACCGCAAGTCATAATCCCCCGGAATATAACGGGATGAAATTTGTTGGAAAAGGTTCGGTGCCGGTAGGATATGATTCAGGTTTAAATGAAATCGAAAAAATGATTTTGAGTAATGATCTTCCAAAACCTATAACAGTGAGAGGAAATGTTACTAGAAAAGATGTAATGTCGGATTTTATAAACAATCTTAAGAAATTTTACGATCCACAAAAAATAAAACCGTTGAAAGTTGTTGTAAATGCCGGTAACGGCTGTGCGGGGCTTTCATTAAATGCAATTGAAAACGACTTGCCAATTAAAATGATAAAGGTTTTTATCGAACCCAACTCAGATTTTCCAAATGGTGTTCCGAATCCTCTTCTACCTGAAAACAGACAAGCTTCAATTGATGCAGTATTATCCAACAAGGCTGATCTTGGCGTTGCATGGGATGGCGATTACGACCGCTGTTTTTTCTTTGACGAAAAAGGAAATTTTATTGAAGGATATTACATCGTTGGATTGCTTGCAAAATCAATATTGAAAAAAAATCCAGGCGAGAAAATTGTTCATGATCCAAGATTAATTTGGAATACTGTTGATGTTGTAAAAAACAGCGGCGGAATTCCTGTTGTTTCAAAAAGCGGACACGCATTTATCAAACAAAAAATGCGCGAGGTAAATGCTATTTATGGCGGTGAAATGTCGGCGCATCATTACTTTAGAGATAATGCATATTCAGACAGCGGAATGATTCCATTCTTATTAATTATGCAGCTAATGTCCGAAGAAAATAAATCTCTCTCTCAGCTTGTTGAAGAGATGATACAAGCTTATCCATGTTCCGGAGAAATTAACTCAACGATAAATAATCCAGCAAAGAAAATTGAAGAAATAGAAAAGAAATATTCTAATGGAAAGATTGATCATCTCGATGGTGTAAGCGTTGAGTTTGATGATTGGCGGTTTAATTTAAGAATGTCCAACACAGAACCGATCATCCGTCTGAATGTCGAAAGCAAAGGAAATATTAAATTGATGGAAGAGAAGACCAATGAGCTGCTAAACAGCATAAGGGCATAAAAAAGAAATGAATGGTTGAACGAAAATAATTTTTTCAATCATTCAACCATTCAAATATTTTCTAAACTTTACTTCACATCGGTTTCAATTGTTATCGGGAGCCGGACTTTTTCCCAATTCAAATTTAATATACCGGAATTTTTTCCGTGAGCATTAACTTTCAAATCGCTAAAAGTATAGCTCAGCCATTCTTGAAAATTTCTGGATTGCGGTTTTATATTTACTCGCATTGCATCTTCCGATTCATTGTACTCAAAGGCTCCCCATTGATCTGCTACTTTATTAAAGATTACCGTCCAATCTTTTTCTCTTGGAATAACAAAAAAACCGTAAGAACCAGCGGGTAACTTTTTACCTTCAATCCAAACGTCACTTCCGAAAGTAATTTTTGTAGCTTCATTAGCACCGGCGCGCCATACTTTATCATAAGGCACCAAACCTCCCCAAATTTTTCTTCCTTTTACTCCTGGACGGCTGTAAGAAACAGTAACATCAGTTAATCCAATCGTTTCAGTTATAGAGGCTTTTGGACTAACCCTGACAACTTTATGCCAATCATTTTTTCCTTGCAGGTTTTCCTGCATGCCTTTTTTATTTGACTGCATGCTCTTTTTGTTTTGCTGCGCATTAGATATCGATACGACAAATATCATTAGCCCTATTATTAGAAACAGGTTATGAATTATTTTTTTTGTTCTCATAAACAACTCCGTTATAAATTTTAATCAATTTTGTGATCTTATTATTTGAAAGCCAAATTCTTAGGATTAATTTATAAATTATTATTTAAATTTCATCCTATAATATCACTAATTAACAAAAATTAATAATAACTAAAAATAACACATGGCAGTAAAAGAAATCTTATTACTTGGGAATCCAAAACTTTATGAGGTTTGCAAGCCAATACTTAAAGAAGAGCTTAACGAAGTAAAAAACATTGTTGAATATCTTCATGATACTTTAATTGATTTTAGAAATAAGTACAATGCCGACAGAGCAATTGCAGCTCCTCAAATTGGCTACATGAAAAGACTAGTTTATATGAATTTCGACAAGCCGATTATTTTTATAAACCCAGTTCTCGATATTTTAAGCGCTGAAATGTTTGAACTCTGGGATGATTGCATGAGTTTTCCGGATATTCTGGTAAAAGTAAAACGTCATAAACGATGTCATATTTCTTTTAAAGATTTGGATTGGAATAACCAATCTTTGCAGCTTGAAAATGATTTATCAGAACTTCTGCAGCACGAAGTTGATCACTTGAACGGCATACTTGCTGTATCAAGAGCAATTGATGGGAAGTCCTTTGCGTTAAGAAGCCAGAAAGAATTTTTAAAATAAATTTTCCAAAAAATATCTAAATCGATCGCCTCAATTCTTCAACAACAATATCGGTTTCATCTTTTGTGTTATAGAAATGTGGTGAAAATCTCACATAACCAGAACGAACTGCGCAATGGATTTTCTTTTGCGATAATGCTTCAAATATCTTTTGAGAATTATCATGTTTAAAGCTAACTATACCGGCAATATTTTTTTTATCGCATCCGCTTAAGACAAGCTTAATACCAATCTCTTCCAATTTCTGAATTAGATAAGATGAATTAGTCGTTACTAATTTTTCAATTTCATCAAATCCAAATAGTTTGAAAAATTTTAACGAAGCATTAAGTGCATAAATTCCAATTGAGTTTAATGTCCCTCCTTGAAAGCGGTCTGCTGAGCTTTTTAGCTTTAATTCATAGTTAAGAAAATTCCATGAGTCATCTACAGAAAGCCAGCCAACATAATCTTGTTCAATTTTTTGTTGAAGCTTTTCTGAAACATAAATAAAGCTAAGCCCCTGAAGTCCTAATAACCATTTCTGACTTCCTGCAGAAATGAAATCAATATTATCTCTTACAACATCCAATCTAACTGCGCCAAGCCCTTGAATTGCATCCACAGAAAAAATGATTCCTTTTTCTTTGCAGACTTTTCCAATCTTTTCCAAATCAACTCTGTAACCTGTTAAGAATTGAACATGGCTAATTGAAACAAGCTTCGTTTCCGGCTTTATCATTTCAATTACATCGTCGGCGGTTACTATTCCGTTGTGAGATTTTACTAAATCGACTTCAACTCCTAATTTTTTTAGATTAAGAAATGGATAAACATTTGCAGGAAATTCAAGATCATTTAGAACAATACGATTGCCCTTCTTCCATTTCAATCCGGTGGCTAAAACATTTATTCCGTTTGAAGTATTATCAAGAAAAGCAATTCTATCCGGTTTAGTATTTATCAGATCGCCTAAATCAGCTTTTGTTTCTTTAATAACAGCTTGCAGTCCGAGGTATTCGTCAATATTAGTTTCGCTCTTTTCATAAAGTACTTTGGCAATGTTTTCCAAAACAGGTGAACAGAGCGGTCCGGTTGATGCATGGTTAAAATATATCTTGCCGTGCATTAGATAAGGGAATAGTTCCCTAGCTTTATTTATGTCCATAGCTTTTATAAATATATTAAAAAAGAAATTTTATTGATGTTATAAATTAAACATTTCGGATAAAACTTATACTAATTTTTTTCGCCATTTAGTCAAAATCATAGTAGATACAATTCCAATGTTTTGAAATTCTTCCCGATAATGGTTAGATTTTATTAAAGGATTTAAATTAAAATTAAGTTTTAATTGATAATAATTCTCAAATTATAAACAATCTTGCAGGCATTAAATGGCATACCCAAAAGCACCCAAGCATAAAGAATTAAAACCGGAAGATTTAAGATGGCGCTGCAGTCCGGAAGTATTTGCATTTGATTCCACCATCGATCTAAAGCCGATTGAAGGAATTCTCGGTCAAGAAAGAGCACTCAAAGCATTAAGACTTGGAGTTGATCTCAGAAGCCCAGGCTACAATATTTTTATTGCCGGACTGTCCGGCACCGGCAAAGCAACTACGGTAAAAAAGATGCTCGAGACAATAAGCTCGAACTGCCCGCCGCTTTTTGATTACGCATATGTAAATAATTTTAAAGATAATGACATGCCGATTCTTCTAACATTTCAAATCGGTAAAGCAAAAATCTTTAAGCAGGATCTTTCCAACACGATTGATATTTTAAAGAAAAGAATTCCGCAGGCATTAGAGAGCGAAGTTTATATCAGCAGAAAGAAAAGAATCATCGCACATTACAATGATAGAGAACAAGCTTTGATGAATTCTTTCGAAGAAAAACTTAAGCAGCAGAATTTTTCTCTCGGTCAGGTAAAAGTTGGGGAAGCAGCGCGTCCGGAAATTTTTCCTGTCATAGAACAAAAGCCTGTTCCGATATACCAGCTTGAAGAGTTTGTTAAACAAGGAAAGCTTACGGAAGATTCAGCTAAAGACATTTTAAAAAAATATAACTCATACCAGCAAGATCTTCACACTCTGTTTAGAAAAGGTTTGAAGATCAGCGAGGAATTTCAAGACAAGCTTAATCTTTTGGAAAGAGAAACTGCAGAGGTAGTTGTAAAAGGAGCAATTGAAAACCTTCGCGAAAATTATAGCGATAAAAAAGTTCTGGAATATATAGACGAAGTTGAAGAAAGTATACTCAACAATATATTGATATTTAAAGGAATGAAGCCTGAAGGCGATACTTCCGCAGAAGGTTTTCAAATAGATTACTTCAAAGAATATGAAGTTAACGTAATTCTTGATAACAGCGGGACAAAAGATTGCCCAGTAATCATAGAAACTTCTCCAAACTATCTAAATCTTTTTGGAACAATTGAAAAAGTTTACGACGGCAGAGGCGGATGGTACAGCGATTTTACTAAGATAAAAGCCGGTTCGCTTTTAAGAGCAAGCGGTGGATATTTAGTTCTAAATGTAAAACATTTATTTGAAGAACCGGGAGTTTGGCGCACTCTTAAACGAGTTCTGACTTATCGGAAATTGGAAATTCAAGATTCGCACAACTATCTCCAGATTGCACCTTCAATCTTAAAACCCGAACCTATTGAAATTGAAACAAAAGTAATCTTGATCGGAAATGATTATATCTATTCCCTTCTGGCAATGTATGAAGATGATTTTAAAAAGATTTTTAAGATAAAAGCAGATTTTGATTATGAAATAAAAAGAAATGATGAAGTTCTAATTCAATATGCACGTGTAATTAAAAAAATGATAAAAGAAGAAAACCTTTTAGAGTTTGATAAAAATGCTATTGCTTATCTTATTGAAATCGGCGCTAAGTTTGCGGGACATAAAGAAAAATTGACAGCAAGGTTCTCTCAAATAGCAGACATTGCACGCGAAGCAAACTTCTGGGCAATTGATGATGGATTTAAAATTGTAAGCGCTGCTCATGTTAAAAAAGCTTATGAGTCAGCAAAGGAAAGGCATGGCTTGCTCGAATCAAAAGTTAATGACATGATCGAAGAGAATATGGTATTGATCGATACTGATGGAGAACGCATTGGACAAATAAACGGACTTGCTGTTTATGATGCTGACTTCTATTCATTCGGAAGACCTACACGCATTACCGCCACAGTTTCGCTTGGCGGCGGAAGTATAATAAACGTTGAACGCGAAGCTGGCATGAGCGGAAGGCATTATAACAAAGGTGTATTAATAATTTCAGGATATTTTAGAGAAACATTCGGACAAAATGTACCTCTGACATTCAATGCAAATCTTGTATTCGAACAATCGTACGGAACAGTTGACGGTGACAGTGCATCTTGCGCAGAAATTTATGCTTTGCTGTCAACACTTTCTGGTTTACCAATCAATCAATCAATTGCAGTCACCGGTTCGCTGAATCAAAAAGGAGATGTTCAGCCAATCGGAGGAGTGAATGAAAAGATTGAAGGATTTTTTGACGTCTGCAATTCACGCGGGTTAAATAAAAAGCAAGGTGTAATTATCCCTGTTCAAAATATTAAAGAGCTAATGCTTCGCGAAGAAGTAATTGATGCGGTTGCTAAAGGCAAATTCCATATCTACCCGGTTGAAAGAGTAGAGGAAGGAATTGAAATATTAACCGGAGTTAAAGTCGGCAAACGGAATGTTAAAGGGACTTACGAAGAGAGCAGTGTGTTCGATCTTGTTGAGAAAAAAATAAAAGACCTATACGCAAAATCGAAAGCGAGCAAGCCGAATAATGAGAATAATGTTCCAGTAAAAAAGAAAAAAAAGCGTAGATGAATATTTTAACAAACGATAGTTTTGCTAAGACAAAAATACTTTGCACACTTGGTCCGGCAACCGATTCATCAGAAACGATTAAGAAGATGATTCTTGCCGGAATGGACGGTGTAAGATTAAATTTTTCGCATAGTAATTACGATTCCTTTTCCAGGCTTTATAACGAAATTAATTTAGCATGTGTTGAGGAAAAAACTCCACTTGCAGTTCTAATGGATTTGCAAGGACCTAAAATTAGGATCGGAGAATTGAGCGAACCGGAAATAGAAATTTTTTCCGGTGATAAAATTGAAATTACAACTGATGATGTTAATGGAACAAAGAATTTAATTTCAACTTCATATAAACCGCTGCCGCAGGATGCACAAATTGGCGATCCGGTACTAATTGATGATGGACTTATCAGGCTTAGAATAATAAGTAAAAAGAATAATTCAGTCGTATGCGAAATTGAAGACGGCGGGATTCTTCGCCCTAGAAAAGGGATGAATCTTCCCGGAATGAATTTATCAACTCCTTCTGTTACCGAAAAAGATTTTCACGATATTGAATTCGCACTAAAATATAGAGTGGATTTTATTGCTTTATCTTTTGTTCGATCTGCAAAAGATATTTTACATCTTCGCCAATGGCTAAAAGATAAAAATGTTTTTAAACCTATAATTGCTAAAATCGAAAAGAAAGAAGCTGTAGATAATTTTGAAGATATACTCGAAGCATCGGACGGAGTAATGGTAGCAAGAGGTGATTTGGGAGTTGAAATGCCGCCGCAGGAAGTTCCTATCATTCAAAAAAGTATCATAAAAAAATGTAATGCTGTTGGTAAGCTTGTTATTACCGCAACACAGATGCTTGAATCGATGATACACAATCCGATTCCAACACGCGCAGAAGCCTCTGACGTTGCTAATGCCGTTCTTGATGGAACCGATGTTGTAATGCTTAGCGGTGAAACAGCGATGGGAAAATATCCTATTCAAACAATAACGATAATGAATGAGATAATTAAAAATACCGGTCAATATTTTTCTCCGCTAAAAGACAACGAGCTTATTATACCTTCAAAGATTGAAGAAAATCTTTTTGATTCCACCGGAAGAGCTATTGCCGCAATGAGCAGACAGGTAAACGCAGCGGCAATTGTTGTATTTACTCTTCAGGGAAGAACTGCAATAAATCTTTCCAAGTTCAGACCGAAGTCTAAAATAATTGCGCTTTCAAACAGCTTTGATACTATGAATAATCTCTGTTTAAGATGGGGCGTTACTTCAATCTTCTTGGAAGAAATAGATAAAGAACATATCGCAATTGATAAAACAAAAAAATTAATACTTGATAATGGACTTGTTAAAGAAGGTGATTTGGTTATTTTTACTGCAGGCGCTCCTTACTCTGAAAAAAGTCGTGCCAACTGGATAAGATTTGAAACGATTTAATTCTCTTTTATGTACAACAATTTTATTAAGTGAATTATTGTTATTAAAATTTCATTAAGTATAATAGCATGACTGCATGCAGGCATAATTGCATGATTAGTCAATTAAAATGCGCAGACTAATTTTTCATTCACCATGCAATCATGCTTTCATGCGTTCAATCTCTTTCGAATATTAATCGACTAAAATCTCAAAGCTACTCAATGGAAATTGTAGATTTAAAATTGGCTGATTGGTGGGAACCCGCAGAAAAAGGAAAAATCCTCTGTACACTTTGCCCACGCTACTGCAAGATTGGCGAAGGGCAGCCGGGCTTCTGCTACATAAGACAAAACCACGGCGGAAAACTTTACACAATCGGCTACGGCAGACCAACCGGCTTTGCGATTGATCCGATCGAGAAAAAACCGCTTAATCATTTTTATCCCGGCACTTCCATTTTAAGTTTTGGAACTGCAGGCTGCAATCTTGGATGCCGCTTCTGCCAGAACTGGTCGATAAGCAAGGCAAAGCTGGATGAGTTAAATTCACTTAGCGTTTCTCCTGAAGAAGTTGTAAAACTTGCACAGCAAAATAATGTCCCATCAATCGCATTTACATATAACGATCCGACAATCTTCGGCGAATATGTAATTGATATTTCTAAGATTGCAAGAGAAGCCGGAATAAAAACAGTGATGGTTACTGCCGGCTACATAGATAAAAACGCCCGCAAAGATGTTTACAAATATATTGACGCCGCCAATGTTGATTTAAAAGGATTTACGGAAAGATTTTATTTCAAGCTTACATTTTCACATTTAAATGATATTTTGGACACTCTTGTCTGGCTGAAGAAAGAGACTGATGTTTGGTTTGAAATTACAACTCTGCTCATCCCGGACGAGAACGATGCGCCGGATGAAATAAAACAAGAATGTGAATGGATATTAAAAAATCTTGGCGATGATGTCCCGCTTCACTTTACTGCATTTCATCCGGATTTTAAAATGACAAACAAAGAACGCACACCTGAAAAAACTTTAACCTCTGCGAGAGATGTTGCTTTATCGATGGGAATAAAATATTGCTATACCGGCAACATTCATAACCCGGAAGGACAAACAACATACTGTCCCAATTGTAAAACTCCGCTAATAAAAAGAGATTGGCATTCCGTGCACTCAAATAAAATGATTAACGGAAAATGTTTTAAATGCGGCGAAGAGATTGACGGAAGATTTTAATGATACATAAAACACTAAAAGCTAAAAGAGGATATCCCGCTAATTCTTTTTATAATATTTTACCCCATCTAAATTCTTGAAATCAATATCTTGTGTCCATACTGTTGAATCGTACATTCTTGCAGTTGTATAAATTATACTATCTGCCATTGGTAGATTGAATTCATGGCTAAATTTTGCCGCTTGAATAGCTATTGAAGGAGTTACATCAATTACTTTAGCTTGCTGCATCAAACTTATAACTTGTATAGCTGCGTTTTCATCTTTCTCTATTATTACTTTCTTATATAATTCGTAAATATTAATGACTGATACAATCAATTCATCAGTATTTTCAATAACCGGGGCAAAAAACTTTGCGTTCTTACCATCCGTTAAATATTCTAACCAACCGGAAGAATCTACTAAATTCATAATCTATCTTCCTCTCTTTTTATATTTGTATCAATCCCCTTTAAAAAACCGCGTGCTTCTTTGATATTTTTAAGAAGGATAAATTCTATCCTTTCGCCATACTGCAGAATTTGCATTTTCTGCCCGGGCTTTAGTTTTAATTTATTACGAATTTCTTTTGGTATTACAACCTGGTATTTGGGCGATATTTTTACTGTTGTCATATCTTCTCCAATAATGTTTTACAATAAAATATATCGATAAATACTTTGTATGTCAAATAATATCGATTGGCACATGAACATATAATTTAGATTTCAGATACCCAACGCCTCTAATAAATTTGGTATCTAATATTCCTTGCAATTTTGCATAGGGTAAGTTAACAAGAAACATTCATCCATTAGATAGAAAAGATGCTGTTTGCTGAAGAAGCTTTCCTCTTAAATGAAGGATCATTCCTTATTAGTATATGAATATTCCTTGAACTTAAAGGAATAACGCTTTCCTTATAAGCATAGATGCTGTCTTATGAAGGAGAGTTCCTTCTTTAAGAAGCATCATTCCTTGCCGGATATGCATTGATCCTTGTCCGGCAAGCATTATCCCTTCGGTAGAAGCATCGATGCTTCGCCGGAAGCATTTTTAGCTCATTTTCGCAGTATTATTTGACTTAAACAATCAATTTGTGACTATTGAACAGATAAAAAAACACCCAATTTCTTTAAGAAATTGGGTGTTTTATCCTTAGCAGTTTCCTTTCACTGTTATTGTGCAGAAGGCGGAGTTGTTTTTCCGGTTTTCTTTGCAAACCGTTTTCCTAGTGAATCTAGCGTCGAATTCATTCCTCCTACATTTTTTCCCTTAAACTTTGCCATTGCATATACCGCTAATGATGATGCGTATGTTTCAGCTCCCACTTCCTTCATCGTATCGCTCAGCTTTTCTACAAATGATGTGTACCTTTTGACTATTGAATTCATCTGTGAATATAGTGTTACGTCTTTTGCCATCTCTTCTAAGCTAAAATCTCCAGGCATCATTCCAGGATTTTGCTTTACGGTCTCTAGTGATTCATTAAAGAATTCTATGCTGTCCGGACCAAAACGCGGGAGTGCATCTCTTTCCTTATCGGTTAAATTAATTAAAAATGGAAGCTTTGCTTCTTCCGTATCTACGTTATTGATCATTCCGTCTACTACGGTTTGATCTATGACTGCGCTTACTTTGTTTACTGACATATGGAACCTCATGTTTTATTATTTATGATTATTTATGTGCAGGGCGAAAGTCTATTCGCCCTGCATTTATTTATTTACTATGTATTTGAAATTATTTTAAGAGCAGCATCTTCTTTGTTGCCAAATAATTATTCGTTCTTATTTGATATAGATAAATTCCGCTTGCCATTTCCGATCCGTCAAACTTCATATCATAACTTCCTTTTGCACAGTACTGGTTTACTAATGTCTTAACCTCATTTCCTGTTATATCAAATATCTTAACAGTAACAAATCCATCTTTCGGCAACTGGAAATTTATTGTCGTTGTGGGATTAAATGGATTGGGGTAACATGCTAATGAATATTCTTTTATATCAGAAGCATTGATCTTAGTATCATAACTTAAAGATTGCTTTGGCATCAGCTCTCCATAAATAGCAAACCACTGTTCTGGTGAATAAGTCCCTTCCGTTGAATAATATTCTCTCACATCATAATAGAGAAGATCATGCGTATAGCTGTAATCCAACATATAAAGGCCATCCTCATAAGTTTGAACTCCTCTACCGACAGTAGCTAATAAGACCGGGCCCGATCCTCCTTTAATATTTCTCCAAATCTGGTATTGCGTTACATTAGTGTTTGGATTATCAGTCCAGTGCAAGGTTATTGGCTGTCATAATTTAAATCGTTATACAAATTCTTTCCAACGTTGGACGGATAGCCTTTGAAATATGCCGTATATGTTTTGTGGCTAGTAGGATGAAATGTATATGAGGAATTTGTTCCGCCTTCTTCGCTCCAATGATCGAAATAATAGTTTATGCCATTTAAATTCCGATAAGAAGCAGATCCTGAAATAGGATTTTGTTCAGTAACTGTGAAACCCGATGCAGGTGAACCATATTGAGTACCATTTATTGTAATATTGCCGTCGTTTCCAACACCAACAAAATTATTTTGGAATGTAATGTTACAAACCTTACGCAACGCAGCAACAATCGAAGTATTTATATCATTACTTTGAACTGAATATGAAGTATTTTGAGAATAGTTAAAGGGGCCACTACCTCCTCCAGAAGGTTCTTTATCCCACTCACTATTGTACGTTCCGCTTGTATTCCAAATCCAATGGTAGCCGCCGTTATCCTGTTCAACCGCTCCTAACGATACATTATTGCCTCCGGAAGATGACCTGTAATATGGGGAAGTTCTATTGGAACCATCCACGTTTATTGTACCTCCACTGAAAATATTTTCTACACTTATTTGAAAATATACACTAACGTTGAAAGCTGAATAATCTTTAACTAATTCTCTATGACCACATTGGGAACCGTCATCAACAAGCTGCGATAGCATAAAATACACCGTATGTGTGCCTGCCGCATTGAATGTTATCGTATAACTGCTAGGTGTAGATGCATCCGACTGGCAAGCATGCGGACCAAAGATTGTTGTTCCGTCAACTGTTATGCTTAAAGCAGGTTGGAATAATTCTCCTAAACCCGAATATGAAAAGTAGTAAGTAGCGCTTGCGCTGGATTGACCGAATTGAATGGTAGCGCTGGTAGGTCCAGAGTAAGTAAAGGATGCTGCAAAATTTAACCGGCATAAAAAGAAGAATAATACCGGCAAAAGAAAAGATTTTATCTTAAACATGATAAAACTCCTTTTATTAATGATTTGATTAATTATTTAGTTTTAGGCATGTTTGTATCGTAAATGAAAAGGCAAAGCACAAAGCTTGCACAAGGTGATCAGCCTTACTTTTTATTTTCGGAGGGAAAAGATGTGCCTGCATCTTTCCCTCATTTTTATTTTTTTATAATCTAACCTCCTACTTTAGTCTGCCACGCAGAATGTAATTTACATTATCGAGTGTATAACAAATAAAAAATACATCCTTTTCGAAAATTTGACCGTCAATAATATAACTATCTGGGTGGTATATATTTATCATATTAGTACCGTTGTAATGCCCTAAGTTCCAACCGTAATTTGCAGAGAAGAAATCATTTATTGTACGACCCCACAAACTTCCCGCGTAATCTGTGTTTATTAAATTAAGAATTTCTGTTAAAGTACCGTCGTTGTACTTATATACTCTTCTCTCAGTATTTATGTACATTTTATTGGAAAGAATACCTAACCGGAAATCAAGCGTACTTTTTTTGATAAGTGTAAATGTGCTGTCACTTAGCTTATATAACCGGCATGGAATATTTGGCTCATAATAATTTTGTCCGCTTATTAATATATCCCCGCCTTCTAAAAACATAATTTGGAGGAAATATTCTTTAATTTGTGCTGTATTAAGTATCTTCCAATTATTCCCATCGTAATGCACTACTATTCCCGTATAATCTCCATCCGCTTTCTCTGCTATACCAACAGCGTAAAGGTTGTTTTTATACCCGTAGATATCTTCAAAAAGTATTCTTTGATATCCTGCAGGAACGATGGTCGTATCCTTAAACCATTTTATTCCATCATATCTCCATATATCACTAATTGTTGTTACCATCCATATTTCGGAATTTGAAACCCCATAAATTCTAACCGGTGTTGCAAACTGGTCTAATAAATAATTTTTCCATTTATAACCATCATAATGCCAGACTTTATTAACGTAAGTTGCTGCATCGCCAATAACCCAAACATCATTTGGATTAGCGCCCCAAATGCCGCTTAATAATTGGAATCCAAATTCATCAGCCCTAAGTGTATCTCTTGTCCACGTGTAATCCCTTCTGCCGGGCAGCATAAAAATATTGCCTCCCGGCCCTGTCGGACTTTTACAGCCAAGCTGTAGTAAAATTATTACCAAACTTATTAATAAGATTAGCTGAGAATATATTTTCAATGTGCATTTACCTTCAATTAATTCTGCTGTTATAAAATTATTTGGCTGATCAGCCTTTCTTTTTATTTGCGGAGGGAATAGATGTGCCTGCATCTTTCCCTCATTTTTTTATTGGAGACCAAAACCTCCTTTTTTCAATTTCCCATGTAAAATGTAGAATACATTATCAAGGGTAGAACAGATAAAAAATACTTCATTCTCGAAAATTTTACCTCCAAGAATGTGACCCTCTGTGTGATAGATATTTATCATATTAGTACCATTGTAATGCCCTAAGTTCCAGCCGTAATTTGCTGAGAAGAAATCTTTTATAGAACGGCCCCATAAACTTCCAGCATAATCTGTATTTGTTAAGTCAAGTGTTTCATTTAATATTCCATTATTATACTCGTATACCTTACTTTGTGTGTCAACGTACATTTTGCTATTAAGTATACCAAGATAAATATCAAGCGTACTTTTTTTGATTAATGTAAATGTGCTGTCGCTTAGTTTATATAACCGGCACGGATTATTTGGCTCAAAATAATTTTGCCCGCTAATTAGTATATCTCCGCCTTCTAAAAACATAATACGGAGAAAATATTCTTTAATTTGAGTTGTATTTAGTATCCTCCATTTATTTCCATCATAGTGTACAATTATGCCCGCATAATCTCCATCTGCTTTTTCAGCTATACCAACTGCATATATGTTATTCTCATAGCCATAGATATCTTCAAAAAGTATTCTTTGATATCCTGCAGGAACGATGGTTGTATCCTTAAACCATTTTGTACCGTCCCATCTCCAAATATCGCTTATTGTTGTTACCATCCATATTTCGGAATTTGAAATCCCATAAATTCTAACCGGTGTTGCAAACTGATCTAATAAATAATTTTTCCATTTATAACCATCATAATGCCAGACTTTATTAACGTAAGTTGCTGCATCGCCAACAACCCAAACATCATTTGGATTAGCGCCCCAAATGCCGCTTAAAAATTCGAAACCAAATTCATCAGCCCTTAGAGTATCCCTTGTCCAGGTATAATCTCTTCTACCGGGTGCATCTTCGGGCCCAGTTGGGCTTTTGCAGCCAAATTGCAAAAATAAAATTACTGTTACGGTAAGGAAAGAAATATTAACTAAGCTTTTCATTATATGCGCCCTTTAATTAAATCCATTTTCTTATCGAATATAAAAAATATTTCTTCAAAAAAAATCAGTAGTACTACTGATTTTTATATAAAATAGAAAAAATATTTTGTATTTTTTTAATAAATCGGTGGGACTACTGATTCATTTTACAGAATTTAGTTTTATATTAATGTTGTTTTAAACTCATATATACTGATTTATTTTTTTTAACGGGTAATAAAGGGAAACTAACTTGCAATTCATGATTTATTGAAAGTACTAAAATCAAATTATGAAACTATTCTTTAATCTTAACAATCCGGTAATATATTCTATTCTACTTATCTTTATTATAGTATCGCTCATATATATAATGTATGTGTATGTTTTTTCCCCTCTTCAGGCCAAACATAAAAGAGAAACACAAGCACTAGAAAATAAAAGCGACAGGATGATGGCTCTTTTAGCGGAAATAGATCCCGATCCTGTAATAAGGACAGATACTGAAGGTAAAATAATTTTTACAAACGAATCTGCAAAACTATTATTTAATATAGCCGGACATAAGGATGATTTTATCAAAAAGTTAATCTCCCAAATTGGCATCCCTATTAGTGATTTTATTGAAAAGGATAGGGTAAAATTGTTCACTCAAAAAATTAATTTAAATCACTATTCCATATTATTTAAAGGGATTTCATCTCTTAAAATAGCCCAAGTGTATTTTCATGATATTACAGAAAAAATTATTTTTGAAGAGAAGTTAAAAAGCTTTTCAAAAGGACTTCAAAGCAGCATAGAAGAGGAAAAAAAACGAATTGCCGGCGAACTGCATGATGGAATAGGGCAGGATCTTTTATTACTAAAGATGGATTTGTTCAATAATTATAAGTCAATTATTGAACGGCAAGGAAAACATACTTTGTTCAAAGAAACAATTGATTTATTAGAAAGGACAATTCTTGAATTAAGAATAATCTTATTCAATTTAAAGCCGCCTATTCTTGAGGAAATGGGATTGGGTCCCGCCATTGCTACAATAATAAATAAAATTACTGAAAGCGGCTTAATTAAAGGCAGCTTAAGAATAACCGGATTGGATGAAAGATTAGATAGAAGCCTTGAAATTAATGTTTACAGAATTGTGCAGGAAGCTTTGAATAATATAATAAAGCATTCCAAGGCAAATGAATTTTCAGTTCAAATAATGAGTTCACTCTAAAAAGGTCAAAATAGTTTCACAAAAAATTTTTAAGTGAGTAAGATTTTAAATAAATTCCTGAAAAGAAATTTACTCATTGGTTATTGAAAAAATGTTCAGAAAAAACACAAAA
>JAMCWE010000190.1 GCA_023475265.1 Bacteroidota bacterium
ATTGCGGCTTGCCTGGCAAAAGTTTGGTACTCATGCGATTCTACTTCTACCTCCTTTTTATAATCTCTTGCCGCCCTTCCAATTTTCAATAAACTGATTTCTGATTTTTCCAAAATCTTTTTATCAGTTAAATACTTTATAGGATCTTCTTTTTGGAATGCATAGGAAAGATGTAATAAAAATTCAAACGAGGAATGAATTGACGGATCTTCGCTTAAACGGCTGAATCTGCTCTGAACATTTTGGAGTGTGTTTTTGGTTATTGAAGATACTTCTGCGCGTCCAAGTGCAAATTTGCCCATCTCGGCAATTATTATACGCCAAGCTTTGGTTTTAGGCAAATACCCGAGTCTTTTATGACCCATTTATTACCTATAATAATGATAAGTAAAACTTTATATGAAGTTACTTCATCTTAATTGATTTGCACTTGATTCTTTTATTGAGTCGTGTTGCCCGTAACCCTTTTTCCAAATTATAAATATCATTCAAAAAAATCAATTCTACGAACGAACTGGTATATATTCAAACCATTATTGATACGAATGAGTTATATTCAATTGATAGTTTACTATATACAAAATACAAACTGCTTTGGGGTAAAGTTTTTTAGTACCTCAATCTAATTATCTTGTTTCTGAATTCTTTTTAATAAATTGTATCCCAAAAACAGTACATATTATGCAAAATCTACTATCTGACCTAACCGTTCTCCTTAAAAAAGATGAACGCTTTGTTGCTGAAGGCAAACTTCTAAAGAATTCTGTTATCGAAGCGGCTTTACAACTCGATCCAGCTCTTTTGAAATTGCTTTTATCTAACAAGACAATGAAGAAACATTTCTTCCGGGAGATGTAATAGTCGGCTAAATAATTCTTTCGTTTCCATTTCTCTAATTTAGCATTTTCACACAGTTAGCGGTAGAACCAAAAAAAATAAATAATAACCGCTTGTTAGTTTTAACATACACAATCTTTGTGCAGATGAATTACCCTAAGCCCAAAAAATCGAAAAATTTGTGCATAGATCGAATACAACGCCCAAAAACAAAACAATTTTGTGCATTGCTCAATATTTATTGGGAAAAATATTCCTATAAATCTCGCCTATTCTGGAAAATAATCCAAAATCCTACTCTATATTCCGCTTATTCTGGAAAATTTCTACAAATATATTCCTTATGGAAAATAATACAAATTAATTTGCTTATTGTGGAAAATAATTACAATTTATATAGTAATTAATAATTATTCTGGAAAATTTTTACGTGTCCGGCGTAATGCTTTCTTTACAAAGCTTTAGCTAAGACATGAAATGGAGACGGACAATGAGTGAACTAATATTTGCTTCTGCTAACCGGCAAGAGAATTACAAAATCTCTAAAATGCTTCAAGAGAAAAAAATTCGAAAGATAGCGCCGAGAATTTATTCCACCAACTTGGAGGAAGCTCCTTCCGAAATTATCAAAAGAAATATTCTCGAAATATTGGGCAGTTTATATCCCGGCGCTGTGTTAAGTCATCGCTCCGCTTTTGAATTCAAACCCACAAGTACAAATCAAATATTTGTCACTTACTCCTATACAAAAAAAATAAATTTGCCCGGTGCAACAATCAATTTTCTTGAAGGAAAAGGTCCCGTCGAAGGAGATAACAAATTATTTGGAGAACTTTACGCCTCTTCCAAAGAAAGAGCGTTTCTTGAAAATCTTCAAATAACTAAAAAAGCTGGTCCCGATTCTAAATCTTTAAGCATTCCGCAGATTGAAGAAAAGTTGGATGATATTTTAAGAATTAATGGCGAAGATGGATTGAATCGCATTCGCGATAAAGCAAGAGAATTGTCGCAAGTTTTAGAAATGCAAAAAGAATTTGAATTACTTAATAAAATAATCGGTGCATTGTTCACAACAAAACCATCTAAAATTTTGAAATCCGATTTGGCTCTTTCTCGTGCAGCCGGTCTTCCTTATGATAGAAATAGAATCGAACTCTTTGAAATTTTGTTTACTTACCTCCACAACAATGAATTTAAAGAGCGTTCGGAAAATAATTCTGCACAAAATTCATTTAGAAACTTTGCGTTCTTTGAAGCTTATTTTTCCAACTATATTGAAGGAACTGTTTTTGAAGTGTCCGAAGCTAAAAAAATAATTGATACCGGAATTCCTTTGCCGGCACGTAGTGATGATTCACACGATGTTCTTGGCACATATCAAATAGTTTCTAATAAAAACGAAATTAAAATCATTCCTTCAAATGAAAATGAATTTTTGGATATACTGCAATCTCGTCATAAGATTTTGCTTTCATCTCGTGTTGATAAAAACCCCGGTCAATTCAAAGAAAGAAATAATAGAGCCGGGAATACATTCTTTGTCGATTATAAACTTGTTCGCGGCACCTTAGTTCGAGGATTTGAATATTATAAAGCATTAACAAATTCTTTTGCCTGTGCAGCTTATATGATGTTTTTAGTCAGTGAGATTCATCCCTTTGAAGATGGTAACGGAAGAATTGCAAGAGTAATGATGAATGCGGAATTGGTAAATCGTAACCATTGCAAAATTATTATTCCAACTGTCTATCGTGATGACTATTTGCTCACATTAAAAAAATTGACAAATCAAAGAGATCCGATTCCTTATGTTGACATGTTGAGCAGAGCGCACACATTTAGCGAGTCTCTTCATTATGATAATTATGATGATCTCTATAATTACTTGGAATCGCACAATGCTTTTTACGAACCTGATGAAGGTAAACGCTTAATCATAGATTGAAATACTCAAGCAACCTTTTGCGTGAGGTCTCAGCTCATCAAAATAAATGTGACAGCGGGTATTACATAACGAACATTATGCTAAAGTCTTTGGGTAGTCCCAACGAATTTGTATTTGTAGTTCTGTCATCTCAGCATAATGTTGCATTATATAAACCCCGCACCTAATATTGCCACCTCATCTTTGCTTCGTTCCGGTTCGCCGATTCCGGCACAACCTCCACATCGCAACATATATTTTTTATCAGTTCACCTAACATTTTATATTCAAACGTAACCTTTATTTCGGCTGTGGGTGGCTCGCCCTCTCGACACACCCACAGCCTCATTATTACAAACCACTATCATTTTTTCAATTCGTATGTTTTTTTTACTTCCAAAGAAAACAAAAGAAAATAAGTCATAATCATTGAGCGTTGCTAACTATTTATTTATCAATTAAATTTTCTCAAAAAGAAAAACATACATGAAGCTTCAAAACATATTAATCAGTATAGTGATTTTGATTTTATCTTCTTCAGAAGTATTTGCCCAAAATCCAAACTTCTCTTATCCATATAACTACTCAAGGATAGTTTTCGTATCCCGCGTAATAGATGGTGATACATTTGTTCTTTCAGATTCTCAACACGTTAGGATGCTCGGCGTTAATTGCCCTGAGATTGCCAGACAGAATAAACAAGAAGAACCATTTTCTAATCAAGCAGCACAGAAAACTAAATCCTTAATCGAACACAAAACTTTAAAACTCACTTTCGATGGAAGAGCATTCGATATTTTTGGAAGATTACTTGCTTACGTTTGGCTCACAAATTCAATGGGAAAGGATTCAATTTTCGTTCAAGCAGAACTTCTTAAAAATGGTTTTGCAAGAATCAGTTATTACACAAAAGAAAAACGCTATTACAGTTTATTCTACAATCTTAGAAACACAGCAAGAAAAAAGAATCTTGGCATTTGGGGCAATGAATAATTCTCAATTAAATATTGAACAACTTCTTTCCAATCCTTCATTAAAAGAATTTCAATCCTTTGGTTTGATTGATGAACGCGCTTTACGTAATTACCTGATTAGGTATGAATATCAAGAACTCAGAAAAACACGTTCCCAGCTTTCAGCCATCTTTTTTCTCTCAGATAAATATCACATTTCAAGTGATACTGTTAATTCCATCCTCTTTAGAAAACAACAAAATAAGCTCCCTTTGTTTTCCTTTTCAAACTAACCTCAAACAAGTCTATAACAAGTCTCTGCCAAGCCATAATATATAATCAATAAATTTTTCTTTTCGTTTCCTTTTTTCTACCTCGTCATAATTATGTCGTTCGTTAAATACTGTTATCTAAATACAGTGAAATCATCTTCGTTGAATTGTAAAATTGCAGCCGTAAATAATTAATTACTCAATAATCCTTATTGGAGAAAATCATGGCACTATTAAGTGGTAACGTAATCGGAAATCTTTCCGGCAAGCTCGGTAATCTTAGCGCAAGGACCGTAAACGGTCAAACAATCATGTCAGCAAGACCATCAAGTTTTAATGCAAGCCAAGATCCGGCTTCATTAGAGGTAAGAGCAAAATTCGCAGTCACTGCAAACTTTGCTAAAAATGTAATGTCTCTCGCTACCTTAACTGAGATTTGGAAGAAAGTTAAAGATTCCGGTATTTCTGTTTTCAATGCAATTTTCAAATCTAACTTTGCATACTCTTCAACAGAAAAACCGACAGAGCAGAATATCATCGCTCCGGTTGGTTTTGCTTTAGCGGTAACCACTGCATTGGTAGAAGCTGATAAAATCACAGCTACTTTACCAGCTCTCAATACCGCTTCAGTATTCGGCGCTGATGAAGTTAATCTCTCTGCAAATGCTTTAGTCTGTTATTATGATCCATCTATTGAAACAGACGATCCGTTCAAGATCATCACTCTTTCAAAAGAAGTTGCAGCATTCAATTTCGGTCAATCATACAGCTTGCAGATTGATTACAACGTTTTACAAGAAGCTGTCGCGGCAAAATATCAGCACAGCATTCTTTATTTAATCGTTGCTTCCAAATCGGCTGATGGAAAGATTGTTCAGAACTCCGCAACCTTCACCAAACTCAGCTAGTCCTTTCAGACAAGGGTTATCATTTCTGGTAACCCTTGTTTGTTTACACACCGATAACTCACAAATTTGCGTTCACTTCGATTCACTTAAAATTGTTCGCTAAAAAAAGCACGCTCTGATTCGGCTCATATCTTCACCTCACACAGCTAAAATCTACTTTTGGCGAAGCCATTCCTTCGGAACAGTTCGGTCA
>JAMCWE010000268.1 GCA_023475265.1 Bacteroidota bacterium
GCATGTCCATCTTAAATCTTCCGGTTGAAGTTCAGCAGCTTTTTTTGCTTTGAGAAGTGCCATTGCGAATTTTCCGCCATTATGATTGGGATACTGTTGGCAAAATAATAAAAAATGATCTTTTCGGATATTGCTTTAATTAACGCCCATTGCCTCATAATAAAACCTAACCATGATTATACTACGTTGCCTCATAATAAAATCTGACTATTGTAATATTAAAAAGAACGTTAGAATACTAAATATTATAGAGAACAAAATAAAGGAAGCGCAGAGAATAAATCAACGCTCCCGAATAATAGAGCATTACTTTACAAGATTAAGTATATCATAAATTTTCATTTGAATAATACGTTGTAGTTCAATAGAAAAAATATTTTTACATTACTGTGTAACTTGTAATTATGGAGTGAAAAGTGAAAACCATGAACATTGCAGTAGCTGTTTTGTTATTTGGTTATTTAATTAGCTGCAAAGATAGCGGAACAAACCCAACGCCGGTCATAAAGACACCGCGACAAATGACATGGACTGCAGATACATTAAGATCTCCCGACCCCACTAGCATACAGCTGATGATGGACAATATACTCGTTTTTTCGCCGAATGATGTTTGGGTCTGCGGCTGGAGTGATATATCCAGAGGATTGATCTGGCATTATGATGGTAAACAGTGGAGTGAGAGTAATATAGGAGCGGATGTAGGGGGGATGAGAGTGGACGATATTGCAGGTTACTCGAGCAATGATTTATGGGCAGCTGGTTATTCAGGGGATAATATATTTCTTGCGCATTACGATGGTTATAGATGGACAAGACAGAGTGACATGAACATAAGGGGTGAACTGCTGGATATGTCCAAAGACCCAGAGGGAAATTTATGGGCATGTGGAAGAGACGGAGTAATGCTGAAGTACAATAAAACCAAATGGATTGTAGATAGAATAAAAGTTGGTTAAATATCCCGATGCTTCATATTTGTTAAAAAGCGTTGAATATTACAGCGGTAATATTTACGCATTAGGCTCCATATTTGATTTTAACAGAGGAAGAAACATCTACTATTTTTCGGGTGGTAACATTAGTAACTGGGAAATGAAGGATTCGATGGTTACTGACTCGCCTTCAAGTATTATAAGGTGGGGATATAGTAGATTGTATTCTAGTAACTTTGGTAAACTTTATTCGGTAGGTTTGGAAGGAATATGGAAATTTATAGATAATGGTTGGAGTCAAATTTACAAAATTGATAGTACCATTTACGGTATCTCTGGCTCAAGTGAGGATTATTTAATAGCTGTAGGTGATTTTCAGCAAGTTCTTTTTTATAATGGAAATAATTGGGAAAATGTATCAAACTTATTTCCACAAATCGATCGCAATTTTATCTGCACCAACGTGTGGACGAACGGCTATGAAACATTTATTATCGGATATGGAAACGTTGGTGGGTATTTAGGAACAATAATTTTTCATGGGAAATAAATTAAGGAGGTAAGAAGCGTAAAATTAAAAGAAAAAAAAAGAGACGGTGCGGCTTGTCTCGCCGAAAAGGCGGGCAACATCGTCTCTCTTGTATGGAAATAATCTTAGTAGAACTCCTAAGGTATTTGTCAAGATTGTGACAATAAAGCGAAAGTTTTTAGTAGTTCTACTGATGTGAGATAGAAAAAATATTTTTACATTACTGTGTAACTTGTAATTATGGAGTGAAAAGTGAAAACCATGAACATTGCAGTAGCTGTTTTGTTATTTGCTTCTCTAATTAGCTGCAAAGACGCCGGAACAAACCCAACTCCGGTCATAAAGACACCACGACAGATGACATGGACAGCAGATACATTAAGATCTCCCGACCCCACGAGCATACAACTAATGATGCGAAACATACTTGTATTTTCTCCTAACGATGTTTGGATTTGCGGCTGGAGTGATGTTGCCAGAGGATTAATTTGGCATTACGACGGCAAACAATGGAGCGAGAGTAATATAGGCGCGGATGTAGGGGGGATGAGAGTCGATGATATCGCCGGATACTCAAGTAACGATTTATGGGCAGGAGGTTATTCGGGAAATAATATATTTCTAGCACATTACAACGGCTACAAATGGACAAGGGAAAGCGACATGAACATAAGAGGTGAACTGCTGGATATGAGCATGGACCCGAACGGTAATATATGGGCTTGTGGAAGAAACGGAGTAATATTGAAATATGATGGGAAAAAATGGACAGCCAATACAATAAAAGTTGGTCGTTATTCCGATACAGAATATTTTCTAAATAGTGTCGAATATTATAAAGACATGATTTGGACAATTTCGCGAGTTTCCGATTATAGGAGACAAAGAGACGTATATCACTATATAAATGGTAACATTGATAATTGGACTATAGTTGATTCCATGATAATTGATCAACCGTATAGTGTATTCAAATGGGGTCAATGGAAATTATTTTCTAATAAATTTGAAAAACTTTATTCTGTAGGTCAACAAGGGATATGGCTTTATAATAACATTGCCTGGAATCAGCTATATAAAAACGATAGTACAATATATGGCATCTCTGGACCAAATGAAGATTATTTGATAGCTGTAGGCGATTTTCAGCAAATACTTTTTTATAACGGAAGCAATTGGGAAAATATATCAAACTTATTTCCACAAATAGATCGCAATTTTGTTTGTCGCAATGTATGGACGAACGGATATGAAACATTTATTGTCGGATATGGAAATGTTGGTGGGTATATAGGAACAATAATATTTCATGGAAAATAAATTAAGGAGGTATGAAGCGTAAAATTGAGAAATAAAAAATAGTGAGACGGTGTGGCAACACCGTCTCCATGTTGCAAATAAAATTAATCCTACATTAAAGAACAATTTAGGCTTGCTCACCTAATTTTTAGGGATTGCTTTTTTATTTGCTAAACAAATATAACAGTTTGCCATGAAAAAATATTGATTAGGGAGGCCATTATGAAAATTCCTAAGATTTTTGTTCGAGCCATATTCTTATTTTCTTTTTTATCTGTTATGCTTTCCAATTTAAACGCAATGACCTGGGAAGTAGGTTTTAAGGTAATGGATACTCAAGGCAATGCTATGTCCATTTTGGTTACAGTTTACACATTTAACACCAGCACAAGAAATCTTGATGTTTATTCAAGCGGTTATACGACGACCTCTTTTAGCGGGTTTGGTGATACGCAAACCAACGGTGCATTTGATATTAGTGACAGTAATACACCTAATGCAATCTTGGGTCCTTTAGCGGCAGGCGGGACATATTACATTAAAATTGACGGCCAATATTATAAAATTACATATTCTGGAAGCGGTGCTTACGGAGATATGAAGTTCCAGTATCAAAACGGAAGCATGAGCCTTTTATGGAACAATAGTGGTTACTATGTAACCGGGCCAAATACTTGGTCAGACAAAACAATTACACTAGCGAATGATTTTGGAAGCGATAGATTAACTTGTTACGGTAACATCCATCTAAATTCAGTAACGTTGACAAATGTAGGTTACAGCGGCACAACGCAAACAAGGGAAGCTAGTACTTTTCCACACACTATTGCTGGTGAAGACAATCAGTATGTTAGCAGCTATTACCGTAAATGGAGAAATTGGGATGATAATTCTACTAATATTTCAAAAACTTTATCTTCCGCAGGTAATTATAATTTTAAAGCAATTTATGCCAAACAAGTAACCGCAACGGTCAACAAAAATTATAGCGGCGGTTATGTTACCGTAAATGGTGTAGTAGCAAATCCAACCGGCTATATGTATGATGATTTGCAAAATAACAGCGTTTACTCTTCCCCTCAAGGTTATACCGATGGCCTTTATTATGAACTAAGCTATTGGACCTACAACGGCTCAAATAATTACAGTAATCCGTTGCAGATAAGTAATCCAACAAGTAATGTTACGATTGGTGCAACTTTTACACGCAGACCGGATAATGCCGGTAAGAACGTACATTTCAGCACTACAGTCGGCTCTCCAATTGTAGTCTATTGGACAGATAATGTGAATACCAATGTGACGACATACTATGTTTATAGAAAAGTATATAAGAATGGTGTTTGGGGTCCGGAAACATTAATGAGTACTCTTAATAGAGGCGTACAACAATTTCAAGACCCGGATTACTTGCTGGCAAATTATAAACAGTATGACCTAATTAACTACGATGTTCGGGAATATTTCACAACAGACGGGACATACTCCTATCCAGATTGGAATGTTGTGTACGGGCAATTATATTCAATTGATCAAAACGGATATGCGGCAATGTCGGTAAATGCTGAAAAACCAACTGAGTCTGCAATTTCAAATTATCCCAATCCTTTCAATCCAACAACAACAATAAACTATCAAATACCTGAGAATAGTTTTGTAACAATAAAAGTATTTGATGTGGTTGGTAAAGAAGTTGTGATGTTGGTCAATGAAAACAAATCAGCTGGTTATTACAAAGTAGAATTTGACGCAAGCAAACTGACAAGTGGCGTTTACATTTGCACGATAAGCACGAATAATTTTATTCAATCAAGGAAAATGCTGTTGATGAAATAAGTATTGGGATTCCACAGAGAAAAGGCGAGTCTTAATGGCTCGCTTTTTTCTTTTGTCGATTATTTCCCGAAGTTATAAACAAACTTATCCTAGCGCACAGCATACCAATTGCTATAATAATTGAATCAAATCAGTTAATTTTATGTTAGTTATTATTGAAAACCCCTCCCGCGTATGCGGAGAAGGGTTTCGTGTATTTTAAATCGGAAATATATCATCAACTTCCGCGCATCAACAGGAAGGTCGGACTAAGAAATGAAAACAAATTTTGAAATGATCACCGGTTCGTTGTCTTCGCTTCAAGACTTAAAAGAAAAGCTCACGGCTGTTGACCGGCAAAGGAAAATTTTTGTTTCGCCATTTGCCGGCTCGTCAAAGAGTCTTTTTGTTAAATCAATTTCCGATGAGCAGAAACAAATTTTGCTGCTTTGCCCTAGCGTTCAATCAGTAAACGAAACTAAAGTTGAATTGAGCATACTGGGAT
>JAMCWE010000083.1 GCA_023475265.1 Bacteroidota bacterium
ATGTGCGGTACTGTCTACAATCTCCCAACCTTTGAATGTCTTATACCTTAAGAAGTTGATTTCATCTTTATCTAGTTTGTAGTTATGTGTTAAGAAATTATGAGCAGCCAGAAAGAAGCCGCCTGTTCCACACGCCGGATCGCAAATGGTTGCATTTGGTAACGGTCTGATAGCTTCTACCAAGCCTTTGATCAATGCTCTCGGTGTAAAATACTGACCGGCGCCGCTTTTAATATCTTCAGCGTTCCTTTCCAACAATCCTTCGTAAATCTCTCCCTTGATGTCTACGTCCAAACCAGACCAGGTTTCTTCATCAATTAATTTTAGAAGTCGTTTGAGTTTTGCTGGGTCTTGAATCTTGTTCTGTGCTTTGCGGAATATTACACCAAGCATTCCCGAAGTTTTTCCTAATCCTTCAAGCGTGTGTCTATATTGAAGTTCAAGTTCATCACCTTCTTTAGTCACTATACTCTTCCAATCCATATTGCTCGGAATTATCGCCGGTTTGTTATATGGTGGCTGCGTAAGCTCATCTGCCATTTTAAGAAACAACAAATAGGTTAATTGCTCTACGTAATCTCCGTAACTTACTCCGTCATCACGCAAGACGTTACAGTAATTCCAGAGTTTTTGAACAAGTGCATTGGATTCATTTGCCATATTTATATCAAACCTTTTTTAATTTTTATGTTCTTAGTTTTTTCTGTGGCTACATAGCGGCCGGATTTAGGAGCGCCTTCAAATTTGACAAATCCAAAATCTCTTAAAATTTTCATATCTCTCTGTGCAGTTGCTCTTTCTATCTGGAAACTTGATTTGATCTTAGATATAGTCAATCCATTCTCTAAAATAATGGCTATCAGTTCATCCTTTATTCTTTCTTTTACAGCATCACTTATAGCATCACTTACAGCATCACTTACACCGCCACTTACTCTGCCACTTACAGCGCTACTTACTGTTTCACTTACAGCATCAGTTACGATAGTCCTTACAGCATCATTTACAACGTCACTTAATGAACCGTTCATACCAGCAATGGCGACTACATCTGCAATAGTCTTAAATTGTTCTATAAAGACTTCTCCTTTTTCTTTAACAGCAAGCGGAATGATAGTCCTGAAAACATCTCCTTCAATGAACTCAGCATTTCCTCTGTTGTCATTGTATTCGCTACAATACTTGGAAGTATTTCTGATACCAGAGCCAAGTTCGTCTGCCCAACCAATTTCCTTAAAGAAGCGTGCTATTGTTGGATTCTTAGGATACGGAGAAAAACTTGCCGGATCGATTCGTCCTACTCCATGAGGTTTGTTACCATTTTCTGTATAGACTCTTTCTCTTTCAATTATAAGTTTTGCTGGAAAATGATTTGTAAACTCCCTATGGATTAAAAGATTCGCAATAATCTCTCGAAAGATTTTATCTCGAATGCTAATTCGCTGATTACCTTCTAAATAGAATTTGTCCGGTAAATGTCTGCCAACAAATTCATTTAATCTGGTATATGCTTTTATCAAGTTGCATCTCACATCATCACGGTCGTCATAACGATCTAAATTGTTGATACGCAAAAGCGCATCAGTCCGGTAGTGAGGAAGAATATTTTGAATTGTCTCTTCTTTACCAAGTAAGACGGCTGCGGCTAATGTGTAACCTTCTTGCCCGTTCTGCAAATCTTTTCTCCACAAGCTCGATGACTTTAGCAGCCCCTCATTGTTCATCTCCAACCAAGGATGGTTAGCTCTCTGATTCCTTGCTAAGTTTCTTATTTTATCAAATAGCTCTATATCAAAATCATTGATAGACAGATAAGGATAAATATTATTTTCCGAAAAGGTAGTTTGCTTGCGGATATAAAGCTGTGTTACCAAATTATGATTATTAGTAATGTCAAAATCACCATCTGCATTCCGGTCAAAGATTTTTCCAACAGTGGAATGAACTTGTGAACTTTCCGGGACATAAGTATAGATTACCTTCTTACCGTCAACTTCGACAATTTCCGGTGAAAGGTAGAAAGTTGGATTTAGCTTCTGGATATTATTACAGCTTGTTATCAGTGGGTCAATAATTCCTCTTACTGAATCTTCGAACACACCTTCAATAACACCATTGTTAGTCACACCAAGTAAAAGATGTCCACCGCTGCGATTGAGGAAAGCACATATAGTTTCAAATACATCTTTTGAAAGTTGGAACGAAGAAGTCTTGAACTCAACTTTGGTCCCTTCACCTTGACGAATTATTTTCTTCAATTGTTTATCGGTCACGTTACTTCTTCTTCACATCCCGCTTTGTTCTTTTTGCCGGAGTCTGTTTAGCTCTTTTCGCTTTTATTCTCTCCAACAACTTTTCTGCCGGCTCGCCTGTCCGACTTTTTCGTTTTGGTTCTTTGACAAGTTTTTCTTTTTCTGCTTTTATTTTTTCTAACAGTAAACTTGCGGGCGGATCACTTGGGTCTTGTGGCACAAGCTTACCGCTGAACGCTTCTTTAAGAATGCTTTGTCTCAAACGCTCTGCTTGTTTTAACGATTGGTCAATTATCTTTTCGGTTTCATCCGCTACTGAAAAGTGGCGCTCGATTTCTTGAATGAGTTGAAATTTTTCTTCAGTAATTGTAAATGGAATTGGAATATTATTTACATCTTCTAAACTTAGGTTAGCTCTGGCGAAATCAACTTTCCGAAAATTGAAGAATTTCTGTGCTTCTTCAGAATTTAGATAGAGAGAAACATAACTAGCATATTCAACATCAACTAGTCTAATAAGCGAAACAGCTTGATTTATGTTCGCTGCTTTTCCGAGTAAATAGACTGCTGCTCTACCTATTGACGCACCGACAATATTGAGAAGCACATCTCCGGTTCGTAGCGATGAATTCTTTTGCTTAAGATCAAAAGCAGTTTCTAAATACTTTGGTGAAGAAATATCTAATAAATTACTTCTAACATTTTCACTTGTTACAAAAAGGATCTGTTCTTCATCATCAACATAACTGAATCCTTGCCAGTTTGGTGAAGCACCTTTTGTGATCAAAGCACAAAGATTACCTAGTTTCACCCACACCCACCCTTCTGGTAACTGTGGTAAGTTTGTAGTATCTACCGGCGGCAATTCCTTGTATTTCTTACCAAGTGCTTTCTTCCGTTCCTCTTTTATCTTTGTTAATAGTTCCTCAGCCGTTTCACCTTTCACGTTTGACGTTTGCTTTCTCCATTCTTCTGTAAGCTTTCCCTCAAACGCATTTTTAAGTACCGACTGCCGGTAACGTTTAATTTGCGCCTTGGCTTTCTTTAGTTCGTCAACCGCTACATCGAGCTTAGTAAAGAGTTCTTCTATCTTTGCTACTATGCGGTGCTGTTCGGGAAGAGGTGGAAGAGGAAGTGAAAGATTCGAAAGAATTGCCGCATTAACATTTGGCTGTCCAATTCCAACCTTGTTATTACTAATTTGTCTCCAATAATCGCTGGATTGAAAATAGCAATAAATAAATTTCGGGTTGATACTTGAATTTAGTTTTGCTCGAATTAAGTATGAAGCAAATACTGCCTTTGGTACATCCGACTTTATTAAGAAACTTTTACCAACGGTAGCACCAGTCCTAGCGAACACTAAATCATTTTCAGAAAGAAGGAATTTTTCTATTTCCGTTTTATCAATTTTACAATTCGGTACAGTATCCCAGTCAACTTTGTTTCTTTGTATATCAGTTATTCTTAATAATTTGGGTCCAACATTTTTGAAATCAGCAGATGCTGTATAGCCATAATGTATTTTATCACTTACTTCACCAACTGATGTTTTAATCCAACCTTTTGGTAATTCAAGATCAAACGCAATATTATCATTCATCAAACAAGCTCTTCATTAAGTTCTTCAAGCACGGTTTCCAATCTTTCACCAAATACTTTATAAACTTTTATTCTGCCTCCTCTATCAAAGAATGGCGGGTTATCAAAGTCATTCATCTCAACAGAAAGCGAAGTAGAGATATGTTCTTTAATCATGTTCAGCCATTGCTCTTGTTCCGGTGTAAAACCTTTGCCTAAATCGTTCTGCCGTTTTAGCCAGCTTCGGAATCTTCTTTCAACAACTTCCGGGAACGGTTCAAGTATTTGTTCTTGTCCAATGGCAAAACGGATTAACGAAATCATATCCGTCAAAAGTTTAACCGCACCGGCACCTTTCACTTTAGATTTTTCCAACTGCTCAAACGCATTCCAAAGTATTTCCGGCGTTAAGTTGTAAGGCGGTTTGCGAATTGCCTGGGCTAGCGTTTTAATATCTTCAAAAGTTATGTGCCGCTGCCCGTACGGTTTGCTATAAATTATTTGAAGTGCCGTTATCTCGTCTTTGTTCTTTTCAATAAACTCTTTGAAGGACTTTACCAATGCTTCCGCTTTCTCTTTGGATTTACTATTGCCTCCCGTATACAAAACTTCGTCCCTGCTTACGGTATCTATTACTTGCTCAATCATTCTTTGTATATCAACCAACGTGTTTCTTAGCTTAGGATTATCAAAAGGCGCAACTGCTTCTTTAACTAGTTCTTCACCAATTTTCTTCAATTGCTCATCAGTAGGATTATCCACTTTGAACGCCAACTTTGCTTTATCAATTTTCACATCCGGGTTAACCGCATCAAATAAGTTGGAAACGATCTGTTGAATTGACTTACCATTGCTTAATGCTAATACTTCTTTCCGATCAGATTCATCCATTCCCCTTTCGATGCGTGATAGTCTTCCAGCCAAAGTTAGAATTGTATCTTCATCTCTATTGCCGCTTGCAACCGAAATTAACAACTTGTCTAACGGCATACTTGGCTTGCGGTCGGTTGGTCTTGAATCGATCTTGATGCTTTCAAACACTCCAACGGCATCCACGGCGATGAAATGAGTTTTGAATTTTGCGTCCGGTGTAACACTTAGCAAATCGGTATTTGAAATTGTTCTTGTGCCTCTTCCAAGCATTTGCTCAAAATAAGTTCTAGATTTTACATCTCTCATGAATAGCAAACATTCCAAAACAAA
>JAMCWE010000099.1 GCA_023475265.1 Bacteroidota bacterium
GTTTCTTTTGACAGTCTCTCGGCATTTGCTCTTAGCTTTTCACGGTATGGTTCTGCAAATTTTGGATAGTCAAATATGCGTATCCCTTTTGTATATAAATATCTTGTCATTCCCTCTGCATAGCATAGACCAGGTAATGTACCGGTAAATATTAACCGGTCATAACAGCCGAGGCTTCCGGCTATTTTTTCTTTGTAGCGCTCCGTTAGCAATTCCATCGCTTATCCTTTTTTTGCAAAGATAATCTTTTTTTACCTCTTTGGGTCTGGCTTGTCCAGGTTAGGTAAAGATTAAGAATTAAGTTACGGCATGTGTACAGAATAGCAGAAGATAAAACTAACCTGATGACCGGGGAACGCTTTAGCAAAGCGCCGTCATAGAACTGTTGGAATTTATTATTTATAGTGTGTATATTTAATATTAATAATACACCAAAATAAAGAAAGTAAAAAAATGAGAACAAACATTGTAATTGATGAAAAGCTTATGAAAAAAGCCAGCAAAGTTTTGGGGACAAAAAGTAAACGCGAAACTGTAGAAGCGGCGTTGCGTAGAGCAATTAACCTCAGCGAACAAGCAAAGATTAAAAAACTCTTTGGCAAAGTTAAGTGGGAAGGAAATCTTGATGAGTTGAGATCAGCAAGATGGTAATGGTTGATACGTCCGTATGGATTGACGCCTTTAATGGGCGGGATACGTGGCAGGTCAGCGCTCTTTCAAACATCCTTGGAAAAGAAAATGTCTATATAGGAGATATTATTCTAGCTGAGATATTGCAGGGAATTAGAAGTGATAAAGATTTTGAAAACATTAAAAGTGCACTTGACCGATTCCCTTGTCTAAGCGTGCTTGGCAAACAAATGGCAATAAAGAGTGCATGGAATTATAGGCTGCTAAGAAGCAAAGGAATTACCATAAGAAAAATTATGGATATTATTATCGGCACGTTTTGTATTGAAAATGGCTTTACGCTGCTGCATAATGATAAAGACTTCCTGCCTATAGAAAAATATCTTGGATTGAAAGTAGTAAAAAAATAGAATGAATTTCGCTGATTAAAATCCGTATCAATTTGCGTAATCCATGCCTGCACGCCGAAGTGAGATTTCAGCACGCAGGCGTGTCATCCGAGCGCCGAACTGGCAATAGAACCGCCTATATAATATAAAATCCCTAATTCATCAAAGGCTTGTACCAGTGGTTCAAGGGCTGATATAATTTCATTCTTCTTCACTTTTCTGCCGCAGGCAAATTAGAAATATTTTTTAAGTATTTACGAACCTTGCCGGCTAATTCTTCGCCGTAATGAAGCTTGATAAAAAGTAAATCCAGTTCGCGTTTATCTTTGCCTATATTATTTCTGGCGATTGCCCTTTTTGAAAGCCGAATCACTAGTGATGTTAAGCTTTCTGTTTGTGCAAGTCTTTCAGGAATGCTCTTTTGTCTGATAAGATTTATTAAAACATCTTCTACTTTAGGATTAGTATCTTGCATGTCTTTCAATTTTAATGCTGATATAATATAATAATTACTTATCTCCCGAACCTACTCCTTCCCCTTCGACTGCTGTTCAGAATGCTTCTCGTAATTTGCTGTAAACATCCTCTGGGCGGCGGCGCTGCCCGCAGTAGATTCTATGGCTTTGATAGCTATTGTTTGAACCTGCTGCCCGGAATCGTTAACTTTTTGTGTGAGCTGTTTTATTTGCTCAGCCTGTTCTTTAATTTTATTTTCAAGCGAAGCTATTATCTGCTTGTTTAGGTTTCGCTCGCCATCAATTTCTTTTTGTGCAAGCTCAGCCTGATGCTTATACTTAAACTCAATTTTTTCTATTACAGATTTCTCGGTTTCCTTAACAGCATTATCAAATTCCTTAGGGAACTGCTCGACTTTCAGCTTCAATTCAGATAATTCTCTTTCTCTTGCGGCAATTGAAGTTTCTCGTTCGCTCAATTCTTTTTCCATAGCAGTCCGCTTTTCAATTAATTCTTTTTCAAGTTTTGCCCTTTGCTCGTTATAGACGTCTGCATCTTTCTTTCTCTTTAGTTGAAGATTATAATTATAATCATCCTCTTCACGCTGACGGTCTTTCTTTAATTGTGCATCCTTTTCTTTCTTTTGATTCTCATAGTTTTCCTGTTCAAGCTTCCACTGCAATTTCTTCTGCAGCATTTCATCTTCAAACGAAGCTCTTTTGCTTTCAATCTCAGCATCAAAGCTTTCCTTTTTTTCCTTTTGTGCTAATAACAAGGCAGATAAAGAATCGGAATTTATTTTTATATCATAAATTTCGTGAAGGTAATCTGATTCAAGCTCAATTGCTTTTTGAAGTTCCTCGAGTTTCTTGAATTCCGATGTTAGATGTTCCCCGACTTCATCAAGCGCATTCATAATCTCAATCTTAGCCTTACTAATGCCGTTGACTATTTTCTCAACCGAATTCTCCGATGCCTGCTTTACAATTTTATATTCTTCCTCTTTTTTCTTTTCTATTTTTCTATCTTCCTGTTTAGCTTCTTTAAGTTTTGCAAGCGCTTCATTATACGCTTGAAGAATCTGACTCTTGGTGCTTTTATCTGAAATTTGTTCTGCCATTGGATGCCTCGCTTTTATTCAAAATTAAAATTAGTATCATTAAAAATATAATAATTTTCTTGGTCACTTTTTAATGAACAGTACGATTTTAATGTATGGCGTTGATTTTCGTATAAAACATTCTGGAATTCCTGCGAATTGCTAGTTGGAATTTGCTATTCCGGCTTCTTCTAATCGACTAAGTCGTGACATGTTGGAATTAGTGAATCTACCTATTTGATTATTAAATATTTATTGGATAACTTGTTTAAGAATCGATTAACAAAATATAACCTTGACTACAAGAAAAGAAAATGAAAAGAAATTCGGAAACTGGACTGAAAATCCTGATGGTTCCAGGAGATATTGGTATATTGTTCAGGGTAAACACGGCTGGCTGGCAAGGTATGTTAAAGAAGTAAATGTAAATGAAGTAACAATTTCTTTTTATCAAGAAATTTATAATACAAATAACGAATTAGTGGAAATCCATAAAAAGTATCCTAAAAGATGAAGGTCATAAGAAGCTGAGGTAAAAATGACAATTTCAAAAAAGATATTGGCAAATAAACTATCGGATTACTTAAACAACAAAATCAAAAAAGATGAACTTGTAGACTGGTGTGAACATGCTATGATGGAAGATATTTTTGAGAGTGAGAATGTCCAGCAGATAGTAGCAAGTATTGGATTGATGGACACAAATAACTTCGAAGTTACTTATGAAGATTTAACATCAATGCTTAATCAATTGGGTTTTAAACTTAAGGTCGAAGTGCTTTAAGGGCTTGTTGTAATAAATAGAACACTGATGCTACCGATTTTCACTGATATAAGTTTTTTATATAATATAATCTGTGGATATATGTCAAACCTGCCCGTCCGGTCTTGGCTGTCGACAGAAAGGCAGGCGGGTCAGTGTCATCTGAGTGCTATTGTTTTGTTATTCAAAATCCAGGTCTTTAAGTATATTCAATAATCCCTGCCTTGATAATCCTGCTCTTTCCGCTGCTTTTGTTTTGTTGCCGCTGGTCTCCGCTAATAGAGATTTAAAGTAATCATACTTAGCTTTGTTCATTGCTGCTTGAAATGAACCGTCACCGCCGTTATTATATTGATTTGAAGATGCAATTAAATTAGGAAAATCATCCAACGATAAAATCTTATCGTTATCAGCCATTATTACTGCTCTTTGAATTGCGTTGCGTAGTTCTCTTACATTACCGGGCCAATTATATTCCATCATTGCTTCAATTACTTCCTCCGGCAATTGCAAGCCTGTTTTATGATACTTCGCGGAAAGGTTAGTCAAAAAATATTCAGCTAATTCCTTTAATCCGTCTTTTCTATTTCGCAAAGGAGGCACTGTTAAAGTAACTGCGCTAATCCTGTAATAAAAATCTTCCCTAAGCTTTCCTTTTTCTACAAGCTCTGTTAAATTTTTATTTGAAGCCATAATTACTTTAACATCAAGATTTATATTCTTGCTGCTGCCCTGTCCTATTTTGTTAATTGATTTATACTGCATAAAGTATAAAAGCTTTAATTGCAGATTTTCATTTATCTCAGAAATTTCCGGAAGATAAATAGTGCCTCCGTTTGCGGCTTCAAACTTGCCGGTCTTTGCAGAATCAGCGCCGGAGAATGCGCCTTTCTCGTATCCGAAAAGCTCCGACTCAATAAGATTCTCGCTTAAAGTATGCAGCGGAACCTGGACAAAAATTTTATTTTCTCTCTTGCTTCGTTTGTGAATTTCATAGGCAATTATATCTTTTCCAACACCTGTCTCACCCTGGATTAGTACATCAATATCCTGTTTTGCATATTTAGTTATTTCAAAATCTAATGCTTGCATTGCTATACTTGCAGATATAAAATAGTCATACTGTTCATTCACGGTTTCTTTTAGAACATTTAAGCTGATGTTCAGCTCGCGTCTTTCTAATGCTATAATAATTTTTTGGTTGAGTATTTCATGGTTAAAGTCTTTTTGAACAAAGTCGAAAGCGCCTAATTGCATTGCTTTTACGGCAGTTTCTAAATTACCGTAATCTGTTATTATTATCACCGGCATGTATTGATCAATTTCGTTATGTATCTGCTGGAGGACATCTAATCCGTATATGTCCGGTAATTTTAAATCAAGAAGGACTAGGGAAATATTTTCCCGCTTTAAAATTTTCAGGCCTTTCTTTCCGTTTTCTGCTTTGAAGATATTGTACTTATCCTTAAGCAAAAGTTCCACATCATTTAAGAATGGAACGCTGTCATCTATGATTAATAAATTTAACATTAATTATTTCTCCATCTTGCCTTAGCGCCTTTGTGGCGAATGTCTTTTTGCCACGATAGGTCACACTAAGTACATGTATTCGTAAATACTGTGACTTATATTTTGAATAAGTCCCGTAGAGACGACATATTTATAGAAATAGATTAACCAAAACAACCCAAGTCCCGTAGGGACGATATATTAGAAATAAATTTATATAAATATCAGTCTCAGAATTATTTATTTCGTCCCTATGGGACTTCAAGTTAGTCTGGGTTATTTATTCTATAAATATTTTGTCCCTAAAGGGACAATTGAAAGCATAATCGTTAAGCCTTTTCTTTATCACTATAGGTATATTTTATACGTCACCGTATTTATGAACAAGAGTACTAAGTAACTAAAATTTGTTTAATTCAATTAAAAAACACGCACCGCCAAGCTCACTCAAACCAAGAGCTATTTTCCCTTCATATTTTTCAAGACATGATCTCACATACCGCAGTCCAAAGCCATGGTTGCCTAACTTAGATGTCTGCCCCCAATCAAGGATTGTATCCAATCTATTCATAGGAATGCCTTTCCCATTATCTTCAACATTAATGATAATACTGGATTCTGATTCTGTAGTCGAAATTCTTATTATACCTTTTTCATCTTCTCTTCTACCTATTTCATCAATTGCATTTTGAATTATAATAGATAAAATCTCACTTAATTCAGAAAGAGTGATAAATATTTTTTGATTTCTCAATTTATTTGAGTAATCAATTGTTATACTGTCAAATGTTTTTGGCTTAAACTTCTTCAATGTCAATTCGATTGCTTTATCTAAATCGGTAATAAAATATTTTTTAATTTCATCTCTTATCGCCGTTATCTCCTGTTTCAAGATTTTTATTTTATTTTCAAACTCATCTGTCAACTTCATGATAACTCTATAGTCAATGTCATTAGACCGATCATTAATCATATTGAGAAGTTCCTGGCTAATATATAACAGCTGCTCGCTTGTTTCAGGTATAGTTTTACTTACAGATTCAAAATCAAAATTCTTAGGTAATTCATTCTTATTATAGATTAAATGTTTAACATCCTGAATTTGAATAAGCAAGGAAGAAATCTTCTTGAGCCCGGGAATTGTTATCCTCTTATATTCCTCAATAATTTCCGATATACGTTCGTTTATTTCGGCTTTAGGAATTATACCGAAGCTGGCATCAAAAGCAATATTTTTCATAAATAGAGAAAGCCTGTTTATGTTCATAAGCATTCCTTCCCCATGCCCGAATCGCCGGAGTAAAGTCCAAATGTTTGCAATTAAATTTTCCGAACCGATATTTCTAAGTTCTTTATCTTTTTTAACTTTCAGGTAAACAGCTTCAAAACCTAATACAACTATAAATGGCAGCGCATCTTCAACAAAAAGGTTTCTTGTATTGCTCATGTAATAATATGAGCTCATGTAAAAATTTTGACTATAATAAAAAATGAATTCGATAACTAAGTATAAAACGACGAATATTATTATTGCTGGAAAAGAAAGTGATAGAATTTGTTTTAATTTATTTTTATCAGCTGATTCAAAATTCGAACGCAATAACTTTGCTTTCGCAATAAGCATAATTAAAATTAAGAAAAGTATAAACTTAAGGAATGAGATAACAAAATCTTTTCCCAGAATATATCTAATCAACGCTTTCTTGGCAATAAAATAACTTTCGGTTATTCCTTGGTGCTCTTTTACGGTAATAAATGATTTGGGCTGAACCGCAAGAGTTTTAACAACACCGGACATTGGAAAATTTACTTGCAGCTTAAATTTGCCCGCGCCGTTTCCAAGTCCGAAGTGTTGTATTTTAGAAGATGAAGAAGCATATCCATATCCGCTTTCAACTTCACGATAAGCAATAAGGGTATCGTTCCTAAAAAGCTTTAGCTTAGCGCCAACACCGTCCCGATTGCTTTGCGAACCTTCAACCTTAACCTCTAAATAATTATCGTACTTTCTAGAATGTTGGTGCAGCAGATTATCAAATAAAATTGAACTGCCTCCATTTTGAGAAGCAAAAATATCAAGATCACCGTCTTTATCGAAGTCAGCAGTAGCAGCGCCCGTATTATATGAATTGAATAATTCGCCTTTCCCTAAATAAGAATCAGTAACATCCTTAAAAAATAATTTACCATTATTACTCCCCATCATGTTTCTGTATATTTTAAACCCCCCAAGATAAGAAACAAAAAGATCGAGATAGCCATCATTATCAAAATCGCCGAATGCAGCGCCGTAAGTAAAGACTGTATCTTTCAAGCCTACACTATCGGTTACATCTTCAAATTTTCCATTTCCCCGGTTTAAAAATAATTTGTTGCCGTTCCCTCTATTCCCGACAAAGAGATCGAGTAAGCCATCGTTATTAAAATCAGCAAACAAAACAGAATTTGTTTCTTTAAGATCTCCGCACCCTGTTCCGCTTGACCGTGTGATGTCTCCGAAAGTTCCATCGCCGTTATTCAAATAAAGCTTGTTCTCTCTTCCCCAATTTCCAATGTATAAATCATCATATCCGTCGTTATTAATATCTCCAAAAGCTGCACAAACGGTTGAGCCGTTGGAAGCAAGATGAGATTTTTTTGTCCCATCGATAAAATTTGCAGCTTTATTATTTATAAAAAGACGGTTGGATAGAAAGAAACTTGAAGTGAAAATATCAAGGTAGCCTGAGTTATCTACGTCAGCAGCAACGGCGCATTCGGATCTTCCGATGTCGTGGTTTAAATTCATCTCATCTGTTACATCTTTAAAATAACCCGAGCCGTTATTTAAGAATAAAGGGTTGCTTCCAGCCAGACGGGTTATATAAATATCCTGGTTTCCGTCTTCACAGAAATCGTCAACGGCTAAGCCGAGTTCGGCGCTTAAATCATTGGTTCCATTCTTAGTATAATTAGTTCTACCTGTCAAATTTCTTTGCGATGCAAACTCATTGTTCGGTAAAACAAAGTCGATAGGATGTTTATTAAAATAAATTTCATTCATGCCATAAATATTAACGATATATACGTCTTCGTTACCATCATTATCCAGATCAGCAATACCGGCACCATAAGCAGCACGAGTTGAAATAAGTCTAATAGGGTCAAACAAATAATCTTGCTTCGAGATACTTTTTTGATTGTTATTGGTAACTGAGGCTCTAACGTATATTTGCATTTTAATTAAGGAGTTTCCAAACAAGTAAATACAAGTTGAATCGACAGCTGTTGCATCCACAGGTTGAAAATTCTTTATTTCGGCAACTACCGACCAGGTCCTCTTATCCCATTTATCACTTGATGGTAACTGATGAAGTATTTTCCCATCTTTAGTGACAGCCCAAATATTGTCTTTTGAAAAAGGTAATGCACTTATTATATTATTGCCCGATTCATATTTTTGACCATTTAACTTCAAAGTATCCAAAGAAAAGATTTTTAGTTGATGTTGATTTTTTCTCTCATAAAGAAAATTGTTTGAGTTAAAAAGAAACCAGCCAAAATTTGTATCAGCAATATTGACTTTAAGTATTCCACCATAAACATCAAAATTTTTATTAAGGTCGAAAAGCGGAAACATTTTGGGAGGAGAATTATTTAGGTTAGAATATAAGACTGATTTTCTTGAATAGAAAATTTGAATGTTTTTTTGTAGAGAAGTTCCTGCTGCAATGCGGTAAGGCATGTTATACGAGTACAAAGAATAGTGATGCATTTCAATATCATCAACATTTAGACTTTTTTGACTATTTAATGATAAAGTGCAATACTCAATTATGCCATTTATAAATAACATTCCTTTCTTTACAAATTTTATAGTTGTAATAGCATTTGAAAATGGAGGCTTAACAATCAATGTATCAGTAATTATTACTTTGTTTCTTGATTTATGTATTCTTAATAATGTTAAATTTGGAATTAAATAATCTTCCCCAATTTTCTGATTATTAAGTGTTACAGCAATAAAATTTCCGTCACAATCAGCCGTATAGATTTTTAAATTGCTGCTTTTAACTTCATAAAGCTTTTCAAAATTCTTTCCGTTAAAAAGAAAAATTTTATAAAGAGTAAAAACATAAATTTCATTCGGTGATATGATTGATATGGATTGAATTTGAGAATAATCCGGAACAGGGTATTCTGTAATCTTTACGTTTGGAACATTATTTTTAATCGGTACAATTTTAGAATTGAGTTCTGGTGGTTCAATCCTTGTTTCTTTTTTCTGATTAAAACAACCTGCAAAAGAAAATATTACTAGGCAAAGAAATAATAATTTATATAGTACCCTCAGAGCAAGCCCCCATAATAATTATTAAAGTGAAAAAACTTAAGTAATTATATCTGCTTAATCAAATTAATTCTGAAGATAAGGAATGATAGTTTTATTTCTGAATTGTTTACGGTTTATTCATTAATAACAGGAAATATAATTGTCTATGCTTTTTCTTCCTTCACATAATACATATCAACTTCTCCCTTTCCTTTCACGGAAAGTTTTCCTCTATATTCGCAGTTGAAATAGTCCTTAACCAAATTATAAGTGCTGCCGGAAATATTTATCTTACCGGCATCAGAACTATTTTCCATACGGCTGGCAATGTTAACAGCATCTCCCCAAACATCATAAGTGAATTTATCAGACCCAACAATTCCAGCAACTACAGCGCCTGTATTTATGCCGGCTCTTAGCTTCCAATTCACTTTTGAATTTTTGTTTCTTTCATTTAAATAATTAATCATTTCCTTTGCTGCGGAAATTACTCTAACTGCATGATTATTTATTTCTTCAGGAAGACCGCCGCAAATCATATAAGTATCACCGATCGATTTGAGCTTTTCTAATTCATATTTTTCAATTATAACATCAAAGCTGCTGAATATTTCATTAAGCTCTTTGACTAATTCAGCAGGCGGTAAGGAATTTGTTATCTGACTGAATCCCTGGAAATCTGTAAATAAAATTGTAACAGAATCATAATGTCTTGGAGTAATAACTCCATTGGCATTTAATTCTTTTATAATCTCCCCCGGCAAAATATGATGCAATAGTTCATCGGTTCTAATTTTTTCTTCTTCTAATTCTTTTGTTTTCAGCTTAAGCTGTGTTTCCATTTTATATTTGTACAATGCAATTTCGATAGCGCTGTGAAGTCCTCTTTGATCAAACGGTTTAAGAAGATAAGCTCCCGGTTCTGTAATCTTTGCTTTTTGTAAAGTTTCGTCATCCGTTAATGCTGTTAGATAAACAACCGGAATATGGAATTTATTTTTTATTACTTCAGCAGCTTCAATTCCTGAAATAGGCCCGCTCAACATAATATCCATTAATACCAAATCAGGCTTCTCAATTTCAGCTTTACTAATTGCATCCGCACCTTTGCCCACAAATGATGTAACTTGGTAGCCCAATTTTTCAAGGATCTTTTTAATATCCATAGCAATGATGAATTCATCTTCGGCTATAAGTATTTTAGTTTTTGATTCCATTCCAACATTAAGATTTAATTAAATTTTTTGATTAATCTCTTCAAATAATTTTCATTTATTTAAAACTACATTAACTTCGAAAAATTAATTATCAAGATCTAAAGGGAATTAAAACTGACATTGAATATTAAAGTTGATGATCAAATTAATTAATTTTATCCCTGATAAAACTTGGCTCAAATTTTTTCTTTAAAACGAAGTACATATCAATCTTGCCATAACAGGTTATTTCAATGCTGTTATGGTATTCGCACTCAAAACAATCTTTAATTAATTCATAAGTTTGTTTAGAAATATTTATTTTCCATGGAACCCCATTTCTTTCCATCTTACTTGCAACATTTACGGTATTGCCCCAAACATCATAGGTAAATTTATTTTTACCAACTACGCCTGCAACAACATTTCCCGAATGCACACCTGCTCTCATTTCCCATTTATGTTTTGATATTTTATTTCTTTCGGCTAAATATTTTTGCATTTCAAGAGCAGCGGAAACTACATCAAAAGCATGACTGTTATTTTCCACCGGCAGTCCGCCGCCAACTATATAAGAATCTCCCATTGTTTTTAATTTTTCTAGTCCGTGCTTATCTATTATCGAATCAAAATTTTTAAATATATCATTCAATTCACTTACTAATTGCTGCGGATGCATATCAGAGGAAATTTCAGTAAAATTTTGGAAGTCGGTAAAAAGAAGAGTGACAATTGAGAATTCTTTTGGTTTAATAAATCCGGTTTCTTTTAGTTCCTTAACAACTTCTGATGGAAAAATATTATGCAGAAGCTTATTTGATTTGTTCCTTTCTTCTTCAAGTTCTCTAGTTCTTTCTTTCAATTCATTATTGATTTGATATTTGTATAACGCCATTTCAATTGAAGAGTGAAGCGTTCTTTCATCGAATGGTTTCAGAACATAACCGAATGGCTCAGTAATTTTTGCGCGATGTAATGTTTCACTATCAGCTAAAGCAGTTAGATAAATAACAGGAATGTTTAGCGTGCCCATTATTATTTCTGCGGCTTCTATGCCCGACATTTCCCCTTCCAGCATAATATCCATTAAAACAATATCCGGATTCAATTCTTTTGCTTTTTCAATTACATCCTTTCCCGTCCTTACAGAACCAAAAACTTTATATCCCAATCGTTCTAAAGTTTTTAGAATATCTTTGGCAATAATATTTTCATCTTCGGCTATCAAGATTCCCGGAACATTATCCATTAAGTTAACCTCTCAATAAAATAATTTTTGAGAAGGTGATAGATCCAGCCAAATTATTTCTGCTTTTAATTTCCATCCCTTTCGTATCGTATAATCTTTGAAAATAAACCCTATTTAATTTCATTCTGATTTCAGTAAAGCGTTTAATATAAATTTTAATATTTAATTTAAATATAAAACTTTTAATCTAAGTGGTAAAATTTAATATCTATTTTTTTGAAAAATAAATTTCTTTGGAATCTGATTTTGTAGGTACGAGATTTATTCAAAAAAATTTAACTGAGATGATTTATTTATTGAATCAAAGGATTCACCAAAAATCATTAATACAGAATCGGCGATGGGCTTAAGCTGCTTTTCAATATAGTGCTGGTAATCTATATCGCTGTGGTCAAGTTCAATCGGAATGGGGCCGCGCTTGGTAATAACATAATAAACGACATTCTCTGTTGAATCAATCATCCTGGCCGCTCTAACTTGTGGAGGTATATTTTTAGTGTATTCATCAATCCCCTTTCTCAATCTTTTTCTATAAATTAATTTATCGTCAAGTTCGCCTTTATTCACTTTCGAGACAATCTCTCTTATCCAATCTGCTACATCCAAATTATGAAATAATCTTTCGTACAGTTCAACCTGAAACTCTTTTGCAAGCCGGGTCCAATCAGATCTCACAAACTCCATTCCTACAAATTCAATTTTTTCAATTTCATTACTTAAGAGTAACCCGGCATATCTTTTTTTAGCACCGGATTCGCTTCTTCGCATCGGTGTTATAATGAATTTTTTATAATGCTTTTCAAATTCAATTTCAAGAAACGATTCGACTTTAAATTCGGATTTTAATTTCTCTTTCCAATAATTATTTAATTCACCAGCAAGAGAACGAGCAATTTTTTCCGCAGAAGTTCCTTCTCCTATTTTTAATTTTACAAATAAAGAATCGGTATCTCCATAAACAACTTCATAACCTTTATTTTGAAAATATTCTTTACTGCCTAAAAGAAGATAATGACCGGTGCTTGTTATTGCCGAAGGAAGATCGGGATGATAAAATCTGCATCCATACGAACCCATAACTCCGTAAAAGCTATTCATCAAAATTTTAATTGCTTGAGAAAGCTGTTTATCTTTTTTCTTAACTGCCTCGCTTCTTTGAATCATTAATTGTTCAATAAAATTTGGCAAGAAATAATTAGTTGAAGAAAATTTATACCCGCCTGGAGTTTCAATAGTGTTTTCATCGGAAAGCAGTCTAGAAATTGGATCGATTTTGAATGTCCTAATTATAGATGGATACAAGCTTTTAAAATCTAATACAACAACATCATCATAAAGTCCAGGCTTGGGATCGAGAACATATCCGCCTGCCGAATGCGCCATCTCCGAAATATCTTTTTTATCAATAGCTATAAAACCTGCTCGATGAATCTTCGGTAAATAAAAATGATCAAATGCCGCTGTCATCATTCCTAATTGATCCATAAGCAAACCGGATAGTTGTGCACGCCTAACAGAAAGTTCAATTAGTCCTGCTTTTTTAAATATCTCACTTACCAAAACTGTATCCTGCAAATTATATTCAGCTAATTTTATTTTGTCTTCTGCAAATAATTTTTCAATCTCATGAATTTTATTTTTATCCGGTTTTATTGTTTTGCCGGTTTTCAAAAGTTCCTGCGCAACTGTTTCAAGCTTATAATCTTCGAATGAAAAAAACGAAGATCTTAATGAAGGCGGACCGTCAATTACAATTCTTCCCGGAATAAATGCAAAATATCCGCCACTCTTTCTATTTCTTAATGAAACTTTCCCTTCACCGCGAGCAAGATCGAATGAAATATTATGTTCTTGAAATTTTCTTTCAAGAAACATCAAATCAAATCCGATGACATGCCAGCCAATTATAATATCTGGATCAATCTCATTGCACCAGGCGATGAAATTTTCTAATAAATCTTTTTCGTTATCAAAAAAAGTTAAATATTGCGGAGTCTTTTTCTTCGACAGCCCAATCATAAATACTTTTTTTGTCTCCCCAATTTTTCCGGTTACATGAACTGCAATTGAATATAATGCTGAATTCTTTACTCCGGTTTCTATATCCAATGAAACAATGGTAAAGCGCGGAGAAACTTCACAAGGTTTTATTTTTGGATTTACAAAAGTTATTAAGCGATTTTTTTTCTTCGCTTCACCCGAAACATTCGCCTGACAATTAATAAACCTTTCCATTAAAAATCGTTTAACCGGATCGACATCCGATTCAAAGGTTTGAATATTCCTGGAATACAAAATTTCAGCTGCAGCCTTGAGATCTCTTTGAGTATTAAAATAAATTGCATCAACATCTTTTTTAGCGAATGTTTTTAGCTCAACAGATTTACGCAAATACTTTACACCGATTTCACTTATTGTTGAGTCGCGATCGATAAATAAAACCGGTTTAGTTCTATCAAAAATTAATTCTACCGGTCCAAACTCCTCAGACGTGCCTATAAAACGAATTATATTTCTGCCTTTAAAATCATTCCACTCGCCGGTTAGTAAAAATACGTTTGCAGAATCCACATTCAACCTTAAGTAAAATCAATTTAATAATTATAAAATAGTTAAAAGATATTTGATTCAACAGAGAGAAAGATTTGAGTGAGGATAATATTATCTAAAATATTAATTCCATAAAATATTCAGAATGAACTGATAAATTATAAATGTTCAGAAAAGATTTTTTAAAGCCAAATCTTACTTTGGACATATTTATTAAATTCAGAATGAATCTTATTCGTAATTTTCCCTGGTTTGCCGTCACCAACAATCCAATCATTAATTTGTACCACAGGTTTTATCTCACTTGTTGTACCGGAAACAAAAAATTCGTCAAAAGAATTAATCTCATTTTCTCTAACAGCTTGTTCAGAAACCTTAATACCGGAATTTCGGCAGACTTCAATAATTACTTTACGAGAAACTCCGGGAAGAATTAAGTTTGATAACGGCGCTGTCCAAACTTCTTCGTTCTTAATTGCCCAAAAATTAGTATGCGAACCTTCGAGCAAATAGCCATCTCTATTCCATATTGCTTCACCGGCGTCTTCCTCCACAGCGTGTTGATTTGCCAATACACTAGCTAATAGAGAAATCGATTTTATATCGCATTTCTGCCAACGGAAATCATTTTCAAAAATAATTTTAATTCCTGTGTTGTCGTTTGAAGCATCATCAAGCGGCGTAACGGAAATAAAAACTGTCGGATTAATTTTTTCCGAAGGGAATGAATGTTTTCTTGGATATGATTCACCGCGTGTTATTTGAATATAAATTGAGAAGTCATCATAAGTATAATTATTCTTTTCAATAATTTTATAAATTATAGAATCAAGTTTATCTATTTCCGAATAATCGATTTTTATTGCTTCAAGACTTTTCTTTAATCTTTCCAAATGATCTTGATATCGAAACAGTTTTCCATAATAAGTTCTGATTACTTCATAAACTCCATCAGCGTATTGAAACCCGCGATCGTAAGGAGAGATTTTTACTTCTTCCAATTCTAAAAATTGTCCGTTAAAAAAAACTATCATTTTCTTAAACCTGTGTCCTAAACATTCTTAAATATTTTGGGAGGAATTATAATAATTTTATCTGAATGAAGGAAATAATTGGCGGATAAATTAAAAAGTGTAATATCAATCTATATTAAAAGAATGAAATTTTGTTTTACAAAAAATAGAATATCAGAATAAATATTATTAAAAATTAAAATAGATTACAGGCTGAAGCTGGGCTGATTCAACTTGTACCACTACAATAATCATGACAGCTAAAAGCATGGCTTGAACAACAAGCGGTGATTCCGTAATTAAATTTTGAACTTTCTTATCAATAGATTTAGGAATAAAATGAAGAATGTATCCGAGCAAAATTAAAATTGCAACTTTTGAATAACCTTGGATCCACTGGAAAAAAACAACACCATGGAAGAAATAAAATATTTGGTGAAATACATTCTTTGCGGTTTTAAGCGAGTCAGCTTTGAAAACAACTGCGCCAATTAACAAAAGATGGAATGTGATTATAATTTGAAAAACTTTTAGAAATTTAGTTCCGGTTAAATGGAGTTTATCATAAAATGCTTTTCTATATTTAATGGTAAGAAGAGAAACAGCTAAATAAGTGCTGTGGATTAAACCAAAAACAACGTAAGTCCAATTAGCACCATGCCACAAACCTACAGCAAAAAAAGTTAAAAAGATTGCAACTGCGCTTCCATAAATTCTCCATTTTCTAAAACTCATTTGCAATGGTTTGAACATATAATCTAAGAGCCATGTTGAAAGAGAAATATGCCATCGTCTCCAATAATCAGCAACGCTTGTTGCAATAAACGGAACGTTGAAGTTATCCATTAATTTATAACCAAGAAGAAGAGAAATACCAATGGCCATATCAGTATAACCGGAAAAGTCACAATATACTTGCAGAGCATAACCATAAGTAGCTAATAAATTTTCTACACCGGTAAATCTTAACGGCACTTGATACACTCGATCAACAAAATTTATCCCGATGTAATCTGCAATTACATTTTTCTTAAACAGTCCGCACATTATTAAAAATACAGCTCTGCCGATATCTTCTTTAGTAACCGTTATATCATTTTGTACTTGAGGCAGAAATGCTTCAGCTCTATCAATCGGTCCGGCAAGGATATTAGGAAAGAAAAACATGTATAAACAAAATTCCTTCAAGCTGTTTGTTGGTTCCATCGAACCGATGTACAATTCAATTACATAACTCATCGCTTTAAAAGTGTAGAAAGAAATACCAACCGGCAGAAGAATATCAAGCGGTTGAAAATTTCCAGCGTGCAAATCATTTAGTATCCGCAAGAAGAAATTTGTGTATTTAAAATATCCGAGTAATCCAAGATCAATTACTAGTGCAAGAACAAATAAAAGCCTTTTAAATCCTGATGATTTTGTTTTGTAAAGCCAATTACCAAAATAAAAATTTAAAAATGTGGAAAGAAAAAGAAGTAAGAAAAAGTATCCGGAATTTTTATAGTAAAAGAAAAGTGAGAATAATATAATTGTGAATATCTTGGCATTTTTGCTTTTAGCTGCAAGTCTATAAACAATGAGCATTGCTAAAAATAAAAAGAGGAAAAAGCTTGTGCTGAAAAAGAGATGATCTTGTGGATCGTAAACAAAAAGCTGCAGCAGCTTATTAAAATCAATACTAGAAAACATTCATGCTCGCTTTATTTGTAATTTTAATTTATAATAATTCCCAATTTTCCAAAATAAAATTTGATTTGATTATATAAAATCAGCTTTGAAGTTTTGTATCAACAAGCTTTTGAAGTTCTCCAATATTCTTTATCTTTAATATTTCTAAACCTTTGAAATGGATATCATAATCTTTTTCAATTGCCAAAATAACATTGATATGATTAAATGAATCCCAGCCGGGAACTTGATTGGCGGTTGTTTCATCTTTAAAATCAAAATTGCTAAGATTTAATTCTTTGAGAATAATTTGTTTCAGACGTTCAGATATCATTTTATTGCCTTTATTACTGTTTAATAAAATTATTTTGATTTGTTATAGGCATCGATTAATGCTTTTGCAATCATATCACCTATTTTAGCTGCGCCTTGCTGCGAAGGATGTGTATAATCCAATAATGCATAATTTGACTGGACCCAAGTTTCCATTGAATTATAACCGCCCATTGCTTCGAACAAATTCCAAAAAGCTACGCCTGTTCTTGCAACAATATCCTGTTGAACTTTAAGTAAGAGCGGAATGTTTGGATCAGTCACAAATCTTGTTCCTCTCTTAATTCCTCTATCGCCGACGCCAATTAATAAAATACTAGTTTGAGGGAAAGCTCGCTTAAGATTATTTATAACTTTAACCATCTGATTAGCGTACCATTTATTATCCCCTGATCCAAAGCTAGTTTCATTTGCACCAAATGATAATATAATTAATTTATAATTCATCATCTTGCTGAACTGCTGGAATGAAGATTCGGAAATACTTAAAAATCCTAAACCTGTATTTCCTCTCCATGGGAAATTATCTACATAAACTCCATTTCCTGATTCGAGGCTGACACCGTAGAAATATCCCTGATTAGACATTGTAGCAGTTAGTTTGAAAGAAGAGCCATTGCCTCCTGGTGCGGAAAGTGTTAATTCTTTTAAATCATTCCCGGGTTTTAAATTCGCGAATTGATCAGAGCCATCATTAAAAGAATATTTTATAGAAGAACTTTTAGCATTGCTGTAAAATATTTTTGCTGTACTGAATTTAGTGGCATATCTTACCCAACTGTTACTTTGTGGAATTGCAACAAATCCGCTAATTCCCAATGGTAAATTTTGCGGGTTATTTGTTAGTACAGAAATTGTTTGCCAATTATCCGAGAATGACATTCTTGTTGTAGTTCTGAATGTAATATCCTGCGAAGTAATTGAAAGAAATCCAACACCATATCCTCCAAACTCTCTTTGCAAATCTTCTCTAATATTTGCTGTTACATTATCTCCTTCAACTCCAGAATCTCCATAATGAGCAACACGAATTTGCTGGCTTCTGGACTCTTTTAATGCATTAAAAAAATATTTCATCTGATCGAGATTTCCGGTAAGCTGTACATTAGTAAATGCTGGTCCGCCAGCTTCAGAAGTTTCAGAAACATTATCTTTGTCGGTATTATGAGGCGCTTCAAATGCTTCACGAATTAAATCAAATGAAACACTTGCAGAGAAAACAGAATTAGAAAATTTTGATTTGCCGCTATTTGTTGTGTCCACAAAGTTGAAATTTTTGTCAATCGAATTATAATTATAACTTAGCAGCGAATCCGGCTTAATATCCATAAATAAATCTATTGGTTTTACAGTATAACCAAGAATAGTAACACCATTCAGAAAATGCGAAAGGATAATTACCATAATAATGGTTAGTGCAATTAAAAGGACAGGTTTATTTTTCTGGTTCTCAATCATATTCATTATTTCCTATTGTTAAAGATTGGAAATTAGTAAAAAATACACTCCCAAAGTATGACTTTGAATAATAACTTAGTGTAAAAAAATTAAATATTATAAAATAAAATTTATCAAATCCGCTTTGATTCTTCAACATTTATACCATTTTGATTTAAGCAAATTAGCTCAATTTCTCATAATTAATTTAATTAATTATGAGAAAACTATATCATTTTAAGATTCAAGTTCGCAATTTAATCAAAATCAATTGGCAGAAAGTATGTTATATAAATATAAGAATTGTTCAGTTATAATAATACTTAAAAGCCAGATTCATGTTAAGAAAAATGAGAAAATTTTTAAATTATTGGCTCCCTTTGATAAAACACTTAGAAATAAAATCTAATTAAAATTTAACAATCCCGTTTATATTTCTTATCTCTTTCTTTCCTTGCTTCATGAGTTTTTTTTGCATAATTTTTAACAACAACTTCTGCAGGGAATACATGTTTAGATTATCTTTCCTTTTTATATGGTTTTCAATTTTGACTTTCCACCTGAATAGCCAAACTACAAACGTATTAGTAATTACTCTCGACGGCGCTATAAATCCTGCAGCTTCCGATTATATTCATTATGGAATTGAACAAGCAATAAAACACAATTCGGAATGCCTTGTCCTTCGTCTTAACACTCCCGGCGGTTTATTGGAATCAACTAGAATAATTGTATCGGATATTCTTCAATCTCCGGTCCCTGTAGTTGTTTATGTTTCTCCGCCAGGCTCAAGATCCGCTTCAGCGGGAGTATTTATAACTTTAGCTGCACACATTGCAGCAATGGCACCCGGAACTAATATTGGCGCGGCGCATCCGGTTTCTATGCAAGGTCAAATGGATTCTACAATGACTGAAAAAGTAACCAACGATGCCGCAGCGTTTATAAGAACTATTAGCGAGAAAAGAAATAGAAACGTTAAATGGGCGGAGGAAGCCGTTAGAAGAAGTATTTCTATAACTGAAACCGAAGCTTTGAAAGACAGTGTTATTGATTTGATCGCAGCAAACATGAAAGACCTGCTTAATAAAATAAATGGCAAAGAAATTAAAACTGCCAGTGGTTCTGAAATACTTCATACCAATAATGCTCAGCTTATTTATGTAGAAATGAGCTTTCAACAAAAGCTGCTTAGTATTTTGAGCGATCCCAATATTGCATACATTTTGTTTATGCTAGGTATATATGGTTTATTATTTGAGCTTTATAGTCCCGGATTAATTTTCCCCGGCGTTGTTGGTGTAATAAGTTTAGTGCTGGCATTTTATTCAATGCACACTTTACCAATCAACTACGCAGGCTTAGCGTTAATCATCTTTGCAATTATCTTATTCATTTTAGAAATAAAAATTATAAGCCACGGACTTTTAACAATCGGCGGTGTCATCTCATTAATTCTCGGTTCTCTTATGCTTATTAAAACCGATTCAGGTTTTGATGTACTGCAAATTTCATGGGAAGTAATTCTGTTATTTGTAATTCTAACAGTATTATTTTTCTCCTTTGCAATCGGACTCGGAATAAAAGCTCAGCGAAGAAGACCAACTACAGGAACAGAAGGATTAATAAACGAAATCGGAGAAGCAATTTCTGATCTAGATCCAAATGGACGAATTAAAGTTCATGGCGAAATTTGGAACGCAGAAAGTATTGAAGGTAAAATATCAAACGGAAATAAAATTATTGTCATCGGAGTTTCTAATTTAAAATTACAAATTAAAAAGAAAGATTAATAACAAAATAGAAAGTGGAGGTTTACATGCAGGAGTTTTCGGTTTTCATTTTTATAATAGTAGTATTTGCTCTTTTCATTCTTTCAAGTGCAATAAAAATACTTCGTGAATATGAACGCGGAGTTATATTTAGGCTTGGCAGATTGATTAATACAAAAGGTCCGGGCATTATATTTTTAATTCCCATTGTAGATCGGATGGTTAAAATTAGCTTGCGTACTGTGGTAATGGATGTACCGCCGCAAGATATTATTACCAAAGATAACGTATCGCTTAAAGTAAATGCGGTGGTATATTTTAGAGTAGTGCAAGCAGAAAAAGCAGTTGTTGAAGTAGCCGACTATTTATTCGCTACGTCCCAAATTTCTCAAACAACTTTAAGAAGCATATTAGGTCAATCTCAGTTAGATGAAATTTTGGCAGAGCGCGATAAAATTAATCGCGAGCTTCAACATATAATTGATGAACAGACTGAACCTTGGGGCGTTAAAGTCACCGCTGTTGAAGTTAAACAAGTTGACTTACCGCCTGAAATGCAGCGTGCAATTGCAATACAAGCGCAAGCCGAACGTGAAAGAAGAGCTAAGATTATTCATGCGGAAGGTGAATTCCAGGCAAGCCAAAAGCTATCAGACGCAGCAGACGTATTACAGAAATACCCGGTTGCAATTCAATTAAGATTTTTACAAACCTTGACTGAAATATCATCAGATAAAAACTCAACAATAATTTTCCCCGTACCGATTGATCTCTTAGCTCCATTTATTGATAAGATGAAGAAAGATTAAATAAAAGATTCTGTGTAACCTTCGAGGTCACTGCTTTAGACCTCGAAGGTTGCCCTAATAATTATTCTTCGAATTGAATGCTAGGAATTTGTGATTGTCTAATAATTGATTTTAATGTACCGAAGCGTAGTTCTTTATGATTAGGTACTGGTACTGTGAGTGTAGAATTATCATTTTTCTTTTGCATTATAATATGACTCCCTTTTTGGCTAGCTTTTTCGAAACCGAATTTTTCAAGTATTTTGCATACCTCCTCGCCGGATAGAACCTTTAATCTACCCAACTGCTATCTCCACTCTTGTAATAAAAATTTCCTCATGAAGCCGTTCTTTAATTTCTTGCGGCGAAGCAGATTCAAAGAACAATTCCAACGCTTCTTTAAGATTTTTGCGCGCTTCTTCAACAGTATCACCTTGACTTGCAATATCAAGTTCAGGACATAACGCAACATACTGATTATCCTCTTTTTCTATTATTGCGGTAAATTGATGAGCATTTGCCATAATGAAATTCCTATAGTTAAATGACCAATCGAATTTTAATAAACTTTAGTTGTTAAAGCAATAAATAAATCTTAAAGGTTGCACAAAATACTTCGTAAATGTGCGCTTATTTTATATGAGCAAGGATATATTACAATTATTACTTCTCTTTAATTTTGATATAATCTCTAAAAGCTATCGCTCTATACCATAAATTAAAACCTAATTTTGTATGTCCGACGCCATTAGTATCGGTGTAAAAAATATTTCTGAGTTTCAGTGTATCATTCACTATATAATAAAGATAATATACTTTTCAATTTATAACCTTCGAGATTCCACCCAACCTTCATGGTCACTTCTTTAGACCTTGAAGGTTGCCCTAATATTTAAGTAACCTCGAAGGTCTGAGGCCAGTGACCTTCGAGGTTTGCATATATACTTTTTTACTTCGCTGGTACTTCAGGTGCCGGCTGCGTAACTTCCTCCGGTGTTTCACCGGGACGCGTTACATATACAACGACGTATTCACGGGCTTTACGTCGCATTGCTGAAGGCTCATCTTTCCGATACTTAAATTCTATCTCATCCCATATATCGGTTATCAATTCATCAGCTTCAGCTCGAATGTTATCAACATCCTTTTGCTCTTTTTCATATACGCCTTTCTTTACGCTCTGGTCTGCTGACTTCGCAGCGTAATCATTAAATACAGCTTCAACTTCTGCTGTGGAAGGATTGCTCATCTCCGCTCCTCCGGCAGCTATCCGGTTTACATCTCCTTTAATAATGTTTTCGGCAACGGCTGTCAAGCTGTCGGATGATTTAAGATCAGGTACTGTTTCTTGATTTACACTTAGCTGGAAAAATGCTCTTTCGCTTGCTTTGAATTTATTCCTTGCAACTCCAAAATTAAAAACCTGAATAAAGTGCGAAACATACATTCTGCATTTTTCCTGTGCAGCATTTGATATCAATGTAGCTTCTGATTGAACTGAAAGCGCTGTTCCTCTTTCTTCAATTTCCATTTTAAATTTTGGATAGAAGATTTTCAGCTTATCCAAATTTGTTGTTGAAAATGGAAGCTCTTCAACAGGCGCCGAGATTGTTTTTGTATAAACAGCGCGCAGTGCGTCTGATCTGGTTGAATCAGTAGCTGGGAGTCTTCGAAACGGCATAGTAACCTCTCTCTCAATTATTAATGAAATTTGTAATTAATTAACTTTGCTCTTTTTAGTACCTTATCAATAAAATTAAAACCAAAACTGGCAAGAAATAAATTAGGCGTTAACAAAATTGAGGCTTGGTATAATCACTAAATTCTTCAACTTCAAACATGTGATTATTACTTGTCTTCCAAATTCTGTTACGTAATATTTATAGGTTTTGCCAACCTTTCTAATTAA
>JAMCWE010000020.1 GCA_023475265.1 Bacteroidota bacterium
TCGAATCCATGAGCGCCCACAAACAAATAATCCCGATACACATCGGGATTTTTTTATGCCAAAATATTACGTATATATTTTGCGATCTTCCGGCGGTCGTTACTACATCGGCTTCACCTCAAATCTAACACGAAGAATATCCCAGCATAACAAAAAGCACAAAGGGTTTACCGGAAGAAGCAGTGAAACATGGGAACTTGTGACATCTCGCCGAACAGCTTTTCTAGCATTGAGAACTTTTCTGGTGAAAAACGAAAATTTCTGGAGAAAACTGCGATTTGGTAAAAAAACGTTATTTGGGATTTGTTATTAGTCATTTGGCAGTGGGCATTAGCCGGTGGTATCGCGCAAAGTGCTTTATCATTTCCAATTTATCATTTATAATTCCCAAATTCCCAGAACGTTTCGAGTTTGAGGTTTGCAGATCGTAGATGGCAGTTATCGTGTTGCGTGTTTACCGGTTGCGAGTTGAAAGTTGAGAGCGCCAGTTTCTGGTTGAATGTTTGCCGTGATTGTCTTATGTTGGATTCGGGAGGAACACCAAAACATTTTATGGAAAGGGTTAGAGAGGAAAATAGACCGAAGCTTCTAGATTTGGTGCGAACCGAACTAAGAGTCAATCATTATTCGCGCAATACCGAAGAAAGCTACACTTCGTGGATTAAGCAATTCATAATCTTCAATAATAAAACCCACCCGAATGAATTAGGTAAAGAAGAAATACAGAGATTTATAAATTATTTGGCAATTGAACGACACGTTTCTTCTTCCACTCAAAATCAAGCACTACAAGGAATACTATTCTTATATAAAAAAGTTTTGCAAAAGGATCCCGGTTGGATAAGCGACCTAAAACACATTAAACGAATAAATCATTTACCGGTGGTATTTTCGAGAGGAGAAGCTGCTGCAATACTAAATAATTTGGAAGGTGTAGTTAAATTAATTGTCAGTTTATTGTATGGGACCGGAATGCGATTAAACGAATGTTTGGGTTTGCGGATTAAAGATATAGATTTTGGTATGAACCAAATTATTGTGAGAGACGGCAAAGGCGAGAAGGATAGATTAACAGTCTTGCCGCAAAAGTTAATTCCATTATTAGAAGCTCATATAGACAAAGTAAAAAAACTTCATCTCAACGACATAAGGCAAGGATTTGGACGGACTGTTTTACCTTATGCATTGAAGAACAAATATCCAAATGCTGACAAAGAACCAGGGTGGCAATACGTATTCCCATCAAAGTCTTTTGTGTATGATGAAAAAAGCAAAAGTAAATATCGTTATCACATTCACGAGAGTGTAATCCAAAAGGAAGTTAGAAAAGCAATATTGAAATGTGGTATAGATAAGCCGGGGAGTCCGCATACTTTCAGACATAGTTTTGCGACACATTTGCTTGATTCCGGGCACGACATTAGAACTGTGCAAGAAATTTTGGGTCACAAAAGCGTACGCACAACTATGATTTACACACATGTCCTAAAAACAGTTTTGGGTGTTAGAAGTCCGTTGGATGGTATTTTGTAGATATGAATGATATCACGCAAGAAGATATGATTCTTGAATAAAAACAAAGTTTATATTGGTAGATAAACAACAACCGCCATGAAGTCTGTTGGCGGGTTAATTAATAGTTAGTTTACAAAAGTAGTTTTGTGTAAGTGTCAGCCGCAAAGTTGGTAAGCTGTTTGGGTTTTGTTCTTCGTGTTTTGGTTTGGTAAGATATTCTGGTTTAGTTACAAATGTAAGTATGTTCTTTTCGGGTTTGGTGAACAATAGTCGGCAAGCTGGTTATTCAAAACTTAGGTGGTGGCTTACAAGTTTTGTGTTGGTCGCTGGATTTGCGTTTTTTTAAAGCTGGTTTTGTTACCAGACCAAAATTGTTCTCAAAGTATTGTTAGTTACAAAAAGTAAATTGTTTTGTTGTTTGGCATGGAGTAGTTCGGTAAATGTTTTGCATAGTTAGGTTGGTGAAAAGATTTTTTGTTCTAAATCGCAACGTAAATAAAAAGCAAAAACTAACTCGCAACTCAAAACCGACCGCGCTCTTCGGCGTGAAATTGTGATTTGGAATTTGATATAGTGTTTCAGAACTAATTGTTTGTGTAAAGTTGATTAGCGATGCAAAACAAGACCCGCAAAAGTCGGGTAATTATAAATAAAAAGTGTGGTTAACAAAACATAGCCGTCTGTTCTTGGCGGCGGTTTAGTTGCAACGCCGTTAGGTTTCAAACAAAGTAGTATTTGTGTAAGTTCTTTCAACCAAGCTGGTTAGTTGTTCTGGTTTAGTTCTTTGTTTCTTGTTGTTTCTCAGTTCGGGTTATGGTTTGCAAAACTAAAAATTGCTGCTTAAAAGTTAGTTTGCAAAATCGTCTTCCTAAGTTTTCAATGCTTAGGTGGCGGTAAGCTTGTTTTGTATTGGTCGTTGGTTTACAAGTCCGGCATTGTTGGTTTTGGTTGTAAAAGAAAATTGTTCTTAAGAAATATCAATCATTGTAAAAGTTAGTTTGGTTTTATCGGTTTAGTCTACAAAACAAAATTGTCGGTAAAGTTCTGGCAGGTACAGATTAAAATTGTTCTGTTGTTCGGCGAGGAGTTCTTTGGTTATTGTTTTTCAAAGTTGGTTACGTGTCATTTATTTATTAGCATCGTCAAGTTCATAAAAAGCAAAACCTAACCAGCAACTCAAAACCGACCGCATCTTCGATGCAGTCGTTTGATAAGGTTTTGGGTTTGGCTTTTCAGAGTTGGTTTGTTGTTCAAAGCTGATTAGTCATACAAAACTGATTTATAAATAAAAGTTGCGTTGCCAAAACCGTCATTGCTGTTATGGGCGGCGGTTTAGTTGCAACGCCGTTAGCCCTCTTAATTGTGAATATTTTATTCTGTTTCGTTTTGCTTATATTTAATTCAAAAATTATTACCAATCTGGAATTTCAATGAAACAATTGTGGACTAAAGAAAAAGAAATTGAGTTTTTTACTGAATCGAGGAAATTTGCTACTCCAGAGCAGTTATTCTATATATCAAGCGATAAGAAATATTTTGCTTATTGGCCCAAAACTTATAAAGATGAAAAGACCACTTTACAAAGTAGAAATTCGCTAATTGGAAGTTTTACTGAAAAATATTCTGTTGATTTGCTTCAAGAATTTGCCTCGAAACATAATTGGTATTCAGTTCAAGGTGTTGTTTGTGAGGAAATTGGATTGACTCGCCAATCTTCCGCTGATGTCGCAATTTGTAAAACGAAAGATATTGTTCAGAAACCGGAAAACATTTTAATACTTTTTGAAGTAAAGATGTCGATTGTTTGGAACTGGGAGTTAAAACAAACCGACGAGGAAGAAGAACTTATTTGTTTAGGTGATTATAAATCTCATCAAGGAAACCCTGGTCTCCTTCGCTCAGATTCTATGTTAAAAGCAATTGGCAAAAGCATAAACATTAGAGTCTCCGACTATGCTGCTTCTCGTATTCCAATTATTATTTTAGGCAATACACCAATAACAACATCTTACCATAAGAAAGTAGACTTTCTCAAGAATGCCGGAATCATTCAAGGATTTTGGTCTGTTAATTCTGCACCATTAGATGACAATGGAGAAAATATTAAAAGAACAAATAAAGATGGATTTATTAGGATGGACATCTATGCAGAATTAGAAAATTCTCTTGAGAAATTAATTACTGAACCTAAAGAGTTTTTCTCCAGTATGAAATCAAAAAAAGAACTTGGAAAAATAATTGAAATTGCCAATAGAGAAATTGATATTGAAAAGAAAGCAGAAAAATTTTTAGCATTGATTAAGGAATAGAATGTATAACCAAAACCAAAGAAAAAATGGGACAAAAACGAGTTCATTTGGAACCCCTGGAAGAATTAATCACGATTCTTCACAGTTCTATAACTCAAGACTTTATGAAGGACTAATAACTGATGATAAAATTAAACATATTGAGAATAAAATTCCTTCCGAATTATTGAACAAACATTTTTGTCATTCAAGCGAACTAATGACGGAATTACCTAATAATTCTGTTCACTTGATGATTACTTCTCCACCTTATAACGTAACAAAGGAATATGATGATAATCTAAATTTAGAAGAATATTTAATACTGCTCAAAAAAGTTTGGACTGAAACTTATCGTGTATTAGCTTCTGGTGGTCGCGCTTGTATTAATGTAGCTAACCTCGGAAGAAAACCATATATACCGCTTCATAGTTATATAATTAATGATATGTTAGAAATTGGATTTCAGATGCGCGGTGAAATTATTTGGAATAAAGCTTCAAGCGCAAGTCCATCTACTGCTTGGGGAAGTTGGCTATCTGCTGCTAATCCAGTTTTAAGAGATATTCACGAATACATTTTAATATTTTCAAAAGATTCTTTCTCTCGCGCAAGTAAAGGGAAAGAAAGCACTATTTCAAAAGATGAATTTTTAGAGTGGACAAAAAGTGTTTGGACTTTTCCTGCTGTCTCCGCCAAAAAGATTGGTCATCCCGCCCCATTTCCTGAAGAACTTCCTAATCGTTTAATAAAATTATATTCGTTCAAACAAGATGTTGTCTTGGACCCATTCTTGGGCAGTGGTACTACAAGCTTAGCTGCAATAAAGAATGGACGTAACTATGTAGGTTATGATACGAATAAAAAATATGTTGAACTTGCAGACAAAAGAGTTGCTGAATACGCAAATCAAACAAAGCTATTTTAGAAACAAGGGCTAACCAGGTGGCTCAAGGCGACAGCGTAGTATCCACCGGCTTTGTGCTGCTGTTTTATTTGTTTGCTTCGTTTAGCTGTCATGTTCAAAGTTGTTCTGTTAATTAAATTGTTTTCTAATTCTTATCACTTGTGGTCTTGCTGCATCCTTGTTCGGGGCTGCGCCTTAGCCACAATGCCGTTAGGTTTCAAACAAAGTTACATTTGTGCAAGAGTTGTCAACCAAGTTGGTTTGTTGTTCGGGTTTTGTCCTTTGTGTTTTGTTGTTGCAAAGTTCGGGCTTCG
>JAMCWE010000044.1 GCA_023475265.1 Bacteroidota bacterium
CGATTTATAACCGGCTGACGAAGCTGGTTATTTCTTGATACAAGTGGATCTTCATAATAAGCAGCAAGACCAAAGTGCCCAACATTTTGAATCATATAATCGTACATCGCGTTAAACGTAAAAAATCTGCCGACATTCCTTTCAAGCCTTAATTCAACGCCTCTGGTATCACTATAACCATCCGGCACATATTCAGTTACAATATTATCGCCATAATAATTTACATATGTTCTATCAAGCGGCTGATTTTTTTGATCTTTATAATATGCAGTTATGTTTATTAAAAAATCTGAAAGGAACATCTGTTCGTAACCAAATTCATATGAAATTGTCTCACCCATTTCAAGTCCGGGAGTTGGAACAGCTACTGAACCCTGACTTACATTCATACCATACAAAAATGATACTTGAGGAGCTTGATAAAAATGTCCATAGTTAAAATACATTTTACTGCTTTCGGTAATCGGGAATGAAACACCCAATCGCGGCGATATATAAGTTTGTATATCATTTGCAGTTCGCGGCCAGCCTGGAGGGTTTTGCAATAAATCTCTATAGATTAACCAGCGATCATATTGATTTGCAGTTCCCGGAAGAAACGGATATACATAGCTATATAAATCAGCATAAGATTGGCTTAAAGGAAATCCGACTTGAAATCCATCTTTCATTGGATCTAACATATCGATTCTTATTCCGGCATTTAAAATCATTCCTTCAAATTCTAGTTTATCTTGAACATATGCGCCAGCAATTAATGGCGTGGCTTTAAAATATTGCCAGGTGTCCGGAGTGTATGCTAAATAGGCTTGCAGCCAAGTTCCCGAATAGACAAATAAATCTTGTAGCGTTGCAGAGAAGCCGGCTTCAATTTGATGATGCCGCCCTAATTGTGCTGTCAAATCTCCTTTTAATCTGTAAACGTAAGAATAAGATGAATCTACTCTTTGCAAACCTCCATACATTAGATATTGCCCTAACACATCTGCACCAAAATTAGTTGAGGCATTAGGACTACCATAATCCGGAACATAATATGAATAATATTTTTTTGCAGCAGTGCTGTAAAAAGTAACATATTGTGAATGATTACTAGTATCCATTGAAAAAGGAGAAAGATTTTGATCAGTATATCCGGTTTGAAAATCAATTGTATAAAAAGCATTATCAGAAATTGTTTGGGTTAATTTTGCACCGCCAACAATATATTTTTGTGTGTAGTATTGTAATCGACTTCTATTAAACATTTGAAATTCGCTGCTTCCACCAAGCATGCTGCCCTGTCGATTTATAGCTTCAGTAGTATTATTCAAATAGCTGAAACTTTGTGAATTACCGACGAGAGCACCGCCAAAACTTGTTGTCGTACTTCCTCCAATTGAATTTACGGTTGCATACAAACCGTTGATTGACAGCCTCATATTATTGGACATAGTAGTTGTCAATTTTAATTGAGCGTTCCAATCGACATAATTATTTCTTGGTCCAATGGGAAAAGCGAACTGAGAATTTTCATATTTAAAACCTAGAAGAAAAGTAGTGTTCTTTGCATAGTCGCCGATGAATGGAATAAATGAACCGGGAAGAGGACCGGTAATACTTCCTTCAACATACATATCCGGTACGTTTGCAAAATTGTATAAAGGATGCTGCAATTTCCAAAGTTCTAATTTTTGTGTTGAATCTAATGCAATAGGACCGGTAGTACGATTCGTCCAACCTTTGAAACCTTGAAACTCGGCAGGCACAGTTGAATCGCCTTTTGGAACGCCGTGCATCGCATATTGACCGGCATAAACTTTATATTCCCATGAATCAGTACTCCAAGGATTTACGCCAAAAAATCTTTTTTGTCCTGCTGGCGCCATATCTACACTCAAAGAATAAGTGTAACGTTCCCGCTGTCCATCTTTAGTAACAACATTTAATAAACCGGATTGCATTCCTCCATATTTAGCTTCGAAACCGCCGGTTAATAATTGAATTTCTTTAATTGTTGTTGTATTTAAAGCAAGATAAGAATTATCTGTTCTTGGATCTCTCAATGAAATTCCATCTAGTCTTACATCAGTCTGACGAATTGAACCGCCTCTGATACTCAATCCGTTTCCTTCCGAATTGCTGACAACTTGAACTCCTTTTAGAGTTCCAAGAAATTCATCTAATCTTGTAACCGGCATTTCTGCAAGCCGGGTAGGTTCAATAATTTCTTGAGTTGCAGAAACATCTTGTTTAATTATTTCTCGCTTAGCTGTAACTACGACTTGATTAACTTGAATTGAAGATTGTATTAATTCGAAATTAACATTTATGGTTCTATCCAATTCCACTTTTACCATAGTTTGAGTTACAGTTGTATAACCGACCATACTTGCTCTTACAGCATAATTTCCCGGAGGTACATTAAGAATAAAATAATAACCATCAACATTTGTAACAGCACCAAGAGGATGATCTAAAGGGACTTCTTTACCATCGGATAGAAATGTTGAAGTTATTACTACATTAACTGAAGGAAGTGGTTCACGGGTTTGACTGTCAATTACTCTACCGGTTATTTTACCATTCGCAGCAAATGATGCTCTTCCAAACAGGATTACAAAAATCATAATAATTATATAGGAAAAGCATTCTTTAAATTTGTATAAGTTTTTCATAAATAACCTTATTATTACATGGTAATTATACCGCAATAAATTGTTGATAGTTTCTAAATAATATGTAACTACATTTTAATTGTTAAAAACAAAAATTATTAATCGTTTTTATATCCGGGTTTATATATTAGAAACAATAAATTTTTGCTCTGAAAAAAGCTATTTAGAATGTATGCGTTAATCAAGATATTATTTATCTAAAGAATTTTCTTGCTTTTAGAAGTAATATTTATTAAAATAAAAATTTAGTATACTTCATTAAACCTTATTATAGAAAGGAGATTAGTTTGGCAATAATTGCAATTGATCTGATGAGCACTAGCCTTACCGTTGCAGCTCTGGGTAAGACCGGAAAGATAATTGAAATGGAAACTGCAAGTATAAAAGGATTAAAAGGTAATGAAGTTAGCATTGTAATCCAGAAGAACATAAAAAAGATTTTAAATAATTTTAAGAACAAGCCTATAGAGATTAAATCTGCCGGCTTATCTGTTCCTGGAATTTATTTTTCTAAAACAGGAACTGCTTGGGCGCCAAATATTCCAGGATGGGAAAATTATCCGATAAAACAAGAACTCTTCGAACTTTTAATTGAACAAAATATATACATAAAAATTGCCAGCAAAAGAACATGCGATATCTTAGGAGAAATGTGGTTAGGCGCTGCGAAAGGATCAAAGAATGCCGTTTATCTTTCAATTGGAAGCGGTATAGGCGCAGGTGTTTTAATTGATGGGAAAATTCTTCATGGCTTTAACGACGGAGTAGGCGCTGTTGGATGGCTTGCTCTTGAAAGGCCTTTCAAGGACATTTACAAATCAAGAGGTTGTTTCGAAAACCTCGCTTCCGGTACTGGAATAGTCAATACCACATTAGAACTAATTTCGAAAAACAAAAATTATTCCGGTTCACTTAAAAAGAAAAGTGTTGAACAGCTTACAGCAAATAACATAATAGATGCTTATAAGCTGAAAGATCCAATTGCTGTAAAAGTTATTCAGCAATGCGTTGAATATTGGGGAATGGCCGCTGCAAATTTAATTAGTTCTTTTAATCCGGAGATTGTTATTTTAGGTGGCCCGCTCTTTGGCCCGGGATTAATTTTTCTGGACGATATTAAGACAGAAGCAAAAAAATGGGCACAGCCAATTTTCATTGAAAAAGTTAAATTCCTTGGATCAAAATTGGGTGCAAATGCAGGCTTATTCGGTGCCGGACATTTAGCGATGAAAAAATTTTAGAAAGTAATCTTACTTTAGAATATATATTATTGCAGCTAATTGGCTTTTCAAATTAGCTGTTATAAAAAATATATTTTCCCCTCCATTTTTCATAAAGAATGACACAATTGTGTCATTGAAATGACTCCTCCCAGACCTTAAGTTTTATATTAATTCAAATAATTTCTATCTATTTAATTAATGATAATTCATTATCGCTTCCGAAAAATCAAAAGACAAAACTTTTTTTCAAAGGGAGGACCTATGCTAAAAAGGATACAATTTATCACCTTCATTTTTACTTTTTTAATTCTTGCAAATTCATTTTTATTTCCGCAAGAAAGAGAAAGTTTTAAAGAGCCTGTTAAACATTCAATTAGAAATGGAATGACTTCAGGAAATAGTTCTTCAAAATTTTTCGTACCGTTAGAAACAAAAACGGGTTTTAAAACTACTGTTTACACTTTTGGTGATATAACAATTTTTTCCTATTTCGATAACACCATTGTTACGATATATGATCAATCCAATGCTGTTCAAGGCACGGCCACACTTACAGCAGATACACTTTATACCTTACATCTTAGCAGCGGTATTTATAGGATTGAAGGGAATAAAACTTACACTGTTCTTATAGGAGATGCTATTTCATCAACTGTTCAGGGTTATTTTGCAGTAGATGAGGGAGGACGCGGCGTATCCACCAGATTAAACACATGGATGATGGGCAGCTTCCGCGAATATGATGATTTTATAATTTTCGCCTATAATGATAATACAGGATTTACAGTTAGAAATCTTGAAACAGGAAATTTAATCTTTGCCGGTACCTTAAATAAAGGACAACATTATTCCTTTAGAGAAGCAGGTACAATTCCATATTCTACACCTCTTCAAGTTACTGGAACCCAGCCAGTCTCGGCTCTATCTTATACCGATCAAGATTATTATGTCCCATCAGCAAACGGAACTTTTACAGGTACATTATTCTATGGCTATTCTGCTTATAATGGCTCTTGGGCAAACAGCATTACAATTACCTCATATGCAGATAATAATAATGTTCAAATTGTAAATTCTGCTACAGGCGAAACAATTAAAACTGTAACATTACAAAGAAGTCAAGTTTATACCGAAACTATTACAGCTCCAACTTATTGGACTGTAACTTCAACTTATGCAGTATCAGCAGCAAATATTCCATATTATTCTTTCTCATCAGGTTATTATTATTTAGCAAGATCAATCGATGAAACTGGCAAAGGCTTTGGTAAATTGTTTTATGTTCCAACTATCGGAAGCAGAATTGATGTTTTTTCTTTTGATCCTTCAAACAAAGTTACAATAACTCAATTGGGTACTTATGATCAATTCCCTTATTCAAGCCCAACTCAGATTTGGACAGGGACACTAAATGAAGGAGAAGAATATAATTTTTATTCTCAAACAGGAAGCTATGTTTATAAAATTGAAGCAACCGGATACGTTTCAGTTGTACAAAGCAACGGAGGAGCCGGCGCTGACTTTATGCCGCTCGCCTATTCATTAGATTATCCTGATCTTGCAATTTCTTCTAATGATATTGTATTCAGCAAAGCCGATAGTTTGTTATCTGCCGGAGATAAAATTTCTATAACAGTAACTGTTCATAATTATGGCAGCGTAACGGCAAATAATGTTTCTTGCGTTGCATACGAAGGCGATCCGGATGCAGGCGGAAGTGCACCGCCAGTAGGAAGCGGAGCTATTTCAAGTATTCCTGTTAACGGCAGCGGAACTTTTTCATTTAATTATACAGTTCCACCAAATCCTCAATTTAGATCGATTGTGGTTAAGATCGATCCTAACAACGAAATAACAGAATCGAACAAATCAAATAATAAAGCACAAAAGACTTTAAAGCCTAATACTGATCTATTACCGCCTCTGGCAGTTACTGTTACGGCACCATCAAGCTTACAACTTGTAAATGGACAACTAAGTCCAAACCCATTCACAGCAAGATTTGATATTTTCAATACAGGGACAGTTTCGTCCGATAATGTAATTGTTACTTTAGAATTACAAAATGGTTTAACACTTTCCAGCGGAAGTTTAGTAGTAAACTTAGGTTCAATCGCTGGCAATGCTTCAAAAAATATTGAATATAAAATTTCTGCAAACCCAAACATTTCCGGATTTAATTTCTACAAAGTCACAGTTACTTCTTCAAATGCAAATCCTAAGATTGTAAGCAGGGCAATAAATATTCCGGATGCAGTTGCACCTGCAAAACCTTCCAACTTTAAAGGAGATGTTGTTAACGGATCTATTGCAGGTCTTTCGTGGGGTGCTAATACCGAAGCTGATTTAGCAGGCTATTATCTTTATTATAGCGCTGACGGAGTTAATTGGAATGGAACTGGCGCTGTTGAAGGTGGTTCACCAATCTTAGTTTTGAATGCTAATTCATTTCCGGTTACCGGATTACCAATTTCTAATCCAAGCGGTACGCCTTACTGGTTTAAATTAAAAGCATTCGATTCATCAAATAATTTAAGTGACGAAACTAATGTTATTAATCTTCAATTAACCAGTCAAACTTCTACACAAGTTTTATTTTACGGTGATGATCCTTTTATTTATACTATAAACAACGGAACCGGTTATGTTACAGGACCAAATAGTTATAAGGATATCGGTAAGTATCAACGATTTGATATAAGCGGACAAAAAACATTAAAGGAAGTTCGCTTCTATTTTGGCGCTAAAGAAGTAAATGGTTCGGCAGAAAATTTCAATATTGTCGTTAGAGGTATGAATGCCACCGGCGCACCGGGAAATTTATTATACACCTTAACAACAAATACAGATGGAATTGATATTTCACAACCATCAGTTAAATACAATACATATTCAATATCACCGCAGATAAATGTCAATGGTCCCTTCTTTGTCGGTGCAGAATGGGATTCCACTATAAATGATAACTTTGCAATTATTTGTGATTCAAGCGGCGAAGGCAACACAGCAAAACGCGCATGGGAAAAATGGAACGACGGAACTTATCATGATATTCAAACTGCTTGGCAGAATTTGGATATCGATCTTTGGATTACCGCAGTATTTTCTTCTGCAACTGGTACTGAAGAAGAAGTTTTGTTACCTACTAATTTTAGGTTATCACAAAATTATCCCAATCCGTTCAATCCTTCTACGACTATAAAATATTCATTACCTAAAGCGTCCTATGTAACTCTTAAAGTTTATGATCTGTTAGGCAATGAAATTAATACTCTAGTTAAAGGAGAAAAATCCGCAGGAGTTTATTCAGTTGCATTTGATGGACATAATCTATCAAGCGGAACATATTTTTATCGCTTACAGGTTTTTGATTCTCAAAATCCAACAAGAGGAACATATTCTGAAACCAAAAAATTTGTTCTATTAAAATAATTTCCTGAAAGCCACTATCGCTTTCACTTTACCGGGAGCCGCTGATGTTTTTGGCGGCTCCTTTTTTTTATTCAAATCGAATTTAGGAAAGTTATCACACATTATTTATCGTGAATTTGAATTGCTTTGTAATTTCGATAAATTTGTCAATATTTTTTATAAAAACTACGTAGAATAATGCGATATCCTTTTTCAGAAATTGAAACAAAATGGCAGAAATTTTGGGAAGATAACCAAGTTTATAAAACTGATCTTAACAATCTTGATAAAAAACTTTATCATTTAAACATGTTTATTTATCCATCCGGCGCAAAGCTGCATACCGGACATTGGTATCATTACGGTCCTTCCGACACCTGGGCAAGATATAAAAAATTAAAGGGCTTCAATGTTTTTGAACCAATGGGATATGATGCTTTCGGTTTACCCGCAGAAAATTATGCAATAAAAACCGGTATTCATCCTTATGACAGCACAATGAAAAATATTCATGATATTCGAATTCAACTTAAGAATATCGGATGCATGTACGATTGGAATGCCGAGCTAATGACTTGCGTACCTGAATATTATAAATGGAATCAGTGGCTGTTTTTGCAATTGTATAAAAAAGGTTTGGCGTATCGCAAAAATGCACCGGTTAATTGGTGCCCCAAAGATCAAACAGTTTTAGCAAATGAACAAGTTCAAGCTGACGGCACATGTGAAAGATGCGGCACTCTAGTAATTCAAAAAAATCTTACACAGTGGTTTTTCAAAATAACTGATTATGCCGAAGAGCTTCTTCAAGGTTTGGAAAAAATCAACTGGCCTGATAAAACCAAGCTGATGCAGCGCAATTGGATTGGTAGAAGTATTGGAACCGAAGTAAAATTTATAGTTGACGGAAGCGATGAAGTAATAACGGTTTTCACAACTCGTCCCGATACTTTGTTTGGAGTTACTTATGTAGTTATCGCTCCTGAACATTCTTTAGTCGATAAGCTGACAAAACCGGAATTCAAAAATGGAGTTGTTAGTTACAGAGAATCAATAAAATCTTTAACTGAAATTGAAAGAACTTCGACAATAAAAGAAAAGACCGGCGTACCAATCGGAGCTTATGCAATCAATCCAGTGAATGGTGAAAAGGTTCCCATCTGGATTGCTGATTATGCTTTGCTTACATACGGAACCGGCTGTGTAATGGCAGTTCCAGGACATGATGTTAGAGACTTTGAATTTGCAACAAAGTTCAAGTTACCAATTCGAAAAGTTATATTAGAACCTGGGGCAAAAGAAGATGATGAACTAAAGTCTGCTTTTACTGAAGTTGGAAAGCTGATCAACTCAGGTGAATTTAATGGTTTAAATTCCGATGATGGAATAGAAAAGATTAGCAGTTTCTTAGAAATAAATAATCTTGGAAAGAAGAAAGTAAATTACCGCCTTCGTGATTGGCTTATTTCACGCCAGAGATATTGGGGAACGCCGATTCCAATTATTCATTGTCCGAAATGCGGTGAAGTTCCGGTTGATGAAAAAGATCTTCCTGTAGAATTGCCTTATGATGTTGAATTCAAACCAGGCGGTGAATCTCCATTAGCATCAAATAAAAAATTTTATAATGTTAAATGTCCGAAGTGCGGAAGCGATGCTCACCGCGATCCGGATACGATGGATACATTCGTTGATTCATCGTGGTATTATTTCAGATACTTGAATCCGAAATTCGATAATAAAATTTTCGATACTTCTTTAACCGACAAATGGGTTCCTGTTGATATGTACGTTGGCGGCGCCGAACATGCTACGATGCATCTTTTATACGCAAGATTTATTCATAAATTTTTGCGCGATCTTGGACTTACTAATTCAGACGAACCATTCCTCAACCTGGTTCATCAAGGCACAATAACAAATCAAGGCGCTAAGATGTCTAAGTCGAAAGGAAATGTTGTTAACCCGGATGAGTTTACTTCGAAATTCGGTACTGATGTTTTTCGTCTTTACCTAATGTTTATGGGTCCATACGAAATGGGCGGCGATTGGAGCGATAAAGGAATCGCAGGCACCGATCGATTTGTTCAGCGTACTTATGAATTGTTCAATCGTTTCCCCAATGCAATCGATAAAGCATCTTCGAAAAAGATTTACCAAATTGACTCGTTGAATGAAGATGAAAAAGTAATTTATAGAAAAATAAATCAAACGATTAAAAAATTCGACGAAGAAGTAAATAATTTCAGATTCAACACGGCAATTGCTTCTTTAATGGAGCTACTCAATGAATTAACTAAATCATTAGAAAGGTGTTCGCCCGAAATTCAATCGTTTACGCTTGAAAGATTCGGTATTCTTCTTGCGCCTGTTGCGCCGCATCTTGCTGAAGAATGTCTTCAAATAATCGGCAAGGAAGATTCTATTTTCAAAAATACGATTTGGTACGAACCTGATCCTTTAGCGTTGATTGAAGACAAAGTGAATATCGCAGTCCAAATTAATGGAAAGCTTAGAGCAACTTTGGAGATGCCGATGAACAGCGAACAAGCTGCGGTTAAGCAATCTGTTTTTAGTGATGAAAAAGTTGCTAAATATATTGAAGGCAAAACTGTGGTAAAAGAAATATTCGTTAAAAATAAAATTTATAATATTGTAATAAAGTAAATGCAAATGTTCTTAACTGAAGAAAGATTTTTATGCTGGATATGAAATTTATTCGGGAGAATCCCGAAATTGTTAGACAAGGTTTGTTAAACAAAAATTCCGCCGATGTTGTTGATGAAATTTTATCAATTGATGAAGAACGCCGTGCTTTAATTTTAAAGACTGATGAACTAAAAGCAAAACGTAATCAAGCCTCTGCACAAATTCCGATGATGAAAAAATCCGGGCAGGATACTGCGCCGGTACTTGCAGAAATGAAATCAGTATCAGATCAAATTACACAACTTGATATTCAGCTTCGCGAAATTGAAGATAAATTGGAAGACATTCTTAGACACACTCCAAACATTGCTCATTCTTCAGTGCCGGTTGGTAAAACCGCCGAAGAAAATGTTGAATCAAGACGATGGCTTCCCAATGGATTTAATTTTCAAAATGATTTTAAAGTCTTAGATCATATTGAGCTTGGAAAGAAATTAAAAATATTGGACTTCGAAAGAGGAACAAAGATTTCCGGTTCCGGATTTCCGCTTTACACAGCTAAAGGCGCAACTCTTGAACGTGCATTGATTAATTATATGCTCGATTATCATTTGCAGCATCATGGTTACTCGGAAGTAATGCCTCCAATTTTGGTCAACAGAAAATCTATGGAAGGTACCGGTCAAATTCCCAAGATGGAAGAAGATATGTACTTCATCGAAAAAGACGGATTGTATCCGATTCCAACTGCTGAAGTTCCGATTACAAATATTCATCGCGATGAAATTCTGAATGAAAAAGATTTACCTATAAAATATGTCGGCTATTCTCCTTGCTTTAGACGCGAAGCCGGTTCGTACGGAAAAGAATCAAAAGGATTTTTACGCGTTCATCAATTTAATAAAGTTGAAATGGTAAAATTTGTTAAGCCTGAAACTTCGTTTGATGAATTGGAAAAGCTTGTGGTAGATGCTGAGGATATTCTTCAAGCATTAAATGTTCCATACAGAATATTATTGCTTTGCACAGGCGATCTAAGCTTTTCAGCAGCGAAATGTTACGACATTGAAACATGGTCACCGGCAGAAAACCGTTGGCTCGAAGCTTCATCGTGCAGCAACTTTGAAGCATTCCAGGCAAGGCGTGCAAATATTCGTTTTAGAAATGAAGCGACAAAGAAACCGGAGTTTGTTCATACTTTAAATGGATCAGGTCTGGCGACAAGCAGATTGATGGTTTCAATTTTGGAAAACTGTCAGACACCGGAAGGTAAAATAATTGTTCCAAAAGTTTTGCAGAAGTACACCAGATTTGAAATTATAGATTAAAATTTCCTCTTGCGGATATTGATTTCTTACCTTTAATTTATTTTATATATGTTTGAAATAAAGGTAAGCTTTATTTTAAAAAGTTATGAAAAATCTATTCACATTAAAAAAATATTTTATAAGATATAAGAAAAAATTGCTGTGGGGAATTGTGTTTATGACTTTATCCGACGCCACCGGCGTTTATGCAATTTTTCTTACTAAAGATGCTATTAATGCTCTTGCACCAAAAGTAATAATTTCCACTCTGATCTATTATGCTTTTCTAATTGTACTTGCAACTTTAGTTTCCGGCATTTTTAGATTTTTTATCCGTCAAACTATTATTGTCGCATCAAGAGAAATTGAATATGATTTAAGAGAAGATTTCTGGAGCCATATTCAAAAGCTGCCGCTTAGATTTTTTCAGAATAATTCTACCGGCAATATAATGGCTCACGCAACGAATGATATAAATGCCGTAAGAACATTTTTAGGTCCTGCAGTAATGTATTCGATGGATACTACCATCAATTTGATTATTACACTTGCAATAATGATTTCCATCAGCCCAAGCTTAACTCTATATTCATTGCTGCCTCTTCCTTTCCTTTCAATAATAGTTTATAAGATCGGGAAATTAATTCACGAAAAATTTATTCTTATTCAAGAAAGATTTTCCGAACTGACAACAAAAGCACAGGAAAATTATTCCGGGATTCGAGTTATTAAATCCTATGTCCGTGAAGAAAATGAGATCAAAGAATTTGAAAGTCTAAGCAAAGGTTATCTCAATCGAAATATGGACATGATAAAGATTCAAGCTTATCTTCAGCCATCGCTGTTCTTTATTTCCGGATTATCTGTCATAATTGTTATATGGCTTGGCGGTATTAAAATAATTCACGGCAGCTTAAACCTTGGTGATATTGCCGCATTCTTAATGTACATCGGAAATTTAACCTGGCCGATGATTGCTTTTGGATGGGTTACAAATATGGTTCAGCAAGGTGAAGCTAGCATGAGACGCCTCAATAAAATATTTGCTGAGCCTTATGATATTGATGATTCCGCTAAGACAGATCATTCCGTTAGCGATATTAAGGGCAATATTGAATTTAAAAATGTTTCCTTCAGATACAATGAAAATCTTCCATATATTCTTAAAGATATGGATCTTTCAATTCCCGGCGGATCAACTATCGCAATAATGGGCTATACTGGCGAAGGTAAAACAACTTTGATAAATCTTATTCCTCGATTGTATGATTGTACGGAAGGTGAAGTTTTAATTGACGGGAAAAATGTAAAATCAATTCCGCTAGAAATATTGCGAACAAATGTAGGATTAGTTCAACAGGAATCTTTCTTATTTTCAGATTCAATTTTTAACAATGTTTCTTATGGCTTAAGAGACATTGATAAAGCCAGAGTAATTGAAGTCTCTAAAATTGCCGACTTCCACAAAGATGTAGGAACATTTCCGCACGGTTATGAAACAATGATGGGCGAAAGAGGAATTACTCTTTCCGGAGGGCAAAAGCAGCGCGCTTGCCTTGCACGTGCTTTGGCAATTGATCCAAAGATTTTAATACTTGATGATTCTTTCTCCGCAGTAGATACAAACACAGAAGAAGAAATTCTTCGGAGCTTGAAGGAATTTATGAAAGGAAGAACGAGCATAATTATTAGTCATCGCGTTTCAACTGTTAAAGATGCCGATAAAATTATCGTTCTTTCGGATAGCAAAATTGCCGAACAAGGAACGCATGATGAGCTTGTTTCACTTGGGGGTATTTATGCCGATCTCCATTACAAACAGCTCTTAGAAAAAGAATTAGAAGAATTAAATTAGAGAAGAATTATGGCAAAAACATCAATCGCTTTTTTCGAAACAACCGGTATTGAAAAAAAATATTTGAAGAAAAAATTCGATAAGAACTTCGAATTGTTTTTTTATCAAGATGAATTAAACGATTCCAACTCTAATTTAATTTCTAACATAAATATTATTTCACCTTTTATTTATTCAACTATTAATTCCAAAGTTTTGGAGAAAACAAAAAAGCTAAAGCTTATTGCTACGCGCAGCACCGGCTTCAATCATATTGATATTAAGAAAGCTGAAAAGAAAAATATTTCCGTTGCTAATGTTCCTTATTACGGAGAGAACACCGTTGCGGAACATACTTTTGCTTTGATACTGGCTCTTTCAAGAAATATTCATAAAGCTTATGTAAGGACAACTCGAAATGATTTTGCTTTGCAAGGTTTGCAAGGGTTTGATTTAAAAGGTAAAACACTTGGTGTTATCGGTGCCGGCAGTATTGGTGTTCATGTAATTCGTATTGCAAAAGGTTTCGGCATGAAGGTCATTGCATATGATCCTAATCCAAATCATATTTTATCCGACATGCTGGAATTCAAATATGTTTCTCTCGATGAATTATTAAAGAGCTCAAACATAATTTCTTTGCATTGCCCTTACAATCAATACACACATCATCTTTTAAATATGAACAACATAAAGCTGGTTAAGAAAGGCGCACTGTTTATCAATACTGCAAGAAGCGGAATTATTGAACCCCAAGCATTGTATTATGCAATTGATAACAATATCTTTGGCGGCGCCGGGCTTGATGTGTTTGAAGGTGAAGAGCTTTTAAAAGAAGAAAATCAAATGCTGACTAAAAATGTTTCCGTTGAACATCTTGAAGTCTTGCTCAAAAGAAATATTTTGTTGCGAAGAGAGAATGTCATTCTTACTCCGCATATGGCTTTCGATTCCGTTGAAGCAGTTGAAAGGATTATGGATACGACAGTTGAGAATATTATGAATTTTCTCGAAGACAAAAATTATCATAAAGTGATTTAATTAATAGTGAACTTACTCTTAAACTTACACTTGAACATGAACTTAAACTTATAAAAGCATGGCTAACGATTATAATACTGACGACGAAATACTTGGTAAAGCTTACGATGCAAAGCTCATGCGGCGGCTGCTTACGTACATTAAACCTTACAAGAAATATGTAATCTTCGCTATCTTATTAAATGTTCTTGTAGCTGCGCTTGGACCATTGCGCCCATACTTAATGAAGATTGCAATTGATGATTACATTGCAAACCATAACTTCCACGGGCTGTTTTTAATAAGCATGTACCTTTTAGCTTCTTTATTATTCCAGTCGGTCATTCAATATTTTCTTACTTACTACACTCAGTATCTTGGACAAAAAACTATTTTTGATTTACGCAAACAGATATTTACTCACACTCAAAAACTTTCTCTAAGATTTTTCGATAAGACACCCATCGGAAGAATTGTTACTAGAGTTACAAATGATATTGAATCTCTTAATGATCTTTTCTCTTCCGGAATTATTATGGTCTTCAGCGATGTCTTTATAATTCTGTGGATTCTTGGATTTATGTTTTTCATGGATGTAAAGCTTTCTCTGGTAACATTGTCAGTTTTGCCAATCCTTGTTTACGGTACTTTTCTGTTCAGAAGAAAGGTTAGAGAATCATATCGGAATGTCAGACTTCATCTTGCAAGATTAAATGCTTTCATGCAAGAACATGTTACCGGAATGAATGTTGTGCAGATTTTTCATAAAGAATTTGCAGAGCTAAAAAGATTTCTAAATATCAATAAAGATTACCGCGAAGCTAATATCAAATCGAATTTTTATTATTCAATATTCTATCCCGGTGTCGAATTGATTAGCTCGATTGCGGTCGGCTTAATTATATGGTATGGCGGAGGCGAATTTATTAGAGGTTCGATGCAAGTCGGAGTTTTAATCGCCTTTATAATTTACACGGATATGTTCTTCAGACCGATAAGAGATCTTTCGGAAAAATATAATATTCTGCAAACTGCAATGGCATCCTCCGAAAGAATATTTAAGCTTCTCGATAACAAGACTTTTGTACGCAATCCTGAAGTTCCGGTTAAATTAGATTCCGTAAAAGGAGAAATCGAATTCAAAAATGTTTGGTTCGCTTATAATGATGAAGAATATGTTTTGAAGGATGTATCTTTTAAAATTAATCCCGGCGAAACCGTTGCAATTGTCGGGCATACCGGCGCCGGCAAGACAAGCATAATAAATATTCTTTCCAGATTTTATGATATTAGCAAAGGTTCAATTTTAGTTGACGGAATAGATATTAGAACGCTGGACAAAAAAGATTTAAGGAAATATATATCAATTGTTCTTCAGGACGTTTTTCTTTTCTCCGGTACAATCCGTTCAAACATCAGCATGAACAACGATGACATTCCGTATGAAAAGATATTGGAAGCGGCAAAGATCGTTGGCGCTGAAAGATTTATTGATGCGCTTACAAATAAATATGATGAAGAAGTTAAAGAACGAGGCGCTACTTTAAGCGTTGGACAGAAACAATTGATTTCATTTGCCAGAGCCTTGGCTTACGATCCTAAAATTTTAGTCTTAGATGAAGCAACTTCAAGCATAGACACGGAAACAGAAATTCTAATTCAAAGAGCGATAGAAAAATTGCTTATTGGCAGAACTGCAATTGTAATTGCACACCGTTTGTCCACTATTCAAAATTCGGATAAGATAATAGTAATGCACAAAGGAGAAGTAAGAGAAACCGGAACTCATCAAGAGCTGCTTGCAAAGCGCGGCATATACTACAAGCTCTACCAGCTTCAATACAAAGATCAAGAAATTGCAGGGAAAAACGAAGCTGCTGAAAATGCAAAAAACACTTTAACTTAACGCCGAGACATCAATCCAAATATTCAGTTACAATCGCTTCGCCCCGCCTAACTTTCTCCATCACTTTCTGACTAATTTTCCGATTGTCTTTTCTGATGAGCTCAACCAGACGGGCGATGCGCTTGGCTTCTGATTTACTATCGTACTTAGCGCTCCATAATACTATTTCAAAGATTAGGGGGATAAGGTCTAAACCTTTTTCAGTAAGTAAATAAACATCTTTTCTTCCATCCTCATGCACCTCGCGCTGAAGAATACATGCATCAATAAGATGCTCTAAGCGTGAAGCCAAAATATTGGTCGCAAATCCCTCCTCCGATTTGAGAAACTCTCCGTACGTCCGCTTTCCCCTAAAAATAATATCTCTAAGTATTAACAGCGACCATCGGTCGCCGAATGACTCAAGTCCAAAATTAACCGGGCAGTGTGATCTAAGCCTATTCCTTTCCTTTTTCATATTCTAAACTAAAAAAATTGCTTGCAAATTGCAAGTAACAATGCTAAGTTTAACATGCGGATAATAATCTTTCTCAGTTTGTACATACAAACTTTGGCTTGTATAATATTTAACTATTCTATGCAAGCCAAATCCATTTTATTAATTATTTACAAGAGGTTAATTATGGAAAATCAAAACTTCACTAAAACTTTTGCAGTAGATCAAAGTCCTGAAGAAGTTTTCAATGCCGTTAATAACGTTCGGGGATGGTGGTCGGAAGATATTGAAGGCAGTACTGACAAACTCAATGCCGAATTTCTATATCATTACAAAGACATTCATGTTTGCAATATCAAAATTGTTGAATTTATACCCGGCAAAAAAGTTGTCTGGCTTGTTCTGAACAACTATTTCAATTTCACTAAAGATAAAACTGAGTGGAAGGACACGAAAATCGTTTTTGAGATCTCTCGAAGGGGAAATCAAACACAGCTTCATTTTACTCACGTCGGTTTAGTCCCGCAATATGAATGCTATGGCGTTTGCAGAGATGCGTGGAGCAGTTACGTAAACAATAGTTTGCGAAGCTTGGTCACTACCGGTAAAGGGCAGCCTAATCCTAAAGGAGAGGAAGACCCAATCAATGCCGAGGTAGTTAGAAAATGGAAATTGGAGTAATGATAAAAGACAAATCCTTATAGCTATATATAATAAATATTAAGGAAATAAAATATGAACGATCAAAGCTACACAACATCCTTTCTGGTGGACCAAACTCCAAAGGAAGCATTTGAAGCCTTAAATAATGTTCGCGGATGGTGGTCGGGAGAAATTGAAGGCGATACCAACAAGCTCGGCTCTGATTTTACATACAGCGTCCCTGGCGTGCACTACTCCAAGCAAAAGATAACTGCATTAATCCCTGGCAAAAAAGTAGTTTGGCTTGTGTTGGACGCTAGCCTTAACTTTGTCAGAGATAAGAGCGAATGGAAAGGCACTGAGATTGTTTTCGAGATCGCTGAAAAAGGCAGCAAAACAGAGGTACGCTTCACACACATAGGTTTGGTGCCGGAGTATGAGTGCTACAATGCTTGCTCGAACGCCTGGGGCATGCTTATAAACGGCAATTTGCATAAGCTGATAATTACTGGTAAAATTCAGCCTAGCCCGTGGTAAATGAAATACACATGTGTAAAGTTAAATTAGGCCCCGGCTAAATTTGTCGGGGCATAAGAATCAAAATGACCAGTTAACAATTGGAAATACAGGAAATTGTCCACCGGTCTTTATAAAATTAATCAATCCTATTTGGATGCCATACAAACTCTCCGCAGAATTTACTAAACCTAACTGAAGGCCGCTCACATAAGCTCCTTTGTTATACCAGCCGACTTGAAATCCTTTTACATCTCTCTCATTAAGATTAATAGCGCCGCTTTGCCAGCCTACTACATTTCCGTCGTTTAAATTAATAAAGCCCCACTGTATCCCTTTCATACCGCCTGAACCAACCTGATTAACTAACCCCCAGTCAAATCCTGTTACGGATGCATTCTTTCCGTATATGAAGTTTATACGAATACCTTCAATTGAATTATTTTCCGGAAATATCTGTATTGGATTGAACAGTGCAACGTTGAATGGTTTTGTTTGAGCTGCGCCTGCATAAGGCAAAGTTAGAATGATACATAATGCCAAAAAGATTTTGCTTTTCATAATAATTCAACTTCTTGTTTTTAAATTGATTTTTAAATATACTAATTACTTAGTATGAGCCAACTGTTAGGCCTGCCCGGTTCAAATGCAGGTCGGCTGCTTTATAATATTTTTAATTGATAGCTTAACATTGAATAACCCAAGCTCATAATTGACGAGCAGCTTAGATTCACGACTGCCGAATGTTGAGTTGAGGCAGGTAAATTTCTTCGAACGCACAGAATGCAATTTTGATCAATTTATTTTCTCATCCATGACAAATGGGAGAGTTGCAGAATTATTCTCCCGTTGTTAACGACGGGCTATTCAATCTTAATTTTAGACTTATGCAACGCAAGCTCTCGGCAGGCAGGGAATTTCTAATCATTTAATCCCTTTCCATTGAGAATTTGCTGCATACATTTTTCAACCCTTGACTCCCGGGTTTTGGATTGCTTGGGTTGAGAAAAATAAAAAAGGTATGCTCTTTGCCGTCCCGGCGTCAATGCATCAAAAGCAGTTTTCAAGGCAGGTATCTCATCTAATTTATTTTGAAATTCTTCAGAAATTTTGAATTCTGAAGTCTTTTTAAGATTCACTTTCAAACCGGCTTTTTCCACTTCAATGGCTTCATAGATATAGGCTTTTACGATGGGTTCCATCTCAACTATTTCCCGAACATTGGTGAACCGAATCTGGCGCGCCGCCTGCACATTCTTCGTTTGTTGAATTAGAATTCCACTAGCATCTTGCAGCAAAGCACCTTTGAAAAACAGAAGCGCACAGTATTCTTTAAATCCATGTATTAAAACTATGTTACTTTCCTGCCTGCCCGCTGAGGCGGGAAACGTGTAACAAGGACAACCCCACTTCAATTCTTCGGTCAGCCCGCAGTCAAGAATAATCATTCTCAATTTCTCAAATTCTTCCTTCCACTTTTTGGCTTTACTAAAATAAAAATCAACCTTAGGATTCATTCTATTCATTTCATTTATTGATTAACTGTCCCGATATTTATCGGGATTCTATCCGCTGGTCTGAAATACCACGATACCACAGTCAGGATTAGAAGCAACAGCGCGGGGAATATTTTAGTCACGGAATCACCTGATGCGATGTGTGAGAATATCGCTCCCGACATGGCAAAGAAAAAGCCTGCATAAGCCCATTCCTTAAGTAAAGGACATTTAGGAACAAGCACCGTTAAAACTCCTAAAATTTTCCAGATACCCAGCAATGTTAGCAAATAAACAGGGTAACCCAAATGATTAATCATGTCTGTGCCGCCCTGACCCTCATTCGCTTTCAATAACTGTCCAGCTCCGGTTGATATCATTCCTAAGGCAAGCCAGATAGTAGCAATCCAATAGATAATTTTATTTCTCTTTGTCATCATGTGTTATTTTAATTTGTTTACTATGTCTTGCAATCGGTTATGTGCCATATTTATACCATGAGCAAAGGGTAGCTGCAGCATTTGGTCTCTGAGTGCGACTGATTTATATACTATATGCATATTGAGTTTGCTGTTGTCGTCAGTGAGTTTTTCAAATTCTAAGAACTCAAGCTGAACGCCAAAAGGCGTATTCTCCATTTCAAATGTCCGTGTGATTTTCCGGTTCGGACTAAACTCATGGATTACCCCATTGGCCTGAAATACCACGTTTCCCTGAGCATCGGTTGTTTCAAATTGGTAACTCCCGTGCTTTTTACTTTCGAGTTTCAGCACTTTCGTTCCCATCCATTGCTCAACAATGTCGGGCTCTACATACGCTTTAAAAAGTAATTCCAATGGCAAATCAAATTCCCTTGTAATCACTAATTCCTGTTTGCCGTCTTCGGCATTGATTTTTGTTTTTTGTTCCATGTTATTCTATTTTTTTTATTTGTATTTATTCATTATGGTTTCTAATTTATTAAACCTGTCATCCCACAGTTTGCGGAATGGTTCAATAAAGTCTGCTATTTCTTTTATCGTTTTAGGATTTAAGTGATAGTAAATTTCTCTGCCGGTTTGTTCTTGTGTTACAAGCCGACATTCTGAAAGAATTTGAATGTGCTTTGAAACTGCCTGACGACTGCTGTCAAAGTGTTCTGCGATGGCATTGGGTGTCATAGCCTGAAAAGCTATCAAAGCCAAAATCGCCCTGCGTGTCGGGTCGGCAATTGCCTGAAATACGTCTCTTCTTATTTCCATTTGGTTAACTTGCAATTACATGGTTGCAAATATATGTACAATTATTTGATTGCGCAAATTTTTTTGAAAAAATTTTTGGGTAGAAGATTTTGTGTGTCGGTGAGGCGTTGGCTGTATGTCTGAATGATTGTCTGCTGTTATTTTTCTAAAAGTGTTGAGTTATTCTTGCTTCATCATAGGGATCGCCGTAACCCATAGCGACAAGTAGATATTTTAGGATTATCGTTCTTAATTAAGTCATAATTTTTTGCTAGATAATCCCACAATATCATTATAACTTCTCTCATTGTTGTTCTTAAATGAGCAAAGAACAGGTAACATATAATCTTCTAGTGTTGATTTATCCATTTTCACTCAACTTTTATGATATAGCCTAACTAGTACTTATGCTTCCTTTTTAATAATGGGTAAAATTTATGTCACACCTTTGGTGTTCTATAATACTTATAGAATTATTAATGAGTCCGCTCTAAAAAGGTATTTTTGATGAAAAAATGTTTTAATTATTGTCAAAATTCAAAGTCACAAAATTCAATTTTAGGCTTTTTAGAGCGGACTCATTAATTTTTAATAATCTTTCACCGCTATGGGGTTTATTCAAAAAATTATTTTCAACTCTGTCCTGTCTAGGCCCAGCGTCAAGCCAGGACTGATAGGAGTATCATATTGCATAAATCGAATTTCACTAACTTAATGACTTTGCGTGACTAAAGCGGGGAGTAATAATCTCTTCCTTCTTTTATTTTAACGTTGTGGAGTCACGCTTTCACATGTATGACAAAGACTTTTAACGCAAACCTAGTTTTTTAACGGAATTCGCTATTTTTAAATCCTATATCTCATTTTAAGAAACCAGGAGTCATTTTACAATCCCAGACGCCATTTTACCATTCTGTTCTGCCATTTTATGATCTTGAATTGCAATTTTTAAACCCCAATTTCTATTTTATGATCCCAGGCTTTATTCTTAGACTTAAAGTTTAGCTATTTACAGCTTTTTCCGCTATTTCTCAGAATTATTTGATTTGTGCACATCTAATTTGGCTATGTGCAGCTTTCAGAACGTCATGTGCAGCTTTCATTTGGCTATGTGCAATCTAAATTTCGTTATGTGCAGGTCAAATTTTGCCTTGTTCTGTCGGAGTGCTTTGTGAAACTTAAATAACCATTATTCATTGATTCAATATGCAATGCGAATATTAAAAAATATTTTCCTACTCTGCGTGACTCTGTGTAAAATTTTTTTTATCCAAAAAAAAATTAATATCGTCATTACTATGGATAAAAAAATTCTCTTTCATATTGCTGTTTGAAGTTCAATTTAATATTTTCACTACTAAAAAGGAGTACAGCCATGCCACAAGTACGGTTCATGACTCTTGCCCGACACATAATCGAGGGCGAAAAAAAACACCCGGAAGCAACCGGAGAACTTTCAAAACTTCTGTCGGATCTTTCTTTAGCAGCAAAAGTTATTTCGCTGGAAGTAAACAAAGCCGGGCTCGTTGATATTCTAGGCTTTACCGGCGATAACAACGTGCACGGCGAGCAAGTAAAAAAGCTTGATATGTTTGCTCACGATATGATCATCCGCGCAATGGATCATGGAGGTCATCTTTGCGTAATGGCTTCTGAGGAAGAAGAAGATATTATTCACATTCCTTCTCGTTACAAAGTTGGAAAATATGTTCTTCTTTTCGATCCCCTTGACGGCTCATCAAATATTGATGCTAATATTTCCATCGGAACAATCTTTTCTATTTACAGAAGAGTTACTCCGGATGGAAATCCCGGAACTCTTGAAGATTGTCTTCAGCAAGGATTGAATCAAGTTGCGGCAGGTTATATCGTTTACGGCTCAAGTACAATCTTTGTCTATACTGTCGGCGAAGGCGTTCACGGCTTTACTCTAGACCCTTCTTTCGGCGAGTTTCTTCTTTCGCATGAAAATATTAAGATACCAAAGAAGTCAACCATCTATTCGATCAATGAAGGTAATTATTTGTACTGGCATCCGGGATTAAAAAAGTATATTAAATATCTTCAGGAAGAAGATGTAAAAACCGGTAGACCATATTCAACACGGTACGTCGGTTCAATGGTTGCAGATATTCACCGCAATCTTTTGTACGGCGGAATATTTATGTACCCCGCAGATCATCGTCATCCTAATGGAAAATTAAGGCTGATGTATGAATGCAATCCGATGTCTTTTATTATTGAAGCTGCCGGCGGACGCGCGACAAACGGAAAGAAAAGGATTTTGGAAATTCAGCCGAAAAAGCTTCATGAAAAAACTCCGGTCTTTATCGGCAGCGAGGAAGATGTAATGAAGGTTGAAGAATATATGGCTAAAGAAGAAGTGAACAACGAAATATATTTGAGTAACAAAACATAATTAAGGTTACACAGCTAACTCGTCTAATTGTTAAATTGTTCTAAGCAATTTAACAATTAAAAAGTTTGACAAATTTTTTAACTGACTTATCAAATAAAAGTTAAAAAAGTTATTTCCCTTTTTTTATTTGTTCAATTTCCGATGAAATTTTACCGGCTAATTCTTCGATT
>JAMCWE010000033.1 GCA_023475265.1 Bacteroidota bacterium
TGCTGACTCCCGACTACTGACCTCTGCCTTCTGATTTTCCAATTCCATTACTCCATTACTCCATTTTTCCATTGTTCCGCTTCCATCCCTACTCCCTACTACGTACTCCCTACTGCCCTCTATCCTCCTGCTCTGTTCACCCAATATCTCATTCGCATCCCTTTCAATATTTGTATAAAACATCATTAACCTGTTCTCCAATTCGTAAATTATTTCATTTTCCAATTGTAACGGTGTTACAACAACATTACCTAATCTGTCTAGTTCAAGTTGTATTATACCGCCATATGCAGCAGCATATTGGTCCTGCTTTCCAATTGGCTTGCCAATTAACTCAATTTCAACTTTGCATGCTTCTTCAGCCAGTTGTTTCGTAGGTATATGCCTTCTTATCAAAGCATTTAGACCATGAAGTAAAGCAACTGTATATGAGCTCGAGGAACCCATACCAGTTCCTGCTGCTAAATCAGCCATTGACGAAATTTCAAGCGGTCTTTTTATTTCCAAATACTTCAAGGTTTCTCTAACTATATCGTGTTTGAGCTCATTAATATTGTTCGGACTAATAATTTCAACTTTGTTATAGTTTACTTTAATCTTGTTAACTAAAGCTGGTTCGTTGATACTAATGAACATGTATTTGTTAATAGCTGCTGTCACTAGCGAACAACCAAACTTAGAGTAATACGGCGGTAAATCGGTTCCCCCTCCTCCTAATGGGAGCCTAAACGGAGCTCTTGCAATAATCATTTAATCTGCCTAAAATTATCTTGTTCTATATGATATTCTCTACCACAAATACATTGTGACTGGAATTTTGCAATTGTTAATTTTCTACCACAAATACATACCCAACCGTGAATACGGGCCGGATTTCCGTATACCAATCTGTGGGGAAGTACATCCTTTGTGACAACCGAACCAGCGCCTATTGTCGAAAATTCACCTACGATACGATTAGCAATAATTGTTGAGTTAGCACCAATAGTTGCACCTCTTTTTATTAAAGTTCGAGCTAATTCCTTAGGAAAAGTAGAACGAGGTTCGATTTCGTTTGTAAAAACCACATTAGGACCAAGAAAAACTCCATCTTCAATGATTATACCAAGCCATATAGAAATATTATTTTTTATAACTACATCATCACCAATTCTTACTCCAGACTCAATAAAGCAACCCTCACCAATATTACACCGCTCTCCAATTACTGCATCTTTCATAATATGTGCATTTGCCCATATTCTGGTTCCTACTCCAATTGAATCTGACTCAACAATAGCCTTTTCATGCTTAAAATAATTTTCTTCATTTTTCATACCTGATTTTCTCCAAAAGTTCCATTATTGACATCATGAAATTATGATCTAAAAAATTCTCAGATTTGTTTAGAATAGTTGTTGTAAAATAATCTAACATATTTCTAAGAGGTGGGGAATTTATAAAGTTAAAATACTGATACTCCATTTCACTAAGTGAGTATACGGATATTTGGTTTTCAGTTTTGAGAGCATCGTACTCAATAATAGAATCTTTAGCATATATGACCACACCTCTTTTTCGTCCTACCAAAGTCCAACTCAAAGTCATTTCAATATCAATATTATTCTTTGCAAATTTTATTCTAGCAGTATCACAAAGTTTATCATCGTAAAGAAATAATTTATCAATAGCGATTAACTCTACTTTACCAAGAAGATGAATTAAAATGCCAGCATCATGGAAGAATAAGTCATCAATAACGTCATTCATATTTTTAAACATTGTATTTTGGATTCTCGACAAACCAGCCCCAGAGCGACGAAGTTCATCACCAATCCTGAATAGTTGAATACTCGTGATATCGCTAATATTCTCCTCCTCAAATATTTTTTTTATTTTCTGCAAAGGAGGCTGAAATAAATACAAAGCATCCAGCATGTATATCAGATTATTTTGCGTAGCTAAGTTACCTAATTCTTTTAATTGCAACACATCATATGCAGGTGGTTTTTCGACAAATACGTTTTTCTTGTTTACTAGAAATAATTTGGTCAATTCGTAGTGAGTCGGCGGTGGTGTTGAAATGCAGACACCGATGATCGAAGGATCGTTACAAATATCTTGGAGACTGTCTCTAAATACGACCTTTCTGTTCCGAATAAATTTTGCATATGATTCTTTATCAGAGTCAAAGATGTGAACAGTTTTAACTAGTTCAATTTCCTCGAGAGTATTAATTATATTTTTACCCCACCAACCACAACCTACAACGGCAATGTTCATCAATGTCCGCCTTGCGCCTTGAAAACAACTTTGAACGTGTTCAGCAATATCACTAAATCCAACCATAGAGAACAATTTTCTATATAGTAGAGATCCATCATGATCATTTCATTAAAACTCACTTCTGAGCGTCCATAGACTTGCCAAAACCCAGTCATGCCTGGTAAAATAGAGTACCTTTGCTTATGCCAGTCTTTCATGAGATGATACTCATATTCCGTTGATGGTCTGGGTCCTACTAAACTCATATCGCCTTTGATAACATTAAACAATTGTGCAAACTCGTCTATACTATATTTTCTAATGAATTTTCCTACCCAAGTAACTCTGGGATCGTTACGTAATTTTGCCCCAGTTATTTGACCATTCATAAATTCTTGCACTAATTTCTTGTGACTTGTATTTTCATTATTGTGATACATAGATCTAAACTTGTAAAACTTAAATTGAGTACCATTTTTCCCAACTGAATATGGGGCATACAAGGCGGGACCTTCTGAGGTTGTTTTGATTATAATAATGAGTATAAAGAAAAATGGAGAAAGCAATAGTAGCAGTGACGAAGCAATAACTATGTCTAAGATTCTTTTCAGAAATTTAGTATATATATAATTGATATTATTGTAAAATCTAACGTACTTTATACTATCTACTTCAGCTTGTTTTAGCTTTTTTTCAATTATAGAAAAATTATTACTTAGAACGTTGATTTGGCAACTCGTCTGTTTACATTTTTCATAGATTTTCAATGTATCTTCATTGCTTAAAGAATTAATAGCCAAGAATATTTCGTCAACATTTTCTTTTAATACAATTTCTTTTAGTTCATCTGTTGTCCCCAATAACGAACCATTTACTTTTTTCCTATTTTTCAATGAAATGTTATCATCCACAAAACCTAATAAAATAAATCCGAATTTTTCATTAGAACTGAGTTTCAGCTCTAACTGCCGACCTAACTCCCCCGCACCAACAACAATGACTCTCCTATTATAAATATCCGTTTTGTTGAGGAAGCTTCTTATGATGGGCAGTAGTAAAATGCGATTCGTAATTAATATAGTCATTGAAATTGCTATGAAAAATACAATCGTGTTTTTATCTAGGAGAGTAAATGGATCGGTAACCAACACAGAATGCAAAAAAATAATTAAGAGAATAATATATAGGAAACTTCTAAGGATTAATTTCACCTGATATAATACTGTAGTAAATATTCTTTGTTTGTAAAGATTGAAAAACCTAAGTGCAAAAACGGAAATTGACACAATCACAAAGAAGAGGATAAAATTTTCAATTGTTAGGAAGTCTTTAGCACACGCATTTCCAATATTGGGGTGCAAAATCACAAAGACTGCAGCACCAAGGCAAAAAGAACCAATATCCACCAAGAGGACTAATAGTTTCCTCAATCCATATTTTTTAATAATCTTTCTCAAATTATTTAGAGTAGGAATTTGAGGAGAAGAACTCTTTAATATTTTCTACTACGTAACAAATTTGCTCATCAGTCATTTCACTATAAATGGGTAACGATAAGATTTCTTTGCTCACTCTTTCAGCAACCGGGAAGTTGCCTTCCGAATATCCTCTGTATTTGTATGCATTTTGTAAATGAAGCGGTTTAGGGTAATGTAGCCCAGTTTCAACTCCCCTTGCTCTTAAGTGACTTGCAAGTTTATCTCTGTTAGATACTCTTATTTCAAACAGATGATAAACGTGCTTAGCATAGGTCATTTCTTCCGGAACTTTAACCTCCGATATATTAGCTAATAGTTCTTTGTATTTACTAGCAACCCGTCTTCTACCTTCAGTCCATTCATTTAGATATTTGATCTTCACTCCTAAAACAGCACCCTGTAGTTCCTCCATTCGATAGTTGTGACCTTCAATATCGTGATTGTACTTTTCAACAACTCCGTGCTGCCTGTATCGTAACATTTTTTGAAATAGATTCTCATCGTTTGTGATTACTGCACCCGCTTCACCATAAGCACCAAGGTTTTTGCCAGGATAAAAGCTGAACGTACCTACGTTACCAAAAGTGCCCACTCTTTTACCTTTATACTCAGCAATATGCGATTGTGAACAATCTTCAATTACAAACAAACCATATTTATTTGCTATCTTCAAAATAGGGTCCAAATCTGCAGGCTGACCATATAAGTGGACTACCACAATAGCTCTAGTCATAGGAGTAATTTTTTCTTCTATGGCATTTGGATCAATATTAAATGTATCTTCTTGATGATCAACAAAAACTGGTTTCGCGCCAACCATGGAGATAGTCTCAGATGTGGCAATGTAAGTATTCACTGGAACTATTACCTCTTCCATCTCCTTTTTTAAATATCCTTTGTCAATTTGAGAACTTATACCGATGCCTAACGCCCAATATGCTAAGTGCAAAGAATCTGTTCCGCTGCTTGTCCCAACACAATATTTCACATTATGCGATTTAGCAAACATTTCTTCGAAATTTTTAACCTTCTTTCCACAAATGTAGGAGGTGTTAGATAAGACATCATTAAACTCTTGAATGATTTCTTTCTGAATTGAAAGATATTGTAATTTCAAATCTAAAAATGGAATTTGCATGATATTCTCGTATTTACTTTTTTCAATTTTATGAAGGTAATATTATCAAACAACAGTTAAGATAGTGACTTGAAAACATTTTCATATTGGGCGTTAGGCATCGGTATAAGTTCTCA
>JAMCWE010000169.1 GCA_023475265.1 Bacteroidota bacterium
AGTCGTAACATTTGCTGTTTATCTTTGACCAGTTTAATGAAGTTGAGTAACAACTAAATACATAAACAACAAGTCGTTGTATTTGTAGCGTAAACCGTGTGGCAGCCGCTTAAACACAATGCCGTTATATGAAGCCTTCGGCAGTATAGATAAGATTAATGTTGGCGACAAAAGAAAAAATAACGTTATCAGATATTATGAGTTCCGGTATTGCTGAATATAAACGGAACCATAAATTATCGAGTGATCATAAAAAAGCTGTGAAGCATATTATAAATTGCCGAACCTCTATGATGGGTAGTCACGAAGTACAATGCACCGGAGGGGACTGTAATTACAGAGTGATTCAATATAATTCATGTAGGGACAGACACTGCAACAAATGTGATAAATCAAAAAAATTGAAATGGATAATAGCAAGAAGCATGGAGTTATTACCGATATCGTATTATCATGTTGTGTCGACGCTGCCTCAGAAGGTGTGTAATTTAGCGCTATGCAACAAGGAGGTAGTATATGATATTTTTTTCAAATCAGTATTTTATGTAATCAACTTGTTTGCAGAAGACGAAAAATATCTTGGTGGTAAGATCGGATTTTTTTCAATATTACATACGTGGGGTCAAACACTAAGCTATCATCCTCACCTGCATATAATAGTAACCGCCGGAGGATTAAGAGGCAACGAGTTTGTAAGATTACCATATCAAGATAAATTTCTGTTTCCAGTAAAGGCAATGTCGATGAAGATACGTGAAAAATTTGTAGAGTTATTGCAAGCAGCATACGAATCAAAAGCACTAAGATTTCCGGGCAAATTAGAATCAATATCAAAGAAGCAAGCGTTTTCGGAATATCTTATGGAAATCGGTCAAGAGAAATGGGTAGTATATAGCAAGCCACCGTTTTCAAGACCGGAGAAAGTACTGGAATATTTTTCAAGATATACTCATCGAATAGCGATATCCAACTCAAGGATATTATCGTTTGAAAATGGCATTGTAACAATCAGTTACAAGGATTATAAGGATTGCGATGAGAAAGGAATACCGAAAATAAAACCGATGAGTTTTAATACGGAAAAATTTATTCAACGATTTTTGTGGCATGTATTGCCGAATGGATTTAAGAAGATCCGTTACGGAGGACTGTTTTCATCGGGGATAAAGTGGGAATCTATAAAGACCATCCGTGATAGTTTTGAGGAGAAACTGAAAGAAATAGAAAATAAGATAGAGCTTTGGTACGGCAAATTAAGTAAATATGTAGAACATATATGTCCGGCATGTGAAAGAGGGAAACTAATATTTAATTATGGATTATTAAGCGATACATCGTAGTTATAAATAAGAGGTAATTATGAAAATTAAAAAGAAGAAAAAAATATTGCCTTCCCAAGGATCGTTCAGTTGGACTGAAGGAAATGAGATGCACACAATAATGCCGGGAGAAGCGCCAAGCGAAGCTCAATTGGAAGAAATGACGCGGGAGTACCAAAGACAAATTAGAAATTCTCCTTTATTTGAAATGATGATAAAAGAATATGGTAAGGAAAAAGCTGAAGAATTGTTGAAAGAATGTCGAATGAAGTTAGAAAGATGAAAGATAAAAACCCATATATGGTACAAGCTTCATATAACCAGCTTTTCCACCCGACCGCGTCTTCGACTTGGTCGTTTGATGTGGTAATTGGGTTTGGTATTTCAGAGTTGGTTTATTGTTAAAAGTTGATTTGCAAAACAAAACTGATTTTAAAAACAAAAAGTGGCGTTGACAAAACTTAACCGTTTGTTCTGGGCGGCGGTTTAGTTGCAACGCCGTTATGCCTTGTAAGTCATTTATTGAAAGTCTGGGCGGTTAAAGCTATATTAATACTAAAATAATATATGAAGCCTTCGGCAGTATAGATAAGATTAATGTTGGCGACAAAAGAAAAAATAACGTTATCAGATATTATGAGTTCCGGTATTGCTGAATATAAACGGAACCATAAATTATCGAGTGATCATAAAAAAGCTGTGAAGCATATTATAAATTGCCGAACCTCTATGATGGGTAGTCACGAAGTACAATGCACCGGAGGGGACTGTAATTACAGAGTGATTCAATATAATTCATGTAGGGACAGACACTGCAACAAATGTGATAAATCAAAAAAATTGAAATGGATAATAGCAAGAAGCATGGAGTTATTACCGATATCGTATTATCATGTTGTGTCGACGCTGCCTCAGAAGGTGTGTAATTTAGCGCTATGCAACAAGGAGGTAGTATATGATATTTTTTTCAAATCAGTATTTTATGTAATCAACTTGTTTGCAGAAGACGAAAAATATCTTGGTGGTAAGATCGGATTTTTTTCAATATTACATACGTGGGGTCAAACACTAAGCTATCATCCTCACCTGCATATAATAGTAACCGCCGGAGGATTAAGAGGCAACGAGTTTGTAAGATTACCATATCAAGATAAATTTCTGTTTCCAGTAAAGGCAATGTCGATGAAGATACGTGAAAAATTTGTAGAGTTATTGCAAGCAGCATACGAATCAAAAGCACTAAGATTTCCGGGCAAATTAGAATCAATATCAAAGAAGCAAGCGTTTTCGGAATATCTTATGGAAATCGGTCAAGAGAAATGGGTAGTATATAGCAAGCCACCGTTTTCAAGACCGGAGAAAGTACTGGAATATTTTTCAAGATATACTCATCGAATAGCGATATCCAACTCAAGGATATTATCGTTTGAAAATGGCATTGTAACAATCAGTTACAAGGATTATAAGGATTGCGATGAGAAAGGAATACCGAAAATAAAACCGATGAGTTTTAATACGGAAAAATTTATTCAACGATTTTTGTGGCATGTATTGCCGAATGGATTTAAGAAGATCCGTTACGGAGGACTGTTTTCATCGGGGATAAAGTGGGAATCTATAAAGACCATCCGTGATAGTTTTGAGGAGAAACTGAAAGAAATAGAAAATAAGATAGAGCTTTGGTACGGCAAATTAAGTAAATATGTAGAACATATATGTCCGGCATGTGAAAGAGGGAAACTAATATTTAATTATGGATTATTAAGCGATACATCGTAGTTATAAATAAGAGGTAATTATGAAAATTAAAAAGAAGAAAAAAATATTGCCTTCCCAAGGATCGTTCAGTTGGACTGAAGGAAATGAGATGCACACAATAATGCCGGGAGAAGCGCCAAGCGAAGCTCAATTGGAAGAAATGACGCGGGAGTACCAAAGACAAATTAGAAATTCTCCTTTATTTGAAATGATGATAAAAGAATATGGTAAGGAAAAAGCTGAAGAATTGTTGAAAGAATGTCGAATGAAGTTAGAAAGATGAAAGATAAAAACCCATATATGGTACAAGCTTCATATAACCAGCTTTTCCACCCGACCGCGTCTTCGACTTGGTCGTTTGATGTGGTAATTGGGTTTGGTATTTCAGAGTTGGTTTATTGTTAAAAGTTGATTTGCAAAACAAAACTGATTTTAAAAACAAAAAGTGGCGTTGACAAAACTTAACCGTTTGTTCTGGGCGGCGGTTTAGTTGCAACGCCGTTATGCCTTGTAAGTCATTTATTGAAAGTCTGGGCGGTTAAAGCTATATTAATACTAAAATAATAGAAAGTTGTAGGTGAATATGGTAACGAGAGAAAAAATCAAACGCGAAATAGATCGTATGCCAAACGATTTATTAGAGAAAGTTCACAAATATATTGGTGGACTTACACCTAAGAAAGCAAAGAAAAAGAAGTTCCATACATATAAGCTCAATGGACAATTTGACAATATGAATGTTCGAGAAAGAGCATATGAATAATGTTTTGTTGGATACAAACATATTACTTTATGCTATTGATGAAGAATCAAAATATTTTAAATCTGTTCAGAGGTTGTTAAATACGGACACTATTAATTTTTTCACAACATCAAAAAATATATCTGAATTCCTTTCAGTAATTACTCGTATTCCAAATTCAAGTATATCTGTCGAAAAGGCTCTTTTTATACTTAATGATTTTCAGAATAGCTTTAGAATTTTGTATCCCACCGAAGAATCAAACGTAATATTTATTGACTTACTAAAGAAATACACACCACATGGCTTAAAGATTCATGATTATGAAATCGTAAGTATCGCTTTATCCAATAAAATTAAAAATATAGCTACAATAAATAAAAAAGATTTTGAACGTATTGAAGAGATTAAGTTAGTTACAATACAATAAAAATCATCAAGGCATAACCAGCGCCTCAACAACGACCGCTTCTTCGATGCGGTCATATTGAGTCGCATTAGAGTTTGGTTTTTCAGAATTAGTTTCTTGTGTAAAGTTGATTTGTTAAACAAAACTGATTTATAAAATAAAGTGGCGTTGACAAAACTTAACCGTTTGTTCTGGGCGGCGGTTTAGTTGCAACGCCGTTATGTGCTAAATATTGGAGATCTCAATGAAGAACTTATCACAATTAACTTTTATCGTAATTATTGTATTTGCAAACTATTTGAATGCTCAAGATTTGTTCAATTATGGGATAAAAGTAGGAATAAGTAGTGGCAGTGTAAAAGCAACAGATACAAAACCTAGTTTATATTTTAATCCAGAAGAATATTATAACGGTAATTCGATCAATCCTTTTATCGGACTTTTTTTGAATTATAAATTAAATCACTATCAACCGACTAAAACAAAAAGTTGACCTATTAGTAATCGAAAATGCCAATTATAATTCAAAATCGCCATAATACTTCCAACGTACAAAAGTGACCCCCTAATCAAAAATCAAGTCGCGAATAAGGATAAATCAAAACTGTTTGTCTTTGGTTTTGCAAATGTTCTTTTGACATTTCTCAACAACTCAATTACATCGAGCATGCTTATTAAATGAATACGAACAAGCGTTGCTATGGTTGAGAAAG
>JAMCWE010000100.1:0-21640 GCA_023475265.1 Bacteroidota bacterium
TTTATTGTTTGTTGGTTTTCATATTACTGTTTCAAGTACATTTTTACGAATATTATTTGCGAAAGCAAAGGGCGTCAAATGCACAAGGGATAAGTTTGTTAAAGCTAATGTTGTTCATAGTAAATAATATAAATTTTATTATCTATCTTAATTACTTTGGTAATATTGAAATGAAAAACAAATTACTGAACAAGCAAGTACTCTATTATTGTACCTATGAACGAAGGGATGATAGATTAAACTATAATCAATTAATCCAAAAATTAGGTTGACGCCTATGCGACAAGTCGGGTCTAAAGCAGTGACCTCGAAGGTTTAATGAGTAAGGTGATTTACTAACTAAAATTAATCCACCTTAACCTGCACAAAGCAAGATAAGGTGGATTGTAGTAAAAATAATTACATGGAAATACTTGCCTGCATAAAAATAAATCGGCCATTAAATCCTGATGGAGCGAAACTTGAATAAGGAAAGATTCCATTAAAACTGTTAACTTTTAAAGCCTTATCGGGATAGACATCAAATAAATTATTTGATCCCACAGCCAAATTTAAGCCGTTTGAAAAAGTATAAGAAAGTTCTAAGTTGGTAACCCAAACGGGGTTGAATGTTTGGTCCATAAGATAATTATTGCTGAAGGTTGTAAACTGACCGTATCGTATTACACTTAAAACTCCATCCCAACTATGGTAGCTGTAATCCGCAGAAAAATTCCAGCTGCTAAGCGGTGTACCTCTTTCAATTTGACCCTGCGCTACCCGGCCGTAAAGAGGAATACTCGTAACCGCTTGCAATTCTGCTGGAGTATTAATATCGCCCCGGTTTGTAATATCAGTTTTGTTAAAATTCATTGCGACAATAAATCTTAAAATGGATTCTTTTGCTAATTGAATTCCGTATTTCCCGGTTACATCAACACCTTTTGTGCTGGTATTCAGAGCGTTGGTAAAGAACCTTCCCCCGTTAGCATTAATTCCTTTAGATGCGAGGAATGCCGGAATCTTACCGCCGGTAAAATTTTCAGTAAGAACAATTCTGTTTGTTACATCAATTTGATAACCATCAACAGTAATTACAAAATTATTTTTTGAATAAGTTATACCGGCACTGTAATTCAAAGATTTTTCAGCGGTTAAATCTTTAGCACCGAGAGCTTTGGCTACAGGCGAAGAAACGGGAAATGTTCCTACTTCATAAGGAACTCCATTTATAAATACAGTTGCAATGGATGAAAAATATTCCTGGGCTAACGATGGTGCACGGAAACCATTGCTTATAGCACCTCTTAATGCAATGCCGTCAAACAACTCATAACGCGTATTTATTTTACCTGTTATTGTAGAACCAAAATCGTTGTAATTTTCAAATCTTCCTGCAACTCCTAAAGTCCAGGCATGAGTGATGTTATTTTCCAAATCGACATAAATACCAAAATTTGTTCTACTATGATTTTGAGCATCAGTTGGAGAAAAGCCTGGGAATACCTGTGAGCCCGGTGAAGCAGCTTTACCTGAATCCGGTCCATCGAGAATTTTAACACCGCCATCGGCATAAGAACTATATTCACCCGGCGTTATTTGATAATTCTCCCACCTGAATTCTAATCCGGCAGCAACACTCAATGGTTCTGACGTACCGATGTCAAATAATTTTAAGAAATCCAGGTTTGTTGTTGATTGAAGAAATTTCAAATCACCGTCATCAAAGCTCGTGGGACTTGCAGTGCCCATAGATGCGTTTACAGTATTTGTTGTATTAAAATTAAATGTGTTCCCTCCGTAAGTTTCACTTGCGTCATAATTCCAGCTGCCGATCATTCCTTTTAGGCCAGCAGTAAAAGTTCCATCATAAATTTTTGTTTGAATATAAGGAAGATACCCGTCAGGATAAATTGCTCGTACAGTTCTATCATCAAGAGCTCTTCTATAAAAACCGCCGGATAAACCTGAACGATAAGTATATCCGCCGAAAGCATAAAACCTGGTGTCACTGCTTAGAGGAATAGAACTATTTAAGAACCCGGAAAAGTCTTCAAGATCTGCATCGCCGTACCGGTGGTTTAATCTATCAAATGAAGCTTCACGAGGATCTGGTTGACCGTTAATTGTAAAGTATTGTTGGCGTGGATCCAATCCCGCTCTGTTGGTATAATTATTTTTTCTATATTCAGTAGAAATATAAACCGTGCCGTCCTGGTTTACATTAAAACCATATCCTAAATGAACATCTTTTGAAAGCCCGTCAGTTATATTAACTTTATTAACCTGACCGTCCCATGAATAAGTAGAAGAATTTTCCCCGGCAATGTTTCCTTCAGATTCTAAATATCCACGTTGCTGAGTAGTAGCGTATTCACCAATAGAAGCGGAAGCATCTAAACCGGTTTTATCTTTAAGAATAATATTTATAACACCTGAAATAGCATCTGAACCGTACTGGGCAGAGGCACCATCTCTAAGTACTTCGATTCTTTCGATTGAAGAAGTTGGGATAGTATTAAGATCTGCACCTGTAGAACCGCGGCCAACAGAACCATTTAAATGAAGCAGTGCACTTGTATGCAATCTTTTTCCGTTAATTAAAACTAAAACCTGATCGGGTCCTAATCCCCTTAAGGTCGCTGGACGTACATGATCCGAACCATCAGTAATTGTATTTTCGGGGGCATTATAAGATGGAACCAGCATTTTTAATAATTGAGTTACATCTGTAACACCGGTTTTCTCTATATCTCTTGCAGTTATTACATCAATTGGTACCGGGGAATTAACTACTGTTCTATCCTTTGTTCTTGTACCGACAATAACTATTTCTTGTGTACCAATTAAGTCTGCCGCCAGATTAAAATTGTGTACTATTGTTTTACCAGATTCAACGGTAACTTTGATGGTTACAAATTTGTACCCGATGTAACTAGCTTGCAAAGTATATTTGCCGGGAGCTAATGTTAATTTATAGCTGCCGTTTTCGTTGGTTGAAGTACCTAGTTGAGTACCAATAACCAACACCGAAGCACCTGGCAATGCGCTTCCGGAAGCTGCATCAATAATAACTCCTTTAACTATACCATTCTCCTGTGCAGTTGTTTCCGTTTGCAGAAAAGAAAAGACCAAAAGAAAGAAAAATATCGCAGCATTTTTTCGATTAGAATTTAGTAAAGATATATCAGTCATGAAGACCTCTTTATATTTATTGGTTGATGAATATTTTTAGAAGTTAATTAACAGAAAACGCTTTACAGATTTTTCGGTATTCAATCATCAATTAAAAAAATATTATTATGAAGAAGAAAAAAACATCATTAGCTCATACTTCCATAAATAAATTTATTTTTTGTCCGGTCAAAAGTTGATATTGCCAGACATTAGTTTATTTGTGAAAAAATTTAATAACCTTCAGCTGTTCCGCTGCCTCTCGGATCAGCAGCACCGTATATTATGCCGTCTTTATCTATCATTATTCCTTCGGCCTTTCCGATTATTGGAAAAGTTTTATTTAAATCTGACAATTTGTATCCCATCTTAATGAGCTTTTCTTTTGTATCGGGATTTATTGCAAACTTTTCATGGTAAATCATATCCGGCAGCCATTGATCATGAATCCGCGGGGCGTCTATAGCTTCCTGGATATTCATATTGAAATCGATGCAATTCATAATTACCTGCAGCACAACAGTAATAATTGTAGAGCCTCCTGGCGAGCCGATGATGATATAAGGTTTATTGTTTTTCAAAACGATTGTCGGAGTCATTGATGAAAGCATTCTTTTTTCAGGTTGAATCGAATTTGCTTCGCTGCCGCGTAATCCAAATTGATTAGGAACGCCAGGCTTTGCGCTGAAATCATCCATTTCATTATTTAATAGAAAGCCTGCGCCGTTAACAACCATTTTATTTCCATAAGCAGAGTTTAAAGTTGTCGTAACACTTACTGCGTTACCTTGCTTATCGTAAATTGAGTAGTGCGTTGTTTCATTGCTTTCATTATACTTTATTGGATTAGTTTTTTTTATTTCATCTGCCGGAGTGGCTTTATCAGTTATTTTTTCGAAAATAGACTTTGCGTATTCTTTAGAAAGTAATCCTTTCTTAGGTACGGGATAGAAATCTTCATCACCTAAATAATTAGTTCTATCAGCATAAACATATTTCATGGCTTCTACTAAAGCATGAATGTAATAGCTACCTCCCCAATCCTCAGGCTTGAACTTATAGTTTTCCAGAATATTCAGAAGCTCAACTAATGCTATTCCTCCGGAGCTTGATGGGGGCATTGATACGATCTCATAACCTCTATAAGTACCTATTATAGGTTTTCTCTCTACAGGCTTATATTTATCAAGATCAGCTTGTGTTATATAGCCGCCGTATTCTTTCATAGTTTTGATTAAAAGTGAAGCTACTTTACCTTTATAAAATCCCTCCACACCTTTTTCTTTAATTTGATTTAGCGCCCAGCCCAAATCTTTTTGGACGAATAGATCCCCTTCTTTAAAGGGCTTTCCATTATTAGCATAAATTTTATATGCGGCAGGATATTTTTTAAAATCATTTGCAAATTGATTCAATGATTTAACTGAAGCATCATCAAGCCTCCATCCCTTTACTGCTAAATTAATTGCTGGTTGGATAACTTCATTAAGCGGCATTGTTCCGTATTTTTTCAGCGCGTAAATTAAGCCAGCCACACTGCCCGGAACTCCAACCGAAGTAACTCCTTCTTTACTCATCGAAGAAATATAGTTGCCATTCTTATCAAGATACATATCTCTTGATGCGGACAATGGCGCTTTCTCTCTATAATCTATTGCTGTATTTGTACCGTCTTTTAAATGAATAACCATAAAGCCGCCGCCACCGATGTTACCGGCAAAAGGATAAGTTACTGCCAGTGCAAATCCCACTGCTACGGCTGCATCAACTGCATTGCCTCCCTTCTTTAAAATCTCAACACCAATTTTAGAAGCGATGTCGCTTGCAGTAACAACCATTCCGTTTTTCGCTCGAACAGGTTGAGCAGTTTCAGCTTCAACAATTTCGTTTGAGCTAAGAAGTAATAATGAGATTAATAAAATAATTACAGTTATCCTTTTTAAAGAATAGAATTTCGTCATAGGAAAATCCTCAAATTTGTGTGAATGAAAAAATAATTCTAATCTAATCAAGTCTATTAAAATAAATTTGCAAAAGTTTAAACTTTAGATTAGAGTTTGCAGAGATTTGATTTGAAGTTAGAAAGGAATGTGGAAGCAATAATTCCGAACCTTTGACTGTAACTAAACTTTTCATAAGTGCCTTTTTTTATAAAGAAAAAATATAAACTACTTATCCGCAAAAGTTAAGAGTTGAATCAAACTGAACGGAATTAAATTAAACCAGTGAAATAGAAATTGCAAGAATATATAATGATGTTGTGAGTAAGCTCATTTGACTGCGTAAATAAATTACAATAGAAACCGTTCGGAAATAAATCCTCGGAATTTAGAGCTTGACGATTTCCTTAAAAGAAATTTAGTGTTAATATTTCGGTGGAATTGATTACACTTCATTTACAATTTTTAGCGGTAAAAAAAAATCGGAGTATTAAATGAATAATTTACCTTCAATAAGAACAATGTATAATGCTTTAGTAACAAAAGATATTACTTACGAGGGAATTTTTTATGTCGGTGTAAAAACGACCGGCATTTTTTGCAGACCATCGTGTTCGGCAAAGAAGCCGGAATTAAGAAACATTGAGTTCTTCCCTTCTACAAAAGATGCGCTTCTTGCCGGATACCGACCATGTAAAAGATGCTCACCCATGCAGCCGCTTGGCAATACGCCTAATTGGTTGAAAGATTTACTCGAAGAACTAAAAGTAAACAATTTATCGAGATGGAAAGATTCCGATTTGAGAAAGAAAAATTTTGATCCCAACAGAGTAAGAAGATGGTTTAAGAAAAATCACAACATGACTTTTCACGCTTACGTAAGATCGCTAAGATTAGGCGAAGCATTGGGAAGATTAAAGCACGGAGAAGGTATAACTCAAACAGCATTTGATCATGGTTACGAATCGTTAAGCGGCTTTAGAGACGCAATTAAAAAAATTACAGGAATGTCTGCAGGCAAATCCGGAAATCGAACTATAGTTTATTTAAATAGAATTCTTACTCCGCTTGGTCCAATGCTGGCGGGCGCCACCAATGAAGGAATTTGTTTGTTGGAATTTATGGATAGAAGAATGTTGAATACACAATTGAAGACATTAATGAAAAGATTGAATTGTAATTTTGTCCCCGGGACAAACAGTTTTATCGATCAATTAGCAGAAGAACTTAAAAATTATTTTAAAGGAACACTTAAAAATTTTTCGATCCCGATAATATTTCCAGGAACCGATTTTCAAAAATTGGTATGGAAAAATTTAATTAACATTTCTTCGGGTGAAACAATTTCTTATGAAGAACTTGCAATACGAGTTGGGAATATTTCTGCCGTTCGTGCAGTTGCAAAAGCAAATGGAGATAATAGAATTGCTATAATTATTCCTTGCCACAGAGTAATTGGTAAAGATGGGAGTCTTACCGGATACGGCGGCGGTTTGTGGAGAAAAAAATATTTAATTGAATTAGAAAGCAAAAATCTTTGATTGTATAATACTATTTCACTTAGAATTATTTCAGTAAAGGTTTTGCAAGCTAACGCAGCTGAGTATGATAAAAATATTCCAAATTACTTTTGTTGAAAATATCAGTATTATTTTTTAAAATTCTCTACGCTTTGCATATCTATAACACTCCAATGTTCTGCATATTTTCCTTCCGACAAGCGAACAATATCAATAATTTTTATTTCAACTTTTTTATTGCTTGCAGGCAAATTCATAAACTGTCCCGTGTGAATTCCATGAATTGTTTTTCTTGTAGTTACTTTGTCTCCTTCGGCAACTTGGTCATGAATCTCAACCTTTATTTCACTAAAAGCCTGCCATAGAATTTTAAGAAAGGCGATCATTCCATCAGGTCCGGGAGAAAACCCAAGTCGCACAGTTCTATTAATAAAAGCAGGAAGAAATAATTCATCGATTATCCCGATATTTTTTTCTTCAATAACTTCTTTATTAAATCTTAAAACAACTGCTTTATTTTGTTCTGTCGTCATATTCAATTTCCTTATTAATAACAAAGAATAAATTATTTCAAGTTTGTTAACTCGAGACTAATGTCCCACAATCTTTTTCGTGCTTGCTTATCGTATGCTTGTGGATCTGCTTTCGCTTCAGTTTTTACATTGAAATATTTACCGGTAACACCTTCGAGAACATGAGAAGCAGCAAGGAATACTTCTGCGTCAGCGCCGGTTTCCGGTTCTCCCATAGGAGTTATTCCAGCAATCCTTACCATATTGGTATTTAAAAAGGTACCGGGATGCAAACAATTCACGGTAATATTTTCTTCTTTAAGTTTTTCAGCCATGTCTATTGTGAACATGATTAAGGCAAGTTTGCTCTGACGATATGCACGCACACCATCGAACTTTTTTTCAAGCATTATATCGTTAAAATCAACCGGATACTGCCCTGCAGAACTAACATTTACAACTCTTGAAGGCGCAGCATTTTTTAGTGAAGGCAATAATAACTGGGTAAACAAAAATGGCGCAAGATAATTAACTGCAAATCGAAGATCATAACCGTCTTTACTGTATCTAGCGTCTGCAAATCCTACACCTGCATTATTTATCAGTACATCAATTTCAGAAAACTTTCCATTCACTTCATCAGCTAATTTTCGAACTTCATCAAATGAAGATAAATCCGCAGTTAATCCTTCAATCTTTTGATTATCAGAATTTGTTTTTAATTCTTCAACAATTTTATTTATTTTTTCTGTATTCCTTCCATGAACTAAAACATGTGCATTCTGTTTTGCAAGCTTCAGAGCAGTTAGTTTACCAATTCCGTCAGTGGCTCCTGTGATCAAGATAGTTTGTTCATTAATAGGTTTCATGATTAATCCTCTATTAAATTTTAAAGATCAGATACTTAACTACATTTGTTATTGGTCATAATTCACTGCCTTCGATTAACAATATCGATTTTATGGACTTTTCTTTTAAATGAAGAAATTTCTTCCTTTCTTCATCATTCATAAATAGTTTAAAATCTTCCTCCGAATCAAACTTTACCAATTGTATTTATATTTATTAGTTTTTGCTTTCCATAGAAGAATAATTGCGACTTAACCTTTGTTGAATAATATTTTATTTCCTATTTGCCTAAGCTCAATCCGCCGTCAACAGCAATCACCTGTCCCGTGATGTAACTATTTTTTATTAAAGTCTCTACTATAGTTGCAACGTCTTCAGGTTCACCAATACGACCAACCGGAATAGCTTCAGCATATTGCTTAAATGTCTCTTCCTTTTTAGCGGGAGATAAAAAATCCCACCAGGGAGTATTTATAACACCGGGTGAAACAGCATTCACTCTTACCGGCTTTAATTCTTTTGCTAAGATTGGAACCATAATTTCAAGTCCCCCATTTATAGCTCCTAATCCTGAAGTTCCAATTAATTTTGAATGTGAACTTCCGGCAGTGATAAAAGTAATACTGCCATTCTTATTTAAATAATTCAATGCAAGCTGAGCTGTTTGTAATTGCGGGAAAAACTTTTGTTCAAACCCTTCTCGTAATAATTTTAAATCAAGATCACAAAATAAGCCGGCGCCTTTAGCGCCGCTTACAGCGATGACAAGATGATCTATCTGCCCGATTTTAGATAATGTTTCTTTTAACAAATCGGCATTGCAAACATCAACGGCTATGCCTTTAACGTTGCCTCCCAATTCCCATAAAGCTTCTTTCAGTTTATCTTTATTTCTGCCAAGAACAGTTACCGAACAGTTTTTTAAGGATAATAATTTTGCAGCTGCATATCCAATGCCGGAAGTTCCGCCTGCAATTAATACTTTTGAAATTAATTCTTCGTTATGCCCGTTGCCGTACATATCGGCGGTATCCCAGAAATTAATTCCTAATTCCAATGAGCGATTTAAAATTTTAATTGACTCATCATCATTTGTAGGTCCGTATGCGAAGCTCATTCCCGTACAACCTAATCCTACAGCAGACAAGCTTTCTCCGGTGTTCCCAAATTTTCTGAACTTCATAACATACCTCATTGTTTTAATTTCATAAACTTGATGTGTAAAATTAATTTCAAGCTGGACTTTGTTAGTAATAAAATTCAAACAGAAAATTATAAATTTCAAACAATCAATGTCTGAGTGATTTGGGAGACAAATTGGTGTGCTTCTTAAAAAAATTATTAAAGTAGGTGGGATATTCAAATCCAAGACTGTATGCTATTTCTGAAATATTCCAGTCTGAATGAACTAAAAGCGCCTTGGCTTCTTTAACGATTCTTTCTGCAATGTGCTGCGTTGTTGATTTTCCTGTTGTTTCTTTTACTGCACGGTTTAAATGATTAACATGAATCGACATCGAATTTGCGAAATCTTTTGCAGTTTTAAATCTCAACGAATTTTCAATCGAATCAATTGGAAATTGTCTTTCCAGCAGTTCAATAAAAAGAGAGGTTATTCTTGAAGATGCATTTGAATGGTTGTAGTATGAGTCGGCAGGTTTTAGTTTTAAAGCTTGGTGAATCAGAATATGAAGATAATTTTTCATTACATCATATTTATAAATGTAATCGGACTTCATTTCATCAAGCATTTTAATATATATTTCGCTTAGGTATTGTGTTTGCTCATCATTAAGAAAAAATACCGGGTCGCCGCCGATTTTAAAAAGCGGAGAGTCCTTTAACTTTGAAGCTTTGTCATTACTATTGATAAAGTCTCCCGTGAATAGACAAAAATAACCTTCCTGCTTTTCCGAAATTGCTTCCCAGGAATAAGGAATAATAGGATTTGAAAACACAAGAGCATTCTTATTTATTTCTATAACTTTGTCTGCATAATTCAAAACGCCCGTTCCGATTATCAATGATATCTTGTAATAGTCGCGTCTATTATATGGTGTCAATCTGGTGCAAAAATTAGCCCGCGAGTAAACGTTAAAATGCCCAAGCTCATTGGCTTTTTTGTTATGGAAAATAAGCGGAGAAATATTTTTTTTAAATTTAACTAATCTTCTGCTTAAATCTTCAATTGAATTAGTCTTATTCATATTAGAACTTATAATATTCAAACAACGGCAAAAATATTTATTTAGAATAATGATAGCAAATATGCATGATGTAGCTCAAACACATAATTATAGGGGAGAAAGATTCATTTCTACACCTCGTTCTACAGAAACACCTTGGAATCCTTTTCCGCGGGAAAGTAATTCAATGGAGCGCGGCATGTGATGGTTTAGATAATAGTCAAAATCAAATTTATAATTTCCCTTTTTAGGATATATGCTGGATATATCGAACAATATTTTTCCTCTCGATTTGGCTCTAAAAAACTGTTAATTGGTTAATTATCTATTTTAGATTTATAAATACTTCGCTGCCGCTGCGGGCTTCGTTTTATCGGTTTGCTTAAAACCATTACTAAACTAATTTTTTCAGAAATGTTTTTGTGCGAATGCTCGTCCAGAGTGACTTTTTAAATATCTTTCAAATTCAAGAGCCTTTTCTTTATCATCAAATGCGAAAGCATTTTTTATTTTCCAAGGTTTATCTTTTGCAGTAAACGTCGAACCTCCTTCATTATGTTTGCTCAACCTGCTGCTTAAATCTTCCGTAAATCCGGTATAATATTTACCTGGATTGGTTGTGCTTTGGAGTATGTAAACATAATAGAACATTTTTCCTCTTTTCTTTTCCAAATTTTATTTGGCGAGCCGGAGCGTAGTTTTGAGCGAATGTTAAAATAACACAATAATAATAATAGCACGGCTTCACTTCGTTTCGCCGCTGCAGGCTTTGTTTTGTCGCTTCGCTCAAAACGAAGCCTGGTGGAGGTGGCGGGAGTCGAACCCGCGTCCGAAGTTAAGACACAAAGAACGTCTACACACATAGTCTATTTTTGTTTTAGCTTAAAGTTACCAAACAGACAAGGATCGCTTTAAACCTGCTCATTGAAAATTTCACCTTATCTATAAGAGCGATAGACTTGGCTATTATACCTAAACGACGTTCAATTGAAACCCAGTATAAGAAGAATCAACGAACGGCTGCTTGTTTATTAAGCAGCTAGGGCGTAATTAGATTCGCCAGTTATGTTTTATTCCCAATTCTTTTACGTGTATTCGGGGAACACGATGTGCAGTCCTAAGTTCCTTTAACCCCGTCGAAACCAAAATTCACCCCCGGAGTTTTAAAAGAAATTAAAATACAAATTCATGTTTTGAAAGAACAAAATATTATACATCAAATTATTGTTTGATGTTCCATTTTATATCAGGTATCCCGGATAAATAATTTTCATACCTTGAAAGAACAAAAAATAGATCCGAAAGCCTGTTAAGCAAAATAATTATATTCTCATTAATCTTTTCTTTACTGGATAATTCAACCACTCTCCTTTCAGCTCGTCTGCAAACTGTTCTGCAGACATGAAGAAAAGCAGAACCTTTTGAACCACCCGGTAAAATGAAATTCTTCAGCGGCTCAAGTTTTTCCTCAAAGTAATCAATTGATTTTTCCAAATCTAAAATAAATTTTTCATCAACTGCCGGAATATTTAATTTATCATTTTTATCTAAATCAGGTGTTGCCAGATTTGAGCAAACTATAAATAATTCATTCTGAATTTTTTCAAGAAGAATTTTTAGTTCTTTGTCTTTAATTTCTGTTACAGCTAATCCAATAAAAGCATTCAATTCATCAACAGTTCCATAAGCTTCAATTCTTAGAGAATACTTCGGCACTCTCGGACCGCCGAATAAACCAGTGTCGCCTTTATCTCCGGTTTTTGTATAAATCTTTGTCATTTTCTAAAAGGAATATTTTTTACTGTAACCGGAATATCTTTGCCGTTTCCGTTTCTAGCAATCAAAGAAGTTCCTTCCTGTAAATATGTTTTTCTAAGATAAGCCAGGCCAATATGTTTTCCGCACTTGTAAGAATACGCTACTGAAGTAACTTTACCGGCTTCATTTTTTTCTTCATCAAACAAATTGTATTCCCCGGTTTCATCTATCGGTTCATTAAAAGAAATTCCTTTAAGATATTTTTGAACTTTGTCGTACGTTTCCAATCTGGCAATAACTTCCTGTCCGATGTAACAGCCTTTTGTAAAATTAACCAAGCCGATAGCATTTGCTTCATGAGGATTGTATTGATCATTTAATTCATTGGGAGCTACTGGAATACCTTGAGAAATCCTGAATGAATTAAAAGCATCTTCACCAATTAAATTGAAATCAAAAATTCCTTTATTGTTTCTCATATAGTCAACAAGCTTAACAGCATTTTCAGGATCAGTTAAAAGCCAAAATTTAAAATGTCCGTTACTGCTTCGCAGCTTTGAAAGGAAAAACATTATACCTTCCGAGCGGACAGACTTAAACTTATTTAGTTCAATTTCATTTATAACATTTCCGCAAACAAGCGTCATGAATGAATCTGATTGCGGTCCTAGCACTTCTAACAATGCGTAATTACCGTTTGGATCATTTACTTTTACATCATCCATTATAATATATTTTTCAATCCAGCTTTTCACTCTGTTCTTATGAGCTTCGCTGCAAATTAACAATTGATGATCTTCGAAATTCATAATTGTTGCTATGTCAATTATCTTCCCTTTTTCTGAAGTAAAAATTGTTTGCTCAACGGATTCTTTACTTATGTTCTTCAAAGAATTTGTAGAAATTCTATGAAGATAATCTAACACATCCTTTCCGGAAAGTTCTAGAATTCCCAGGTTGGAAATATTTCGTAATCCAACTCCATTATATAAGGAATTAATCTCTTCGGCAGCCGAGCTGAACACTTTAAATATTTTTTTATTCTCAAATATTTCTGATTTAAAACCTAAATTTTCATAATACTGTATAAGAGGATTTGTTTTAGTATCAATATCTATCATTCTTCTCCTTAGTTTCTTAGCTAAAATTTAATTTTGATAATCGCGTTCAAAAATATAAAATGCTTTTGAAGGTAACAATTCAAATTTCCTGATCGGTTTGAAATTGTTTCGAATATATACAATGAAAATATTATCTAAAGTATGAAACGAATCTTAAATAATTAAACAAAGATAAGAAAAAAATTAATAAGGGCGAGTTTGTCGATGATTTCTAGTATTCACATAGACGCTGTCTTTTACATCCCAAAAAAATGCTATCGAATCTTTAGCATAAATTCTATCCGGTAAATCATAATATAGATATTCATAATAGTCAGGATATTTATCATTATTAACATTGGCAATGGTTCTCTGGAAATCTATTCCTTTATATGTCATCAGAAGATGAGGTAATTGTGTGAGCCCATTGATAAAGAAATAATTATAATCAATATGTCCAATTCCTCTGGCATAATGAAAATCAACTTTACAATAAAGTGTTCCGTTGTAAGCCCATCTATCCATTACCATATTATTAAATCCGCCGTGATCAGGAATTGGAACTTCCCATATCTTAGTGAATGAATCGTTTTCACCTTTAAACAATGTTAAATAAAAAAACGCTGTACCGAGCTTAGTGCTGTCAAGATTTATAAAGCTTTGATCATATCCGACAACATTTTTCGGTTCGATTAATCTTTCACCCGGCTTAGATCTAGCAATAGCCGCTAAGATATATACTCCATCGCTTTGGTTTAAATAAATAACGGCCGGCTTGGGAACATTAAAGGTAAGTGTCTTATCAAAATTTACTAAATATGCTCCTGGAGGATAGTTACTCAGAACGTAAGAAATTAATGCAAGTGTATCGTAAGGGTTTCGATTGCCGGCTTGTTCTTCTTTTACCTTTAAATTGTACTGTTGGATTTCAGCATCTTTATTCGGTGAATATGCTACTTCTTGTCCTGGCGATTGAACAGTTTCCTCAGTTTTATTTTTTCCACAGGAATAAAATAATACCGCAAAAAAAATAAACAAAAAGAATGGAGCTGCATGCTTCATTTTAAAAAGACAAAAGATTATTTAGAAATAATATGAAATATAATAAATGTAGAAACTCAATTACTATGCCGTAAAATAAAGATTGTTAATTCTTCTTTCTAGGACACAACCTTAAAATTCCGCTTATCTGTAAATTTATTTTGATTGAATAAATCTTTAATCTTAAAATTTACTTATCAATCTAAGAATAAAACACACTATTATTTTGAAAATTCCTTCAGAAAATAAGCCGAGCTCATTATTCCTAATCTGAAATGATTCAAATTAAAATGTTCATTCGGGGAATGCAAATTCTCACTATTCAGACCTAAGCCCATCAGCACGACAGGTGCATTAAGTTTTTTCGTAAACACAGTTACAATTGGAACTGAACCGCCGTCTTTCATATAAACAATTTTTTTCCCGAATGCTTTTTCCATTGATGTAACAGCAGCTACTGTCGCCGGGTTATCCAAATGCGTTAATACCGGATATGCACCATGCAAATTTCTTACTTCGACTTTAACTGATTTAGGTGCAATTTGTTTTATATGTTTTGTAAAAAATTTGGCAATCTTATTTGGATCCTGATTGGGAACAAGTCGCATGCTAATTTTAGCTGTGGCTGTTGTAGCAATTACAGTCTTTGCGCCTTTACCTGTAAATCCGCCGATAATACCGTTGCAATCCAAAGTAGGCCGAGCCCAAATTCTTTCCAGAGTAGTAAAACCTTTTTCGCCTTGAAGCTGTTTTACTCCGGCTTCAGCAGCAAATTTCTTTTCTGAAAATTTAAGTTTCTTAAAATTAGTTCTTTCTTTTGCTGTCAGCTTTAAAACATCATCATAAAAATGAGGTATTGTTATTCTTCCATTTTTATCATGAAGTTTTGAAATAATTTCTGCTAATATATTAATAGGATTACCGACAGCGCCGCCGAAAGTACCCGAATGTAAATCTCTTCTTGGTCCGGTCACTTCCACTTCCATGTAAGAAAGCCCGCGCAGTCCGTATGTAATTGTTGGAATGCCTTCATCAAATAAAGCTGTATCGGAAACCAATACTGCATCGCATTTAAGAAGTTCCTGATTATTATTAATAAAAGTTTCTAAACTCTCACTGCCGATTTCCTCTTCGCCCTCAATAATATATTTTACATTTAACGGAAGACTGCCTTCAATTTTAAAAAATGCCTCAACACTTTTAATATGCATAAACACTTGTCCTTTATCATCGGTAGCACCACGGGCAAATATTTTTCCGTCTTTAATTACCGGTTCAAAGGGCTGGTTATCCCACAGTTCAATTGGATCAACCGGTTGAACATCGTAATGGCCATAGATTAATACAGTTGGTTTACCCGGGGCTCCGAGCCATTCACCATACACCAAAGGATGTCCTTCAGTCTTAAATATTTCTACTCTGCTCATTCCGGCGTTTCTTAATTTAGATGCTACAAATTCTGCGCAGCGATTTATATCATCTTTATTTTCCGAAAGCGTACTGATGCTTGGTATCCGTAAAAAATCTTTTAGTTCGGAAATGTAAGCATCCTGGTTATTCTGAATGTAATCGATAATTTCTTGCAAAGCTGATCTCCTGTATAATTTCTCGTTATTAAAGTAAAGTTAGTTTTGATAACAAACTTTAGTTGAAGTTGCATTGACTTTCTGAGAAGGTAAAAAATTTATTGCCGGCATTTACTTTCAGTTATATTTCAAAAAAATTAGGAACTGTTAATTAAGCATGTGTAACTTAAGAAAAAGATTTTTAATTAAGAACAAATTCATATAAAAATATTTTCTTATAATATTCATGCATAGTTCTACCGAAAAGTTTCAGCTTTTTTCCAATATCAAACCATCTATTAAGCTTGTTAAACTTTTACGGCTTTCATATATTGACCACATGATTTTATCTTTATATATACTCAGAAATCACGTCGTCCCTTTCATCTTTTCGATAGTTACTTTGATTTGCATTTTCCTTCTTCAATTTTTGATGAAGTTTGCGGATAGGCTTGTAGGTAAGGGATTGGACGCATGGATTATCACTAAGTTGATAACTTTCAATTTAGCCTGGATGGTAGTGCTTGTTGTTCCGATGGCAACGCTGGTTGCAACTTTGATGGCTTTTGGAAACATGTCGCAGAATAATGAAATCACAGTAATGAAATCATCCGGTGCAAGCTTATATCGATTGATGCTGGCTCCGTTTCTTGCAAGCATTGTTGTTGGTTATCTTCTTTTTCTTTTTAATGATGATGTTTTGCCGGATGCTAACCACCACGCTAAGCTTTTGATGGAAGATATTTCCCGCCAGAAGCCGACACTTTCGCTTGAACCAGGAGTTTTCTCCCAGGAAGTTTCTAACTATGCAATTCTTGTAAAAGGTATTGATAAAAATTCAAATATGTTGGAAGATGTAGTAATTTATGATTACACCGATCCATCAATCTTAAATATTATTACCGCTCAAAAAGGCAAAATTTATTTTTCAAAAGACCAGACAAAATTAATAATGGACCTTTGGAATGGCGAGATTCATGAATCAAACACTTCTCAATCAGATCTTTATAGAAAATTGATATTCAAGAAACATCGTATTGCGATGAATGCCGATCAATTCTCTTTTCAGCAGTCAACACCGGGCGGCCCGCGCGGGGATAGAGAGCTAAGCACTCAAGCTATGCTTTCCGTTGTCGATAGTCTGGATATAATTAGAAATGCTTCATTGAAAAATCTTGGGAGAGAATCTAAAAAATATTTGCTTGCCGATAGTGTAAATCCGTTTAACTCAATCCCACAGGTAAAAATAAACAGACCCGATCTTGTATACTCCAGAGTTTTAGATAAAATTAGAACAGCAAAGAACATCATCCTTTCAAGCTGCAGAATGGAAGAGTCTGTTCAAGACCAGGTGAATTCTTACATGGTTGAAGTTCATAAAAAATATGCGCTGCCGGTTGCCTGCATAGTTTTCATTTTGATCGGCGCACCGCTTGGTGTAATGGTAAGGAAAGGAGGCTTCGGAGTTGCCGCTAGCATCAGCTTGCTTTTCTTTGTTATCTACTGGGCATTTTTAATCGGCGGTGAAAAATTTGCCGATAGAAATTTAATAACTCCTTTTTGGGGAATGTGGTCTGCAAATATTTTGTTAAGCATTGCAGGAATTTTATTAACAACAAAGACCGTTCAGGAAAGTATCATCCTCAATTTCAACTTTCTCAAAAAATTCATACCTAAGCAATGGCGTGCTTTTCAAGAAGAAACAAAAGAAGAATAAATGAAAATTCTGGATAGATATTTAATCAAACAATTTCTTCAAACAATTTTTTTCGGAATTATTTCCTTCACGCTGATATTTGTTATCATAAATATGGTTGATAATATCGGCAGCTTTCTAGATCAGAATGTTCCCGCTAATATTATCTTACATTATTATGTTGTCTTTAGCCCGGACATAATAAAGTTGATGACGCCGGTTGCTGTTCTCTTTGCTGCTTTATTTACCGCTGGAAAAGCCGCAAACCTAAGCGAGCTAACTGCAATCAAAGCTAGCGGCGTAAGCTTGTACAGATTTATGACGCCGTTCCTAATCACTGCTTTTTTCATCAGCTTGTTTTCAATATACTTTGCCGGTTATGTTGTTCCTTTGGCAAATCAAACTAAAGAAAAAATTGAAATGAAGTATTTGAACAGCGGAAATTATTTTATGGGAAGCAATATTTTTTTTCAGGATTCAAAGACTAGAATCGTCAGCATTTCTTTTTTCGATAATTCACGAAACCAGGCTGTAAGAGTAAGCATTGAAGAATTTGATAAGAATGATCCGACAAAAATGATTTCCAGGATTGACGCCGCAAGCATGGTTTATGATACCGTTGCACATATATGGATTGCTAATAATGGAATTCAAAGAACCTTCTTTAATAATAATCAAACAGCTTCATACTTCACTTCCTTAAAAATAAATTATCTAAATTTTAAGCCGGAAGATTTATCCTCCAAACAGCAAAGACCTGAAGACATGAATTTGAGCGAACTAAAAAAATTGGAAGAATCCCAAAAGCGAGCCGGCAACGATCCGACAAGCACTTTGATTGAATATTACTCCAGGTTTTCCTTTCCCATGGCAAGCTTGATAGTTGTATTTTTCGGGTTGCCCATTTCAGCAAATAAAAGAAGAGGTGGACTTGCTGTGCAGGTTGGAGTGAATATTTTAGTAACTTTTATTTACCTCGTGTTCATGCAGATAAGTTTGGCATTCGGTAAGAACGGCGCTTTAAGCCCGCTGCTTACGGCGTGGTCGGCAAATTTAATTTTTCTTACAGCAGCAATAATAAATTTGCCTAAGGTGCAGCAATAAATTTATGTAACCGAACTCTTTGAGAAAACGGTTATCTAGAAATTTATTTGACCAATAACATTTTTTTGTTCAGAATAAAGTTTGTTCCCTTTAATTGGTAGATATACATACCGCTGGCAAGCTGCTTCCATCAAAACTCACTGAATGTTCTCCTTCAGTTTGAATTCCATCTACAAGCCTTGCTACTTCTTTGCCGATCATATCATAAACTATTAAAGTTATTTTATCTTTTTCTTTTAATGAATATTTTATTACTGTCGTTGGATTGAATGGGTTTGGATAATTCCCCAATGAATTATCTTTAATTTCTTTTTCTTCCATTAACTTAGATTGTACTTTATTATTCATAGCAATCTCTTTCCCTAACGGCGGTGGATCGGAGCTTACTATTACATAAAATTCATTAGAAATTTTTGTTGTGTTTGTATTGTCGGTAACAGTACACCTTAAATAAAAGTCTCTAAGGTCATTCGGATTTTGAGTAGTTGAATAGTATGGTGAATTTGTTCCGGTTGGTATCCAATAATTACTTGGAGGAAGATAAGGTTTTATAATGCTGGAAGACTGGACTTGCTGTGAAGCCAATAACTCATTGCCAACAAATTTCATCTCCCAGCTATAATTAAATGGAGCTATACCATTTGTTAATGTTGTGTACCAATGTCCTGTCATCTCGGCATATAATTCCGTATCTCCAGAAACATTTACTGCAGTAAGTGGTTTGGGCAATATATCTGCTTCCTTTGCAAACCAATATAATAGACCAGCAGTTGCTCGAATTATTTGCGGCATTAACTTGTCTCTTTCATTTAATATTTCCGATTCCGGAATGCTTTCCTTCATTGTTGTTGGTTCTCCATAGTTTGAAATATTTAAGCTATTTAAATAACTCACTTCCTCTGGTAAATAATTTCCTCCGAATATATTGTTGTTTTGATTCATGTGAGGTCCATTAGACGCAAAATGATTTGCTTGTTGTTGGGTTGTATACATTAAAAAGTGCAATGGATTTGAAGAAACATATGGATTTAACATAACTGGATTCTGGCTATATACCATATCCGCTGTCCAAATAATATCTCCAAAATATTCTTCAAAATTGTCATGCCTCAAATATTGGTCTGTGTCAGAATGCGGGTCCACATTTGCATGGGCTGGAGAGCCGACATCTTGAATAAGATGACTCATTCTTCCTAAAATTTCCCATACAAAAATATCCCGCCAACTCTGACTCAATACTACCTCACAAGGAAGTCTTGAATCTAAATTACTTGTTATCCATTGACCGTTCAAATTATAATAGCCAACTATCCATGCTCTTCCAGTTTTATAAAGGTCTATTAGATTAGCGTATGTTAAACCCAATGTAGCATACCAATCAAAAGTAACGATGTTACCATTGGGTAATTGGAAATCACTAATAGTTCGAGTATATCCATTTTGATAGTTTAATGTCCATACTTGATTCGGATATGCATACATCATTAACTTTTGATAGGCATTCGGAATTGTAAATTGAAAAGTAGTTGGGAAAGTTAAAAAATCAATTGCACCGCACATATCGGTTGCAACATTATCACCATTATCCGCATCCCAGAAATGTGTCGAGCTTACAAAACCATCGTTATTTTCACTTCCCCCAAGAGCATCACCCACGGCAGTTACGAAACCCAACACGGCACCAGAAATAGTCGGGGGATTTTCGCTTGATATTTTATAAACAACATCCTCAACATCTTCCCTCCAGGCACCAGTAGTTATGTATCCCTTCTGCCATGGGCGATCTCCATTATAATCGGTGGTTAAACCACCAATATGATCTTTCATATATGGTATTTCGGCATTAGCCATCCATTTTTTCAGAAGGTTATATCCTTCAACATCTATTCTTTGATGGACATGCTGTCTATGAGAGAAAGTAACATTGGTTGATATTATTAATACTACTACAATTAAGAAATACTTTCGCATTTTTTACTCCTTTTTAGCTATATGTTTATATTAAAGCCAATCTTTAAATTGGGCGAAAATAATGGTGGAATCCTATTAGCGAAACTACCAACAACGCCGACAGACCAAATAAAATGTAAACCTTTTGAAGAGATATTTTCGTTGCCAATATTTATGTCTAATGATGCCCCTTTTATGAAAATTTCCGAACTCCTTGAATCAGAAATCCTATTCAACATAGTTAATTCAGAATTAATATTATTTATGAAACCCCACTTTATTTTCTTAGAAATTCTTATTCCAATCCCTAGACCCGAGTTAAGTGTATATGTTCCATAGTATAGAAAATATCCGCATAATTTTATACCTAATGACCAATCTGAATTAATTTGAAATCCAAAACCTAAAGCTATGGGCTCAATGATTCCTAGAGTCATATAAATATAATTGGCTCTAATATTAGTGTCTGGTCTTTCAATAGTTTTATTTGAAACTGAATCTACATTACATGAAGATAGAAATATTGGGTTGTAGATTAATAACAAATTTTCAAGGTTTGAACCTTCACAATTGTCTGCATCTCCCAAATGGATATTGCTTACAAGAGGATCCAGAGTAAACTCTCTGAAATATGCAATAAGATCATATATTCCACTACATTCATTTTCTGGAGGATTCATTTTAGAATAACCATAAACAACATCCTCTTCATCTTCACGATAGGCTCCTGACGCAATCATTCCGCTTGTCCAAGGAGGGAGAATGTCCCCTGATATATCGACATGTTGATTCATGTGGGGTATATCAGTACCTATATAATTTTTCAATAAATTATACCCCTCAATAGCTAAATAACGATGTACGTGTTGTTTATGTGGAAAACTATTTGTTACTATAATAAAAATTAAAAAAAATATTTTTTTCACGTTAGTCTCCTTTAAAAAATATAAATTAGTCCCAATTTTATAGATGGCATTAATAAAGTGCCGCTTCTATTTTCAAAAGAATAACCTATCCCTGCACTGTAATAAAAATTTAGGCCATTATATCCGTCGCTTTCTGAAGCTAAATCCAATTGAACTTCTTTGCATTTTGTAATATCTCTCTTAAAATTATTCGAGCCAATACTTGCCTCTAAATTAATAGTATCAAATACAGACAATTTGTTTCGATCAGATTCAACAAAAAATGCATCATTGTGCGATAACTTTTTCTTCTATTCAACAATAGGCTTATACGAAATTTCTAGCATTGGATTAGGATACA
>JAMCWE010000100.1:21650-22499 GCA_023475265.1 Bacteroidota bacterium
TTTCTGAAGCTAAATCCAATTGAACTTCTTTGCATTTTGTAATATCTCTCTTAAAATTATTCGAGCCAATACTTGCCTCTAAATTAATAGTATCAAATAAACGAAATTTTTTGTCTTTGAAGATTCTTCTATGAATTTTGATTCCAACACCTGCAGCACCATTAAAAAGAAATCTGCTTCTTAATAAAAAGAAATTTGCCTTTAAAGCTATTCCCCAATTTTCATTTATATTGTATCCTAATCCAATGCTAGAAATTTCGTATAAGCCTATTGTTGAATAGAAGAAAAAGTTATCGCACAATGATGCATTTTTTGTTGAATCTGATCGAAACAAATTGTCTGTATTTGATATTGAGGTTAAGGGTAAGTTATATTTTATTTTATTAGAATGTACAGAATAATAAATATCTTCCGTTTTTTTGTATCGTGTAGTAATGGCAATATTTTCTTTTTGCGGAGTTGAGAAATTATTTTTCCTGAATTGAGTTTGTCCAAATATTAATGAACTTGAACAAATCAATGCAAACACAAAAATTTTAAATTTTTTCATAAAGTGATTTCAATTTTTTCTTTAAAGTAATTTTCTTCATTATCTCAAACCTCAAGGTTTTTAAAATCACTTGAGGTTTGTTTCCGATATTATATCTGTGTCCTAAATAATTTTACATTATTCTTCTTTATTCTTAATTACTTCACTGCACCCTGCTAACAGCTTCGCTCCAGGGCCTGCACCGGCTGTGTTTGTGGCTCTTACTCTGTAAAAGTATCTTACTCCCTTTACTACATCGTCATCTACAAATGCCGCCTTCTTGGTTGCCTTAAAGAATTTCATCTCTGGCACCACATCTG
>JAMCWE010000058.1 GCA_023475265.1 Bacteroidota bacterium
TTTTGTGTTTTTTCTGAACATTTTTTCAATAACCAATGAGTAAATTTCTTTTCAGGAATTTATTTAAAATCTTACTCACTTAAAAATTTTTTGTGAAACTATTTTGACCTTTTTAGAGTGAACTCATAAATATAATTATTTTAATTATTCAATTTACAAAAGCATTCACTATTTTTGATGAATAAATCAAATGTCTGCATTATTACTTCGTCAAAATTAAATTTTCTATATAGATAAGAGAAAATGCTAGATTGACAGTCCAAAAATATTAAGGATATTCTAAATTATTTTAAAAAATCCTCATATTTTTAATTTGCATTTTTATTGGAATAAAAATATATTTGTTGCTCGTTTATAAAACCGGGCGGACGCCGGAGTTGGAGAGCCGGGGCGGACTGTAAATCCGTTGGCTGACGCCTTTGGGGGTTCGAATCCCTCGCCGCCCACAGCTTAAATTTTGTTATGGACTTTTATAAGGGAATGATAAATATAAAATTTGTTTTTGGTTCCCTTATTTTTTTATGTCTTTTGAAAATAATTTAATTGATGATAGTTCTTAAAAATAATGTTGATGTGATTGAAATAAAGGGGCATTATAGAATTGTTTCATCGGTATACTGGAATAAAATTAACAAAAATACAAATTGAGAATAAATCATTTCTAATGAATATCTGAAATGGTTAATTCAAAATAATAATTATTTAAAAGTGTTCTAATTAAATATTGAAAGATTGTCAACCAAGTAAGGTTGAGTTATATTAAATAAGCGGGAGTAACTCAGTTGGCTAGAGTCACAGCCTTCCAAGCTGTTGGTCGCGGGTTCGAGTCCCGTCTCCCGCTCAAGCAAAAATTATTTTGCTGACGTAGCTCAGTTGGTAGAGCACATCCTTGGTAAGGATGAGGTCACCGGTTCAATCCCGGTCGTCAGCTCGAAAAAATCTTTAGGTTAAAAATATTATGAGAGAAATAATAACTTTAGAATGTACTGAGTGTAAAAGAAGAAATTACACTACAACAAAGAATAAAAGGCTTCATCCTAATCGTGTAGAATTTAAAAAATATTGCCGTTGGGATAAAAAGCATACTATCCATAAGGAAACTAAATAGATTTTAGCTACGTCAGTAGCTCAATTGGCTAGAGCAGCGGTCTCCAAAACCGCAGGTTGGGGGTTCGAGTCCCTCCTGACGTGCAGACTAAAAAATCGAAGAGAAATAAATGAAAGAAAAAATTATTGCTTTTTTTGATGATGTGGTTAAGGAAATGAGAAAAGTTACTTGGCCAACAATAGAAGAATTAAAAGAATCTACTACCGTTGTTATTGCATCGTGCTTGATGTTAGCAGCATTTACTTATCTAATAGATATGTTAATAACTCAAATATTTAAAGGAATATTTTAACTTGATGGTTGAAGCCGAATTAAAATGGTATGTAGTTAGAACTTTTTCTGGACATGAGAGCAAAGTAAAAAATCTCATTGATGCCGAACTATCTGATAATGACAGATTAAAAGCTAAAATTGAAGATGTTCTTGTCCCAACTGAAAAAGTATTCGAAGTAAAAGATGGAAAGAAAAAAAGCAAAACTAAAAACTTCTTCCCCGGCTATATTTTGATTCATGCTGATTTAGATAATCAAGTGAAAGATTTTATACTAAATACACCATCTGTAATGGGATTTTTAGGAACAAAAAATAATCCTAATCCGCTTCAACCTGAAGAAGTAAAAAGAATTGTTGGCCGTATTACACAAGATGAAACTACTGAGCGAATGGAAACAATTTTTCGAAATGGTGATTTAGTAAAAATTATTGATGGTCCTTTCAATAATTTTACGGGTACAATTCAAGAAGTTAATGAAGAGAAAATGAAAATTAAAGTTATGGTTTCTATTTTTGGAAGAAAAACTCCAGTAGAAATTGATTTTGTACAAGCAGAGTTAGAAAAATAAATTTTTAGTATCTATACCTATAGGAAAGTCATATGGCTAAAAAAATAACTGGATATATTAAATTACAAATACCAGCTGGTAAAGCTAATCCTTCTCCGCCTGTTGGACCTGCGCTGGGTCAAAAGGGTGTTAATATTATGGAGTTTTGCAAACAGTTTAATGCAAGAACTTCAGATAAAGAAGGATTGATAATTCCCGTTGTAATTACTGTTTTCTCAGATAAATCTTTTACCTTTATTACAAAAACTCCACCTGCCGCAGAGTTATTAAAAAAAGCAGCTAAAGTGGAAAAAGGTTCTGCTGAGCCGCATCGAAATAAAGTAGCTAAAGTCAGCAAAAATCAGGTTAAAGAAATTGCTCAACTAAAAATGCCTGACTTAAATGCTTTTGATATTGATCATGCTATGAGTATGGTTTCAGGTACCGCCAGAAGCATGGGCATAACTGTTGAAGATTAACCAAAAGTAAATTTAAGTAAAAGACAAAAGTTTAAAAGGAAATAGAGTGATGCAGAATTCTAAAAGAAATAAAGAAATTAGTAAAGCTTTTGATAAATCAAAAGAATATACAATCGAGGAAGCAATAAAAATTCTAAAAGATCAATCGAAAGTAAAATTTGTAGAAACTTTAGATTGCGCAATTAGATTGGGCGTTGATCCTCGTCATGCAGACCAAATGGTTAGAGGAACAGTTTCTCTGCCGAATGGTACTGGAAAACAAGTACGGGTATTGGTCGTTGCGAAAGGTTCCAAGGCTCAAGAAGCTTTAGATGCAGGCGCTGATTATGCCGGATTTGAAGATTATCTTGAAAAAATAAAAGGCGGCTGGGCTGATATTGATGTTATTGTAGCTACGCCAGATACTATGGGTGACCTTGGTAAACTTGGAAGAGTTTTAGGTCCTAAAGGACTTATGCCCAATCCTAAAAGTGGTACAGTTACGATGGATGTAACCAAGGCTGTGAAAGAAGTAAAAGCCGGAAAGATAGAATTCCGTGTAGAAAAGACAGGTATCGTTCATACTTCTTTAGGGAAATTAAATTTTGAAGTTAATAAGCTTGCGGAAAACACAAGAGCTTTTTTAAATACAATTGTTAAATTGAAACCTTCATCTTCAAAAGGCCAATATGTTAAAAGTCTTTTCCTTTCCAGCACGATGGGACCTGGGATTAAGATAGTAAAAGATGAAGTTGTTGTTCATTAGTTAATAAAAAGTTTACGCACTCAAAAAATAAATGCTTCTAACCAATACGATTACTTATAATCTGTTATGGGAAAAAAATGAATAAGAATGAAAAATCAGATATCGTTTCCCAAGTAAAGGAAATGATACAAAATTCTTCTGCTGTTTATCTTACAGATTATACCGGAATTAATGTTGCCGATATTAGCACAATTCGAAATGATTTTCGAAAAGAAGGTGTTAAGTATAAAGTAATTAAAAATACTTTATTCAAGCGGGCAATTGACGAAGCCGGTAAATATGAGAAACTTGCAGATCATTTAGTTGGAATGACGGGATATGCTTTCGCTTCTGAAAATCCTGTTGCGCCTGCTAAAATCATCAAAAAATATTTTGATGAAAAACAAAAATTAGAATTAAAAGCTTGTTACATTGAAGACCAGTATTATTCCGGTAGTTCATTATCGGTATTGGCCTCACTTCCAACAAAAAAGGAAATTGTAGCAGGAATTTTAGGCAGTCTAAATTCGCCGGCATCGGGAATTGTAGGCGCTTTAAATGCTGTTGTGAGAGATCTAGTCAGTGTTATTGATGAAATCTCAAAAAAGAAAGCAGCATAACTTAATTTTAGAAAATTAAATACTAGGAGAAAAATAAAATGTCAGAGAAAGTAACTGAATTAGTTGAGAAGATAAAAGGTTTATCCCTTCTTGAAGCATCTGAATTAAAGAAAGCTTTGGAAGATGAATTTGGAGTTACAGCAGCGGCTCCGGTCGTAATGGCAGGCGGCGCAGCTCCAGTAGCAGCAGCTCCAGTAGAAGAAAAAACAGAGTTTGATGTTATTCTAAAAACTGCTGGTGAAAAGAAAATTAATGTTATTAAAGTTGTTAGAGCTCATACTGGCCTTGGCTTAAAAGAAGCTAAAGATTTAGTAGACGGAGCTCCTAAAACAGTAAAAGAAGCTATATCAAAAGACGAAGCAGAAAAACTTAAAAAAGAGTTTGAAGAAGCAGGCGCTACTGTAGAAGTAAAATAATTTAAAGATAACGATTTTTATAAGCGATCTTATTAACCTAGGATCGCTTTTGTATCTACCTGAAAGTAGAATTTGATAACGTTGATTTACTCCAGGATAGTAAAGAAAAAGTAAAATAATTGGAGGTTTATAAATTGGACAATACAAGAATTTCCTTTAGTAGAATTTCTTCAGTTGTTGAGCCGCCGGATTTATTGAATATTCAAACTGCTGCATTTGAAGATTTTGTTCAGCTAAAAACGCAGCCAAGCAAAAGAGAAAATAAAGGTTTGCAGCAAGTATTTACTGCAAATTTTCCAATCTTTGATAATAAAGAAAATTACAGATTAGATTTTATTGAATATTATGTTGAAAAGCCGCGTTTTTCAGTGCAAGAATGTTTGGAAAGAGGTTTAACTTTTGCAGCTCCGTTAAAAGGAAAACTTCGCCTTTCCACAAAAGATCCGGAAACACAAGAATTTGTTAATAGTGTTGAACAGGAAGTTTATTTAGGCAACCTTCCTTTCATGACAGAAAAAGGTACATTTGTAATTAATGGCGCGGAGAGAGTTGTGGTTTCGCAGCTTCATCGGTCGCCTGGTGTTGCTTTTTCTCAGACGGTTCACCCAAATGGAACTCCAATTTATTCTGCTAGGATTATTCCTCTTCGTGGGTCATGGGTGGAATTTGCTACGGATATAAACTATGTAATGTATGTTTATATAGATAGAAGAAAAAAATTCCCATCAACTACTTTATTACGAGCTTTGGGATTTGCCTCAGATGAAGAAATTCTAAATCTTTTTGATTTGGTTGAAGAAATTGTAGTAAAGAAAGTAAAAATTGATAATTATGTAGGTAGAACAATTGCTAGCGATGTTTTTGATATGTCTACCGGTGAAATTTTCCTTACAAAAGATAGTGTTCTTTCCGAAGAAGACATTGAAAGATTGAAGGAAGCTGAAGTTGAAAAACTAAAATTCATCCGTTCAGAAACTTCACCAGATTTGGATTTAATAGTTAATACTCTCCGAAAAGATACTTCAAGTACAAAAGAAGAAGCACTATATTCAATTTACAGACAATTGCGTTCCGGCGAAGCACCGGACATAGATACAGCCCAAGCGCTTATCGATAAATTATTCTTTAATGATAAAAGATATGATCTTGGTGATGTTGGTCGTCATAGAATGAATGACAAACTTAAAGTCAACATTCCGGAAACAGTTACTGTCCTTACAATTGATGACATAATTGCAATTATGAAATATATCATCAAGTTAAGAAATGGTAATGAGACTGTTGATGATATTGATCATTTAGGAAATAGAAGAATTCGAACTGTTGGTGAACAATTAGCGCAACAGTTTAATGTTGGTATGTCGCGTATGGCAAGAACTATTAAAGAAAGAATGAACATGCGCGATACCGAAAACTTTACGCCGCAGGATCTTGTTAACGCAAGAACAATAAGCAGCGTTATAAATGCTTTCTTTGGAACAAATCAATTATCTCAATTTATGGATCAGACGAATCCATTAGCCGAGATGACACATAAAAGAAGAATGTCTGCTTTAGGTCCTGGTGGTTTAACTAGAGAACGAGCCGGATTTGAAGTTCGCGACGTTCACTATACGCATTATGGTCGCTTATGTCCGATTGAAACTCCTGAAGGACCAAACATTGGTCTTATATCTTCTCTTACAATTTATGCTCGAGTAAATCGCTACGGATTTTTAGAATCGCCATATAGAAAAGTTGAAAGATTAAAAGTAACAGATCAAGTTGAATATCTAACTGCCGAACAGGAAGATCTTTTTACTATTGCACAGGCGAATGCACCTTTAACGGAACAATCAAAGTTTGTTCAGGAAAGAGTAAAATCCCGTTACAAAGGCGAGTTCCCAATTATTACGCCTGATCATATTCAGTATATGGATGTAGCTCCTGCACAGATTGTAAGCGCTGCGGCAGCACTAATTCCTTTCCTTGAGCATGATGACGCAAACAGAGCATTGATGGGATCGAACATGCAGCGTCAAGCGGTTCCTTTGCTTCGACCGGAAGCTCCAATTGTTGGAACCGGACTTGAAAAGAAAATTGCAACAGATTCCAGAGCTGTAATTGTTGCTGAAGATAATGGTGTTATCGAGCTAGTAGACGCAAATCATATTATAGTGAAATATGATATTAATCCAAACAGCGTTGAGGCATTAACAAGTTTCAATGATGTTAGAAGAACAACTTATAGTTTAACTAAATTCCATGGCACTAACCAGGAAACTTCAGTTAATCAACGACCAATTGTTAAAGAAGGGCAAAGAGTTTCTAAAGGAGATGTCCTTGCCGACGGTTGTTCAACTGATCATGGAGATTTAGCTCTTGGTAGAAATGTATTAGTTGCATTTATGCCGTGGCGCGGTTATAATTTTGAAGATGCGATTGTAATCAGCGAGAAAGTAGTTAGTGAAGATGTTTACACTTCAATTCATATTGAAGAATTTGAATTACAAGTTAGAGAAACTAAAAGAGGTGAAGAAGAATTAACCCGCGAAATTCCAAACGTTAGTGAAGAAGCTGTAAAAAATCTTGATGAAAACGGAATAGTTAGAGAAGGTGCCGAAGTAAAAGAAGGTGACATCCTTATCGGTAAAATTACACCCAAGGGAGAAACTGATCCGACACCTGAAGAAAAATTACTTAGAGCAATATTTGGAGATAAAGCCGGTGATGTTAAAGATGCATCATTAAAAGCACCTCCTGGATTGAAAGGTACTGTAATTAAAACAAGACTTTTCAGCAGGAAGAAGCGAGATGCAGATTCAAAGAAATTAGAAAAGAAGCAGCTTGATAATCTTGAAATTCAACATAAGCAGGCATTAACCGAACATTATGAAAAGATAGTTCAGAAGTTGACTAAAATAACCGACGGTGAAACAACCTCCGGCATTAGAGATCTTGACGGAAGCATAGTTTTAAGAAGCGGAACAACAATTAAAGACTCTACATTTTCCTCAATGGAAGATGTTACTAAGCTCGATTATACTCTTGACTGGTTTGAAACTAAGAGAACGAATAATCTTATAAAGACGTTGTATAAAAATTATTTTGATATCTTGTCTGATATTGAAGAAGATTACAAGCGAGAGAAAATAAAAATTACAAGCGGCGATGAACTGCCTCCTGGAATTGTACAACTTGCTAAAGTTTATGTGGCAAAAAAACGTAAACTTTCTGTTGGTGATAAAATGGCTGGCCGCCACGGAAATAAAGGTGTGGTAGCCAAAATAGTTCCCGTGGAAGATATGCCATCATTACCTGATGGAACTCCGGTTGATATAGTTCTTAATCCATTAGGCGTACCATCACGTATGAATCTTGGCCAGCTTTACGAAACTGCACTTGGCTGGGCAGGTAAAAAATTGGGTGTTAAATTTGCAACTCCAATTTTTGATGGAGCTAAAGTAGAAGACGTAGATGAATGGCTTCAAAAAGCAGGATTGGAAAGAGGCAGTAAAACGGAATTGTATGATGGACGATCTGGTGAAAAATTCCACCAGAAAGTTACATGCGGATATATTTACATGCTTAAGTTAAGCCACTTAGTTGATGATAAAATTCATGCTCGTTCAATTGGGCCATACTCCTTAATTACTCAGCAGCCATTAGGCGGAAAAGCTCAATTTGGCGGTCAGAGATTTGGAGAAATGGAAGTGTGGGCGCTTGAAGGTTACGGTGCTGCTCATATTCTTCAAGAAATATTAACCGTAAAAAGCGATGATGTTGCTGGTAGAGCAAAAATATATGAAGCTATAGTTAAGGGTGAAAACTTACAGGAACCAAATATTCCTGAGTCGTTCAATGTGTTAATTAAAGAACTCCAAGGCTTAGGTCTGGATATAAAAATTAATTGACACGGTTAGAACAATTTTTTCACTAAGAAATTAGGAGATGAAAAATGCCATTTAGAGTTCAAGAAAATGCAATGCGTGAGATAAACAGTATCACCATTGGTTTAGCAAGCCCTGATGATATATTATCAAGGTCTTATGGTGAGGTTACTAAACCTGAAACAATAAATTACAGATCATTCCGTCCCGAAAAAGATGGATTGTTCTGTGAAAAAATATTTGGGCCAACTCGCGACTGGGAATGTTTCTGCGGTAAATATAAACGTATCAGATATAAAGGTATAATCTGCGACCGATGCGGCGTTGAAGTTACTCAGAAAAGTGTACGTCGGGAAAGAATGGGACATATTGCGCTCGCGGTTCCAATTGTTCATATCTGGTTTTTCAGGGCCCAGCCTTCAAAAATTGGAAACATTATTGGTCTTAGTTTAAAAGAATTAGAAAAAATTATTTATTATGAATCTTACGTAGTTATAAATCCAGGTCCAACTGGATTGAATCGATTAGATTTGGTTTCCGAAGATCAATATTTTGAAGTTTTAAATTCGCTACCGCAAGGCAATGAAAAATTAGAAGCTGAAGATCCGAAAAAATTTGTTGCTAAAATCGGAGGCGACGCTGTAAAAGAACTTCTCAAGAAAACAGATGTTGAAAAACTTTCAAGAGAACTTCGAGATCAATTACAGGTTGAAACTTCACAACAGAAAAAAGCTGATCTTCTAAAAAGATTAAGAGTTCTTGAATCATTTAAAGAAGAAGAAGGTAAAGCAATTAACAAACCAGAGTGGATGGTATTGGGATATATCCCGGTCATTCCTCCGGAACTAAGACCTCTTGTTCCACTTGAAGGCGGAAGATTTGCTACAAGTGATTTGAATGATTTATATAGAAGAGTAATAATTAGAAATAATCGTCTTAAAAGATTAATCGACATTAAAGCTCCCGAAGTAATTCTTCGTAACGAAAAAAGAATGCTTCAAGAATCTGTTGATGCTTTGTTTGATAATTCTCGTAGAGGCAGCGCAGTAAGGAGCGATAATAATCGTCCTTTAAAATCTTTAAGCGATATGTTGAAAGGAAAGCAAGGGCGCTTTCGTCAGAACTTACTTGGTAAAAGAGTTGATTATTCCGGCCGTTCGGTAATTGTAGTTGGCCCGGAATTAAAATTGCATCAATGCGGTTTGCCAAAAGATATGGCTGTTGAATTGTTCAAGCCATTTATTATTAGAAAATTAATTGAAAGAGGACATAACAAAACTGTTAAAAGCGCCAGAAAAGTTGTTGATAGAAAAGATCCGATTATCTGGGATATGCTTGCGAAAATTATTGATGGTCATCCGGTAATGCTGAACAGAGCACCTACGTTGCATAGGTTAGGTATTCAAGCATTTCAACCAATATTAATTGATGGGCGTGCTATTCAGCTTCATCCAATGGTTTGTACCGCTTTCAACGCTGACTTTGATGGTGACCAAATGGCGGTACACGTTCCACTTTCATTTGAAGCTCAATTAGAAGCTTCTCTGCTTATGCTTAGCAGTCATAATATTCTTTCACCTCAAAATGGAAGTCCTATTGTAGTGCCAACTCAAGATATAGTTCTTGGATGTTATTACCTGACAAAGCTAAAAGAAGGTGATAAGGGAGAAGGCTTGATGTTTGGCTCTGCCGAAGAAGTTATAATTGCTTACAATTCAAAAATTATTGGCCTGCATACAAGAATAAAAGTTAGAATTGATAAGGAGATAATCGAAACAACAACCGGAAGAGTTATCTTCAATCAAATAGTTCCAAAAGAAATGGGATATTTCAATCAGCTTCTAATTAAAAAAACATTTGGCGGATTTATTGGGCAAATGTTTATGAAGCTTGGAAATAAAGTTACAGCAAAATTCCTGGATGATTTGAAGGACCTTGGCTTTAGATATTCTACTGCCGGCGGACTTTCGGTTAGCTATGGAGATATGATTATTCCTGATGAAAAAGAATCTCTAATTCAAAAAGCAAATAAAAAAGTTGAAGCTATTCTTAACGAACATGAGCAAGGTGTTATTACTGATGCTGAACGTTATAATAAAATTATTGACGTATGGACACACACTACAAACGATGTTGCTCGTGCATTGATGGACAAAATAAAAGTAGCTGACAACGGATTCAACTCATTGCATATGATGGTTGACTCAGGTGCAAGAGGTTCTCAAGAACAAGTAAGACAGCTTGCCGGTATGCGTGGATTGATGATGAAGCCGCAAAAAAGTTTATCCGGACAAGCAGGTGAAATTATTGAGAACCCAATTGTTGCAAACTTCAAAGAAGGTTTATCAGTACTTGAATATTTTATTTCAACTCACGGTGCTCGTAAAGGTCTTGCTGATACTGCTCTTAAAACTGCTGATGCTGGATATTTAACAAGAAGATTGGTTGATGTTTCTCAGGATGTTATAATTAGTGAAATTGATTGCGGAACAATTCTAGGAATAGAAATCACAGCATTAAAAGATGTTGAACAAGAAAGGGAACCATTAGCAGAAAGAATCACAGGTCGAGTTGCGCAAGAAGATGTTTACGATCCGAGATCCGATGACTTAATAATTGCATCCGGTGAAATGATTACCGAAGAAATTGCTGAAAAAATTGAAGACGCAAACATTGATTCGGTTTATATTAGAACCGTTCTCACATGCGAATCCAAAAGAGGTGTTTGTGCAAAATGCTATGGAAGAAATTTAACTAACGGCAAGCTTGTTGAAATTGGTGAAGCGGTTGGTATTGTTGCTGCACAATCAATTGGCGAGCCTGGTACTCAGCTTACTTTAAGAACATTCCATCTTGGTGGAACATCTTCAAGAATTGCAAGTCAATCTCAAGTTGAATCTGCAGTGGAAGGAATAGCAAGATATGATCGAGTTGCATTTGTAGAAAAATCCGATTACCTAGGAAAAGTTAAAGTTGTTACAGGGCGTCGCGGAATAATTGGAATCTATGATGAAAATAATCGGCAAGTAAAAAAATATGAAGTACCTTACGGTGCGGAGTTGGTTGTAAACGATGAACAGCCGGTGAAAAAACGTTCACCATTATATAATCACGATCCATACAACTCAGTTATTCTTACTGACGTCTCTGGGAAAGTAAAATTTGTAGACATGATTGATGGTGCAACTCTGCAACAAGTTACTGATGAACAAACAGGGCACGTTCAAAAAGTTGTTATCGAATCAAAAGATAAAAATCTTACACCAACAATTTCAATTGAATCAAATAATGACACAAAAAAATCCTTCAACATACCAACAAGGGCTTATTTGTCAGTTGAAGAAGGAGAAACAATTGCTGCTGGTACAATTTTAGCGAAGATATCTAAACAACAAACAAAGAGTAGAGATATTACTGGAGGTCTTCCAAGAGTAACAGAATTATTCGAAGCTAGAAGTCCACAAGAGACAGCAATAGTTTCAGAGATTGAAGGAACAGTTAAATTCGGTGCAAGAAAAAAAGGTTCACGTGAAATAATTGTAATTGCACCTGATAAATCTGATGAAAAAAGATATAATGTACCTCTAGGAAAACATGTTCTGGTTCAAGAAGGAGATGAAATTCCTGCAGGTGAAAAAATTACTGATGGTCCGATAAACCCGCATGATATTTTGAAGATAAAAGGAACTAGTGCAGTTCAGGAATATCTTGTTAATGAAATCCAAGATGTTTATAGATTACAAGGCGTAAAAATTAATGATAAACATATTGAAGTAATCGTTAGACAAATGCTTCAAAAAATTAAAATTGTATCTCCGGGCGATACAAAATTCCTTGAAGAAGATGTTGTTGATAGGAATGAATTTATTGAAGAAAATAACAAGACAATGGTAATGGTTCGTATAGAAGATAAAGGCGATTCTAGATTCAAAGATGGTCAATTAATTTCAAAAAGCAAATTCAGAGAAATCAATGCTGACTTGAAGAAAAAGAGTAAAAAATTAATCATTGCCCATGATGCTGAGCCAGCTACTTTTGAACATATATTATTAGGTATTACGCAAGCTGCATTATCAACAGAAAGCTTTATATCGGCTGCTTCATTCCAAGAAACCACTAAAGTTTTAGCGAATGCTGCAACAGAAGCGAAAATAGATCATCTTCTTGGATTAAAAGAAAATGTAGTTATGGGTCATCTTATTCCTGCCGGAACCGGGCTTAAAAAATATAGGAATATAATTATGACATCTGAAGAAGTAGTTGAAGAGAAAACGGAAAAGGAAGAAATCCAAGCTTAATTTGAAAATGTTTTTTAAATCCGACTCGAATTAAAATCTAGTCGGATTTTTTAGCTCAAAATTATTATTAAATTAAAAATATTTTATAGATTTCTTGACAAAATTTAAACTATAATCTATATTAGAAGTCTGAAATTTTTTTAGATTTTGCATATTAGGAGTAATTAGTGCCCACAATAAATCAGTTAGTAAGAAAAGGCAGGATAAGAATTTTAGCTAAGAAAAAAGCACCTGCTCTAGATGCTTGTCCGCAAAAACGAGGAGTATGCACAAGGGTATATACATCAACTCCGAAGAAACCTAATTCTGCTTTAAGAAAAGTAGCGAGAGTTAGACTTACGAACAGTATGGAAGTTACTGCATATATTCCTGGTGAAGGACATAATTTACAAGAACACTCTATTGTATTAATTAGAGGTGGAAGAGTAAAAGATTTGCCTGGAGTTAGGTATCATATTATCAGAGGCACATTAGATACTAGCGGAGTTGAAGATAGAAAAAAAGGAAGATCTAAATACGGCGCTAAAAAACCAAAGGCTAAATAATTTCAAAAGCAAAGAAAAGATCTGAAAAGAAAAGTTTAAAACCGGATCCAAAATTTAATGAAGTTTTGGTTGCTAAGTTTATCAATTCAATTATGTACGACGGTAAAAAATCCAAAGCACGTAATGTAGTTTATAAAGCTTTTGAAATAATAGAAGAAAGGTCCAAGAAGCCAGGATTGGAAGTATTTAAGAAAGCGTTAAATAATGTTCAGCCTGTTATTGAAGTAAGAAGTAGAAGAGTCGGTGGTGCAACTTATCAAGTGCCAACAGAAGTTAGACCTGAAAGAAGATCAGCGTTAGCAATGAGATGGATTAAAACTTATGCAAGAGCAAGAAATGAAAAATCCATGTCATTAAAATTAGCTTCAGAGCTTTTAGCAGCTTCAAATAATGAGGGCTCGGCTGTAAAGAAAAAAGAAGATACACATAAGATGGCGGAAGCGAATAAAGCTTTTGCACATTTCAAATGGTAAAGATGAATTTAGATAAGAAAGAATATAATTAAGTTATGACGGCAAGACTACCTATAGAAAGAGTTCGTAATATTGGAATTATGGCTCATATTGACGCTGGTAAAACAACAACTACTGAGCGTATTTTATATTATACTGGAAAATTACATAGAATTGGTGAAGTTCATGATGGTGCTGCTACCATGGATTGGATGGAGCAAGAAAAAGAACGCGGAATTACAATTACAAGCGCGGCAACAACTTGTTATTGGGATAATCACCAAATAAATATTATTGACACACCTGGTCACGTAGATTTTACTGTAGAAGTTGAAAGATCTTTGAGAGTCCTAGACGGAGCTGTCGCATTATTTTGTGCAGTTGGTGGTGTAGAGCCTCAGTCAGAAACAGTTTGGAGACAGGCTGATAAATATCGTGTTCCGAGAATTGCTTTTATTAATAAGATGGATAGAACTGGTGCCGATTTTTACAATGCTCTTCAAATGATGAAGGACAGGCTCGGCGCAAATGCAATTCCAATTACCTTACCAATTGGTGAAGGTGATCTATTTGCAGGAGTGATTGACTTAATCACTTTCAAAGCTCGTATGTATCATGAAGAAACTATGGGTGCTACTTTTGATGAATTTGAAATACCTGAAGACTTAGCTGAAGTTTCAAACAAGTACAGAACCCTAATGTTAGAAGCTGTATCAGATATTGATGATACGCTTTTAGAAAAATATTTAGAAGGAAAAGAAATAACCGAAGATGAAATCAAAGTAGCTTTAAGAAAAGCAACAATTGATTTGTCCATCATTCCTGTTCTTTGCGGATCGGCTTTCAAAAATAAAGGTGTGCAAAAATTACTTGATTCAATTATTGACTTTCTACCGGCTCCGATAGATTTTAAAGAAATCGAGGCCCATCATATCGGTATAAATGATATGGTTAAAAGAAAAGTTGACGACAAAGAAAAATTCACTGCATTGGCTTTTAAAATAATGAATGATCCATATGTCGGTAAGCTAACATTTTTTAGAGTTTACTCCGGTTCATTAAGTGCTGGTTCTTATATCTACAATGCCGTAAGCGGGAAAAAAGAAAGAATCAGTCGTTTACTGCAAATGCACGCGAATCATAGAGAAGAAATTGATGAAGTTAAGGCTGGAGATATTGCTGCTGCTGTTGGTTTAAAATATACTAAGACTGGCGATACTCTTTGCGATGAACATGATGCTGTTGTTCTTGAAAAAATTATTTTTCCTGAGCCTGTTATTCAGATTGCAATTGAACCTAAAACAAAAGCTGATCAAGATAAACTATCTGATTCACTTTCCAAGTTGTCTGATGAAGATCCAACTTTTAAAGTAAAAGTAGATGAAGAAACCGGACAGACATTGATCAGCGGAATGGGCGAACTTCATCTCGAAATTTTAGTTGATAGAATGAAGCGCGAATTTAAAGTTGAAGCTAATGTTGGTAAACCTCAGGTTGCTTATAGAGAAACAATCACTCAAACTGTTAATGCAGAAGGTAAGTTTATTAAGCAAAGTGGTGGACGTGGAAAATATGGACATGTTTGGGTAGAATTTGGTCCCAATGAAGCTGGCAAAGGATATGAGTTTACAAATGCAATAGTTGGTGGTGTCGTTCCTAAGGAATATATTCCTGCTGTATCATCTGGAATTCAGGAAGCAATGAGGAATGGTGTTATTGCAGGTTTTCCAGTTGTAGATATTAAAGCGAAAATTTATGACGGTTCTTATCACGATGTTGATTCTGATGAAATTTCATTTAAAGTTGCTGGATCAATTGCATTTAAGGAAGCAGCAAGAAAAGGTAGGCCTATTCTTCTTGAGCCAATTATGGATGTTGAAGTTGTAACTCCAGAAGAATATTTAGGCGATGTAATGGGAGATTTGAATTCAAGAAGAGGAAAGATCGAAGGTTTCTCTGCTAGAAAAGACGCTCAAGTTATTAAAGCGACAGTACCTCTATCTGAAATGTTTGGTTATGCAACCGTGCTCAGATCAATGACACAAGGTCGTGCAATTTATACAATGCAATTTTCTTATTACAACGAAGTTCCTAAATCTATCGCTGAAGAGATTGCTGAAAAATCATTAGGTAAGAAATCTGTAATTACAACATAAAAAAGATTATAAAAGAAAAATAACATCAAAGGAGAATTAGATGGCAAAAGAAAAATTTGATAGGAGTAAACCTCACGTTAACGTAGGTACGATAGGTCACGTAGATCATGGCAAAACCACATTAACAGCTGCCATCACAATGGCTCTCGCAAAAAAAGGCTTGTCGGAAATCCGAACCTTTGACAGTATCGACAATGCACCTGAAGAAAGAGAAAGAGGTATTACTATTGCAACAGCGCATGTGGAATATTCAACTGCAAATAGACACTATGCTCATGTTGATTGTCCTGGACACGCTGATTACGTTAAGAACATGATTACCGGTGCAGCTCAAATGGATGGTGCAATCCTAGTTGTTGCTGCTACTGATGGTCCAATGCCCCAAACTAGAGAGCACGTTCTTCTCGCACGCCAGGTTGGTGTTCCTAAAATAGTTGTATTCTTAAATAAAGTTGACATGGTTGATGATCCTGAATTAATTGAGCTTGTTGAAGTTGAATTAAGAGATCTATTAAATTATTATGAATTCCCTGGTGATGAAATTCCGATTATAAAAGGCTCTGCACTCAAAGCGTTGGAAGCTGGCGCAAGCAACGCTCCGACCGATGACCCAAGATACAGTTGTATTTGGGAACTTATGGATGCAGTTGATAGTTATATTCCAATTCCACAAAGAGATACCGATAAACCATTTCTAATGCCTGTTGAAGATGTATTTTCAATTACTGGACGTGGAACTGTTGCTACCGGCAGAGTAGAAAGAGGTCAAGTTAAAATTCAAGAAGAAGTTGAATTAATCGGTCTCGGTGTGCATAAAAAAACTGTTATCACCGGAATCGAAATGTTCAGAAAAGAACTTGATTCTGCTCTTGCTGGAGATAATGCAGGTCTTCTTTTAAGAGGTGTTGATAAAAAAGAAATTGAACGTGGAATGGTCCTCGCAAAACCCGGTTCCATTACACCTCACAAAAAATTTGAAGGTTCTATTTATGTGCTTTCAAAAGAAGAAGGTGGAAGACATACTCCGTTCTTTAACGGATATAGACCACAGTTCTATTTTAGAACAACTGATGTAACTGGTGTGGCTACTCTTCCTGCTGGAACTGAAATGGTTATGCCTGGAGATAATGTAAATCTTTCAGTTGAATTAATTTCTGAAATAGCTATGGAAGAAGGTCTTCGTTTTGCTATTCGAGAAGGCGGTAGAACTGTAGCATCCGGAGTAGTAACAAAGATTTTAGAATAAGCTTATTTGTATTCTTCAGATTCCCGCCTATGGCGGGATTTCTGTGTAAAAATAATAAGGAGAATTTAAGTGCCTGGTCAAAAGATTAGAATAAAATTGAAATCGTACGATCATATATTGATAGACAAGTCAACTGAAAAAATAATTAAAACAGTTAGAAGCACTGGTGCTATTGTATCCGGTCCAATTCCGCTTCCAACTAGAAGGACTGTTTACACGGTACTCAGATCTCCACATGTTGATAAAAAATCTAGAGAGCAATTTGAAACTAGGGCACATAAAAGAATAATTGATATTCATAATTCAAATAATAAAACCGTCGATTCACTTAGTAAGTTGGATATACCGGCGGGTGTTGATATTGAGATTAAGCTTTAAGGAGTTTGGAGTTTAAATGGCTGGCATAATTGGTAAAAAAATAGGAATGTCTAGTATTTTTAATGCTAACGGCGAAATTGTTCCCGTAACAGTTATTCTTGCGGGTCCATGTAAAGTTGTTTCCATTAGAACTAAAGACAAAGATGGTTACGAAGCTGTTCAACTTTGCTTTGGACAGAAAAAAGAAAAAAATATTTCAAAACCTATTGTTGGTCAGTATAAGAAAAATGGTTTAACTCCAGCAGCAATACTTAAAGAATTTAAATTTCCAAATTCTAGCGAATTTAAAATTGGTGATGAAATAAAAGTTAGTTTGTTTAGCGAAGGTGAATTGATTAAAGTTAAAGGTAAAAGTAAGGGTAAAGGTTTTCAGGGTGTTATGCGTCGCCATAATTTTGGCGGTGTTGGAGGAACTACACACGGACAAAGTGATCGTTTGAGAGCTCCCGGATCAATTGGTGCAAGCTCTTATCCATCACGTGTCTTCAAAGGTCAAAGAATGGCTGGAAGAATGGGTTATGAAAATGTTACAACTTCAAATTTAAAAGTTGTTAAAATCCTTCCGGAAGAAAATTTGATTTTAATTAAAGGCGCAGTTCCTGGCGCAATAAATTCATATGTTGAATTGATAAAGAAGTAATCTGGTATTAAAATGACATTAGATATTTACAAAATAGATGGTTCAAAATCTGGCGAGCAGCTAGAACTTGCCGATGATATTTTCGGCATCGAACCAAACGACCACGCTATCTACATGATGGTTAAAACGCATTTAGCAAATCAGAGGCAAGGTACGCATAAAGCCAAAGAGCGCGGAGAAGTTAGGGGCGGAGGTAAAAAACCATGGAAGCAAAAAGGCAGAGGCGGTGCTAGAGCTGGTACATCTCGTTCTCCGCTTTGGGTCGGAGGTGGAACTATTTTTGGTCCTCGTCCGAGAGATTACAGACAGGAACTTCCTAAAAAAGTAAAAAAATTAGCAAAGAAATCTGCACTCAGTTATAAGATAAAAGATGAACAATTAATTGTGGTTGAAGATTTTAATTTTGAAAAACCAAAGACAAAAGAATTTACAAATTTCTTAAATGCATTTAAGTTTTCCGGCAAGAAAATTTTATTGCTTACGGACGGCAAAAAAGAAATCGTTTATAAATCTGGAAGAAATGTTCCTAAAGTAAAAATATTAGAAGCTGAAAAAGCATCGACATACGATATTTTGAATAATCAAATTTTGGTTTTGCAGAAAAGCGCAGTTGAAACTATAAGCAATTCATTCAAGAATAAGAAAGAATCGGTGAACTGATATGCATGATGTATTAATTAGCCCATTGATTACTGAAAAGATGACTAATTTAACTGCCGATACTGGTAAGTATGGATTTTTAGTTAATCCGAAATCAAATAAAATTGAAATTGCAAAAGCGATTGAGAAGAAATTTGATGTTCATGTTGAAACCGTTAGAACCATAAATCATCCTGGCAAAATGAAAACTCAGTTTAGAAAGAGCGGAAGATTTAGCGGTAAAACTTCAAAATTTAAGAAAGCAATTATTACGCTTAAAAAAGGCGAAACAATAGAAATTTTCGAACAAGTATAGAAATTGAAATAGGTCGATTAGATGGCTATAAATAAATTAAAACCAATTACTCCCGGAACAAGATTTATGTCGGTTTCTTCCTTTGAAGAAATTACAAAATCTTCGCCCGAAAAATCTTTAACAATTTCGTTAAGAAAATCCGGCGGTAGAAATAATCTGGGAAGAGTTACGGCTAGACATTTGGGCGGCGGACATAAAAGAAGATATAGAATAATTGATTTTAAGCGCGATAAATTTGGCATCCCTGCAAAAGTTTTTTCAATTGAATATGATCCAAATCGCTCATCAAGAATTGCGTTGTTGCATTATGTTGATGGGGATAAAAGATATATCATCGCACCTGAAGGTTTGAAGGTTGGTGATAAAATTCAATCCGGTTCTGGCAGCGATATTACGGTTGGAAATGCATTGCCTTTGAAGGATATGCCACTTGGTAGTTTTGTTCACAATGTTGAACTAAAACCCGGCAAAGGCGGACAGCTTGGACGCAGTGCAGGTTCATCTCTTCAGTTGATGGCTAAAGAAGGAGATTATGCTCAGCTTAAAATGCCATCGGGTGAAGTAAGAATGGTTAGACTTAATTGTCTAGCTACTTATGGAGTTGTTGGTAATGCTGAACAAGAAAATATAAGTTTAGGTAAAGCAGGAAGAAAAAGATGGATGGGTAAGCGTCCTCACGTTCGAGGTGTCGCGATGAATCCTGTAGATCATCCAATGGGCGGTGGCGAAGGAAAAACATCCGGTGGCGGTCATCCAGTATCACCGTGGGGACAAAAAGCAAAAGGTTTGAAAACAAGAAAACGTAAAAAAGAATCTAATAAATTAATTATTAAAAGACGGAAATAAATAGAGAGATTTTATGCCTAGATCGGTTAAAAAAGGACCATTTGTAAGTTTCAAATTAGCTGAAAAAATAAATCAGTTAAACGCTACTAATCAAAAGAGAATTATCAAAACATGGTCTAGGGCTTCAACTATTACTCCTGAATTTGTCGGTCATACAATTGCAGTTCATAATGGAAACAAAATGATTCCGGTTTATATTACTGAAAATATGGTTGGACATAAATTGGGTGAATTTGCACCGACAAGAATTTTTAGAGGACATCCAGGAACAAAAGCTGAAAAAGCATCAAAACCGGTAGCTGCTGCGCCTGCTGCTGCTGCACCGGCTGCAAAATAATTGAATCATGAGGTTTTAAGATAAATGGAAGCAAGGGCAGTACATAGATATATTGGTTCATCACCAAGAAAAATGCGTTTGGTTATAGATCTTATTCGTGGAGTTTCTGTTAGTAAAGCATTGGAGATTTTACATTTCTCTCCCAAGCATGCTTCAAGAGATGCTGAAAAAGTTTTAAGATCAGCTATTTCTAACTTAATGAATAAAGAAGAATCAAAAGTCGAACCTGAAGAATTGTTTGTAAAAGAAGCATTCGTTGACCAGGGCCCGACATTAAAAAGAATTTCACCTGCACCGATGGGACGTGCATATAGAATCAGAAAAAGATCGTGTCATTTAACAATTATAGTTGCGAAGAAGGCATAAATCTTAGGAGGTAATTTTTTGGGACAGAAAACAAACCCGATTGGATTGAGAGTAGGAATAATAAGAGGTTGGGACTCTAATTGGTATGAAAATAAATCATACTCAGTTAAATTGAAAGAAGATGAGAAGCTTAGAAATTATATTCGCAGCCGTTTAAAAAAGGCTGGAATAGCTAGATTGGTAATTGATAGAACCTCCAAGAATATTATTTTGACAATTCATACTTCAAGACCTGGAGTAGTAATTGGAAAAAGCGGTAAGGAAATTACTCAGCTTGAACAGGAATTAAAACAAATAACTGACAAAGAAGTTAAAGTTCAAATTTCTGAAATTAAGAGACCTGAACTTGATGCTTATTTGGTTGCAGAGAATATTGCAAATCAAATTGAAGGAAGAGTGTCTTTTCGTAGAGCAATGAAGATGGCAATTACTGCTGCTATGAGAATGGGCGCTGAAGGAATTAGAATTATGTGTGCAGGACGATTAGGCGGCGCAGAAATGGCAAGGACAGAACAATATAAAGAAGGACGAATTCCGCTGCATACTATTAGAGCTGATATAGATTATGCAAATGGCAGAGCTGAAACTATTTATGGATCTATTGGAATAAAAGTTTGGATATGCCGCGGAGAAATTTTAGGAAAAAGATTTACTGAATAAATACACCGGAGTTTTTTAATCATGTTAATGCCCAAAAGAGTAAAATTTAGAAAATCGCAGCGCGGTAGAATGGCTGGGAAAGCTAAACGCGGAAGTACAATAGCATTTGGTGATTTCGGTTTAAAAGCATTAGAACCACATTGGATTACAAGCAGACAAATTGAAGCTTGCCGTGTTGCTCTATCAAGAAAAATGAAAAGAGATGGAAAAGTTTGGATTAGAATTTTCCCTGATAAGCCGGTATCTAAAAAACCTCTTGAAACTAGAATGGGTAAAGGTAAAGGAGCTCCTGAATTTTGGGTTGCTGTTATTAAACCTGGCAGAGTTCTTTTTGAAGTTGCCGGTGTTTCCAGAGAAATAGCAAACGATGCTTTGAAAACATGTGCATATAAATTGCCAATTAAAACAAAAGTTGTTTCGCGACCCGATTTCGAATAATATCAAGGTTTGAAAAATGAAAATACATGAAGTAAGAGAATTAAAAAACGACGAGTTAAAAAAACAAATTGCCGAAGAACAAAAAAATTTATTGGATTTACGATTTGCACACCAGCTTAAGCAATTGACGAATACATCTAAGATTAGGCTAACTAAAAAAGATATTGCAAGAATGAAAACAATTGATCAGGAAAGACAAGTTGCTAATCAAATGTCGGAAGCCAAAGACAAAAAAGAAGGAGTTAAGGCTTGATTATGGAACAGCGTTCATTAAGAAAAACAAGAGTTGGTGTTGTAACCAGTAATAAAATGCAAAAGACAATTACCGTAGCAATTGAACGTAGAGTATCGCATCCAATCTACAAAAAATATTTTAAGAAGACCACTAAGCTAATGGCGCATGATGAAAAAAATGAATGTCAGATTGGTGACAAAGTTAAAATAATGGAAACACGCCCGCTCAGTTTGAAGAAAAGATGGCGTTTAGTTGAAATTGTAGAAAAAGCCAAGTAGCAAGTCAAGGAGAATAAGAATAAATGATTCAAGAAGAAACGAATTTAATTGTTGCCGATAACTCCGGCGCTAAAAAAGTTAGATGCATTCGCGTACTTGGCGGAAGCGGAAGAAAATATGCTAGCGTTGGTGATCTTATAGTGGTTTCTGTGAAAACAGCTATTCCAAATGGAACAGTAAAAAAAGGTGAAGTATCTAGAGCGGTAATTGTTAGAACAAAAAAAGAAGTTAGAAGAAAAGATGGTTCTTATATAAGATTTGATGAGAATGCAGCTGTATTAATCAATGCACAAAATGAACCTCGTGGTACTCGTATTTTTGGCCCTGTTGCAAGAGAATTAAGAGAAAAACAATTTATGAAAATTGTTTCATTAGCACCTGAAGTTTTATAAAGTTTTGGAAGATAAATGAAAATCAGAAAAAATGATAATGTAATGGTTATTGCCGGCAACGATAAAGGAAAAACCGGTAAAGTATTAAAAGTCTTTCGGAAAGATAACCGTGTTATTGTCGAAGGAATTAATTTAAGAAAAAGACATACAAAACCAAGTC
>JAMCWE010000095.1 GCA_023475265.1 Bacteroidota bacterium
TATCATTTACTAATTAGAAATTCACGGAAACAAGATACAACTCCGGATCAAAATTTAACTACTAGAAATATAAAGCTATCCACAGCCTTCATACCAATTTTTGCTTTTACAATATCGATTATTTCTTTTGACTGGTTAATGAGCATGACGCCAAAATGGTATTCAACTATTTTTGGAGTTTATCTTTTTGCTGACGCCGCCTGGGTAGGCTTTGCTGTTCTTACACTTGCCTCAGTATTGTTAACTGAAAATGGTTATCTCTCATCAAAGATAAATAAAGATCATTATTACAGCCTTGGAACATGGATGTTTGCATTTACAGTGTTCTGGGCTTATATAGCTTTTGCGCAATATATGCTTCAATGGTACGGCAACTTGCCAGAAGAAATAATATATTTTTCACACCGTTGGTACGGCGGATGGAAAGCAGTCTCTTTATTGTTGGTAATAGCACATTTTATTGTACCGTTCTTGCTTTTGATTTCTAGAAGGTCAAAAACTAGTCCTAAAATTTTAATTTTTGCTTCAGTGTGGATAATTGCCGTTCAGTATTTAGATTCTTATTGGCTGGTAATGCCGGATATGGTAAACAATGGATTTACTTATTCGTTCAACTGGTTGGATTTTGCTTTCCCGATTGCTGCTGTTGGATTGATTATTGTGTTGTTTAATATGTTAGCTAAGAAACACAACTTGCTTGCTATTGGTGATCCAAAGCTGAAACGAAGCTGGGAATTTCATCTCTAATTATTAAGGATAAAAAAGGAAAATTATGAGTACTAATGATAATGGTAAGAAAAGTTTTTTAACCGATCTAAAAGAACATCCGGTTAAAATACTTGCTTTAATTTATCCTTACATATTGATTATCGGAATTGGTATTGGATTATTTTATCTAAGTAAAACGAATCAAGTTGGTAATAATCTTATTTCTCCTGCATTGATTGACACAACTACAGTTCAAGATCTTCCGTTAATTAAACCAAGCACTGCGCCTGCTGCAGATATTATGTCATTAAGCCAACCTAACGATGCTTTAGTTGCAAAGGGAAAAATAATTTATACAACAAATTGCGTTTCCTGCCACGGTGCTGATGGTAAAGGCGATGGTGTTGCAGCCGGCGCTTTAGTTCCGAAGCCAAGAAATTTTACAAGTTTGGATAGTTGGATAAATGGACCTAAAATTTCAGGAATATTTAAAACACTTTCGGAAGGTATTAAGGGAAGTGCAATGGTTGCGTTTGATGTAATTTCATCGAAAGATAAATTAGCGCTCGCTCAATATATTCGTAAAACTTTTGTCCCAAATCCTCCGGAGGATTCAAAAGATGATTTAACAGATCTTGCGAAAAAATATAAACTATCAGTTGGCGGACAAAGCTCAGGGCAAACAGCGCAAGGTCAAACAAATCCTGGTCAAATACCGATTAAAGATGCAATGGTTCTTGTTGAGCAAGACAGCCAGGAAAAATATCAAAAAATTATTGATGTGTTAAAGCAAATCTCTAGCGATCCGGGAAGCGGTGCAGATATTTTTAATAAAGTTGTAGATGATAAAATAAAAGCTTTAACGATGCTTAGTTCAACTGATGAGTGGCACAATAATGAAAAAGTTTTTGTTGACTTAATTGTTAATGAACTTGGTCAAGATGGATTTAATGATAAAGTACATTTCCTCTCAGATTCAGATTGGGATACTTTTTATAATTACATGAGTAAGTTATTATAGGTTTGATGAGATAAAAATGAAAAAGTTAATCGGGGTATTTGTTTTTATTTTTTTTATAAGCAATCTTAATTCGGTTTTAGCATCGGAATTAAGAGATAAAGTTGGCGTGGATGAAAAGCTTGGAAACAAAATTCCACTTAACACAATGTTCTTTGATTCCGATGGAAAAGAAGTAATTCTTAAAGATCTAATTAACAAACCGACTGTTATTGATTTCGCTTATTATAAGTGCACCGGCATTTGTACACCGTTGATGACTGAAGTTGCGGACGTCGTAAACAAGATTGATCTTATTGCCGGAAAAGATTATAACATAATTACGGTAAGCATCAATCCGGATGAGCTTCCTAAAGATGCAGCAAATAAAAAAGCGGAGATGATGAATTTGGTTAAAACAGAAATTCCAGATTCTGCTTGGAGATTTTTAACTGGTGATAGTCTATCAATAAATGAATTAACCAAAGCTGTTGGTTTTAATTATGAACGGCAAGGTGACACTTTTCTTCATACTGGTTTGTTAGTTTTTGTTTCCTCTGATGGAAAAATCTGTCGATATCTAAAACCTGGTTTTACAGATCGAGGAGATTTTAGAATTCTCCCGTTCATATTTAAGATGGCGATTGTTGAAGCATCAAAAGGCGAAGCAATCCCCGTGATAGATGAGCTTTCAAGATATTGTTTTAGCTATGAACCCAAAAACGAATCTTATGTTTTTAATTGGTTCAAGATCTCAGGTGCCGGAATTCTTCTTGCTGTTGCAGCGGTGTTTATTTTCGTTGTTCTTAAACCGAAGAAAAAAATAAACAGTTAGTATTTAAATTTTGTGTTTAGTTTGTTCGATTCAGTTTTATTTGCGGATATTTCTCTCTCGATATTTTTTGTTTAAGTGATTCGTTGTTTAGTTAACAATGAATTGAATTTGTGATGAAGATTTCAATAAAAATACTTTTAGTTCTTTTTATTTGTGTCAGCAGCAGTTTAACTATTGCAAATGAAAATAAATCAACTGATGTTGTTGCTCATACAGGCAAACTGATTCCGCTCAATTTATTTTTTACCGACTCAAACGGTAATAAAATATTATTGAAGAACATTATAAATAAGCCGACAGTTATTGATTTCGCTTATTATAGGTGTACCGGAATTTGTATTCCTCTGATGACTGAAATTTCTGATGTAATTGGAAAAGTAGATTTAATTCCAGGTAAAGATTACGATGTAATAAGCATTAGTGTTGATGAAAAGGAAACACCAAAAATTGCTGCACAGAAGAAAAATGAGTTGCTCGGCTTGATAAACAAAAAGATTGATCCATCTGCATGGAAATTTTTAACCGGCGATAGTTTGTCGATAAAACAAATAACTGATGCAGCTGGTTTTCATTTTTATCGAGAAGGAAATACAATAATTCACAAAGGTGTTCTAATATTTGTTGACAAGGAAGGAAAGATTTGCAGATATCTTCAACCTGGCTATAATATTCATGGAGATTTTTCAATTCTTCCATCTGATTTTCAATTGGCAGTATTGGATGCAGAAAGCGGAAGACCAACTCCAACAGTTTTAAATATTCTTCAAACTTGTACCGGGCTGAAGAAAGGAAATATAATTGTTTTTTTCACTCTCTTTGTTACCGGAATTTTTACAATTGTAATTACATTATTTATTATTAAAAAAGCTAATCCTAAGAAAAGCAATAGAAAATAAAGGCAGACTTTATGGCAAGTGAGACATTAACATTACATAATAACGGACATGAGGTTAGCTACCTTGATTATCAAGGCAAGCACAAAGGATTGTTAGGCTGGCTGTTATCTACCGATCATAAACGGATCGGTATACTATACATGATTGGCGTGCTTAGCTTCTTTGCCGTTGGTGTTACGTTAGGTTTTTTGATCAGGCTTGAATTGTTAACTCCGCAAGGAACAATTGTCGGTCCCCAAGCATACAATGAATTTTTTACCGTACATGGTATTATAATGATATTCATTGTAGTTATTCCTGTTATACCGGCAGTGTTCGGAAATTTCTTTCTTCCAATAATGCTTGGAGCGAAAGACGTTGCGTTTCCAAGGATAAATCTTTTAACCTGGTATCTTTATATAATCGGCGGAGTTTTAATTCTTCTTTCTCTTGTATTGCCTGGTGGCGCTGCAGATACCGGCTGGACGTTTTACGTTCCTTACAGCGTTCGCACCGGAACAAATATGATTTTTACTTTGACGGCAGTTTTTATAATTGGATTTTCATCCATTCTAACTGGCTTAAACTTTTTAACAACCATCCATCGCATGAGAGCGCCTGGAATGGATTGGTTCAAGATGCCGCTTTTCGCATGGTCACTTTATGCAACTTCCTGGATTCAAGTAATAGTTACTCCGATTGTTGGAATAACTTTGCTGATGGTTATAGTTGAAAGAGTATTTCATGTTGGAATATTTGATCCAACACTTGGCGGCGATCCGTTATTATTTCAGCACATGTTCTGGATGTATTCGCATCCGGCAGTTTATATAATCATTGTACCGGCCATGGGAGTTATCTCGGAAATAATTCCAGTCTTTTCACAACGGACAATTTTTGGTTATAAGTTTATTGCTTATTCCAGCCTAGGAATTGCGGTATTCGGTTCATTGGTTTGGGCGCACCACATGTTTGCAACCGGTATGAGCGATACAGCGGAATTTGTTTTTTCTCTTTTAACTTTTCTTGTTGCTATACCGAGCGCGATAAAAGTATTTAACTGGACGGCAACACTATACAAAGGTTCTATAAAACTTGAAGCGCCGATGTTATACGCACTTGCGTTTATATTCCTTTTTTCAATCGGCGGATTAACCGGAATTATTCAAGGCGCATTAAATGTTGATTTATATTTAACCGATACATATTTCATCGTCGGACATATTCATTATGTAGTCTTCGGCGGAACAGGATTCGGTTTATTTGCAGCGCTTCATTACTGGCTGCCTAAGATGTTCGGAAGGATGTACAATAAGAAAGTTGCGAAAGTTGCTTTCTGGATTGTGTTCATCGGCTTTAATGTTCTTTACTTTCCATTCTTTATTCTCGGCTGGATGGGAATGCCAAGAAGATCTTATCATTATCTTCCTCAGTTCCAGCTTTATCATGTAATCGCAACAGTTGGTTCATGGATTTTAGTTTTAGGATTACTAATTATGATGGTTAACCTTTTAGTTTCTTTAATTAAAGGCAAGAAGATTACAGAAAATAATATTTGGGGCGGCGAAACTTTAGAATGGAAAGTTTCTACTCCGCCGACTGTAGAAAATTTTGAAGAGATTCCGGAAGTATTTGACGGACCTTATGAATACAAACAAAATGAATACGCTTCTATGGAAGAGGAGGTAAAGTGACCACTCAAGAACACGCAGTAGAACAGGTACATCGAGACGACATCCGCAGCAAGATGGGGATGTGGCTGTTTCTTTTTTCCGAACTTTTGTTGTTCGGAGGTTTATTCTTCATGTACTCAGTTTATAGATTTATGCACCAGCAGGATTTTAGTATTGCATCCAAAGAGATGAATACATTCCTGGGTACATTAAATACTGTTATTCTTCTTACAAGCAGCTTGACAATGGCGCTTTCTATTGCTGCAATTCAAAGAGGTAAGAAAGCACTTTCAATTTTTTTACAGATCGTAACAATTTTGTTCGGCTTAGCTTTTATGGTGAACAAAGTAATTGAATGGAGTCACGAATTTGCTGAAGGCAACTTTCCGGGCTCTGCAAGTTTAGCTAATAGACCTCCGGGACAAATTCTATATTTCGGTTTGTACTATTCAATGGTTGGATTGCACGGCTTGCACGTACTTGTGGGAATGACTGTGATTGGATTTATGACTGTCTTTACTATCAGAGGAAAAATTACTCAAGATAATTATGTTAAGCTTGAAGCAGCCGGTTTGTATTGGCACCTTGTAGACATTATCTGGATTTTCTTATTCCCATTATTTTATCTTATAACTTGAGGTTTTAAAAATGGAAGAAGCTAAAGAGCATTCAAAACATGCACATGGTTACGGCATATATGTTTTAGTCTGGCTGGCATTAGTTACGCTAACCGGATTGACCGCAGCAGTTGCCGGTATAAACTTTGGAAAGCTAAGCATTGTTGTAGCAATAATTATTGCTGTAATTAAATCTTATTTAGTTCTTACTGAGTTTATGCATTTGAAAACTGAGCAGAGAACTTTTAAGGCTTTTATTTTCGTAGCGTTATTCTTTATAATAATTTCTTTAGCGCTGTTATTTTCCGATTATTCTTTTTATGTAAGGTGAAAAAAAATGTTTGCTGATGCATCAAATTTTGTTCTACCGGTTGATAATACTTTTATATTCATTGTTATTATCTGCGTTTTCTTCCTCGTGCTGATTACAGGCATGATGATTACTTTTGTTATAAAGTATAATAGCAAGAAAAATAAGAAAGCAAAAAATATTCATGGCAGCGTTCCATTGGAAATTACCTGGACGGTAATCCCGACTATTTTAGTAATGGTGATGTTCTATTTCGGCTGGACAGGTTATAAAAGTATGACCGATGCACCAAAAGATTCGATGGCTGTTGATGTTTATGCACAAATGTGGAGCTGGTCTTACAAATATGCAAATGGAGTTGAATCGGATACTCTATTTGTACCTTTAAATAAACCTGTAAAAGTCCTTTTGCATTCCAGAGATGTTGATCATTCATTTTATGTTCCGGCTTTCAGAATTAAGAAAGATGTAATTCCGAATAGAACAAATACGGAATGGTTTTTGCCAACACGTGTCGGTTCTTACGATGTATTATGCGCTGAATATTGCGGGCTAAGACATTCGTACATGTACAGCACTGTAGTTGTTTTACCGGAAGATCAATACAATAAATGGATAGCTGATAAGCAAGCTCAGGATAATGACGCAGCCACTCCGTAGTTTAAAATTTCTTAATGACTTTGTGACTTACAAGATTTCTTTTGCCACTAAGTCACTAAGTAAAATAATTTTTAAAAAATGGAAACATTAGCAGTTAGAACAATAGAAGAAAATAAAACAAGCTTAAGCATACGAGAAAAGCTTTCTGTAGTTATTGAATTAACGAAGCTGCGTATTACGACTTTTGTAACTCTAACAACAATGTTTGGTTTTATTTGTTTCGCTGGTAAAATTACACTTGATATAATTGCGCCGACTTTAGGCATCTTATTGCTTTCTTCCGGATCTGCTGTAATAAATCATTACCAAGAAAGACAAACAGATGCTTTGATGAAGAGGACAAAGAATCGACCACTTCCTTCCAGAAAGATTTCTCCTCAAAGTGCATTAATACTTTCATTAATTTTAGTTTTTTCCGGATCGATTATTTTATACTTTGGTTCAGGTCTGTTGGCGCTTGGTTTGGGTATATTAAATCTTATTTGGTACAATGGAATTTATACTCCGTTGAAAAAAGTAAATCCTTTAGCAATAATTCCCGGGTCAATTGTTGGTGCTTTGCCGCCGATGGTAGGATGGGTTGCAGCTGGCGGAAGTATTTGGGATCCGCAAATATTAATTCTCGGATTTTTCTTTTTCATCTGGCAGATACCGCACTTCTGGCTTCTGCTGATGATCTTCGGAAAAGATTATGAACAAGCAGGGTTTCCAACTCTTACGCAATTATTCAGGGTTGAACAGCTTGCAAGAATAACTTTTATCTGGATAGCCGCAACTTTTGTAACAAGCATGTTAATTCCTTTATTTGGAATTCTGAAAAATAATTTTATTGAATTCGGTTTGCTTGCAGCTGGTATCTGGTTAACATGGAATTCTCTTAAGCTGTTGAAATCGGAAAAAGAAAATGTTTGGTTCCGTTTTGCGTTTAGAGAAATAAACATATTCGCAATTATTGTTGTTCTACTTTTGACTATTGATAAGCTTTTCATCTGAACAAGATATTTTATTGAATTAATTTTATAAAAAGAAAAACGTGAGCTTTAAATGAATCTCTTAGACAAATTAGTAATTCCACTTTCTCCTGAACACATTACTTTACTTCATTACATTTCAATGCTGATATTCTTCTTGTTTGTTCCGTTTATCAGTATTGTGCTCGGAGGAAATATCCTTTCACTTTACTATAAATCCAAAGGATTAAAGGAAAGCAATAATCTTTATCTCCGCTTTTCAAGAGATATTATTGAAATTGTTACAATCAATAAAAGCATCGGCATTATGCTGGGAATTATGACTCTCGTAACATCAATTCTTATTTACGTTCAGCTTTTTCACGATGCAAATTTAATATCTGTCAATTATCTAACTTGGGCTTTTGTTTTTGTTACAATCGGCTTAATACTGATTTATACTTTCAGATATTCTTCTGCTTTCAGTGATTTGTTTAATAGTATTCAAGATTATAAAACTGATGATCAATCTATCAAAGAAGAATTAGAAAATTATAGAACCAGCAGCAGAAAACTAAGTTTCAAAGCTGGAAGATTCGGATTAGCATTTTTGCTTATAGGACTTTGGCTTTTTGTTGCCGGTGTTACGCTCGCATTCTTTACAAAAGATTGGAGTGATAAAAATATTTTAACTATTTTATTCTCTTGGTCAGTTATTTCAAGATTTATTCCTTTTATTATTACTGCAATAGCTTTTACCGGCGCTACAATTTTATTCAGCTTTTTTTATTGGGAAGGAGGGATAAAAAATTTACCTGAAGATTATAAAGCTTTCGTTAGAAAAACCGGAATTAATTTAACTGCCTTTTCTTCTATTGTTCTTCCAATTTTTATTTTGATTGATATAACAAATTTACCTGATAATGCTATTTCAAGCGGAGTATTTTTCTTTTTAACTATTGGACTTTTACTTCTTTTCCTTGGGTATCATTACCTTTATGTAATGTATAAGAATTCTGATGCGAAATATAGCTTACATATTTTCCTTGTTATCTTGCTGACGATTTTTACCGTTATAATTGCAGATCAAACAGCGATGGGCAATGCGAATCAAACACAAACTTTTTTATTAGCTCAGAATTTTGAAACTGAGATGGCAAAGCTTACAGAAGGCAACAAACCAAAGGTAATCAGCGGGGAAGATATTTATAAAAATATTTGCTCTGCTTGTCACAGTTTTGATCATAAGGTTGTGGGACCTCCTTACAAACAGACACTTCCCAAATATCATGATGATGTAGACAAACTTGTTAAATTCATTTTGAATCCAACACAGAACAATCCTGGCTATCCGCCAATGCCTAATCCGGGATTAAAGCCGGATGAAGCGAAAGCCGTTGCTACTTACATTCTTAAAGAAGTAAGAAAGTACGAATAAATATTAAATGAAATTTATTCTGCCAAAGGTTTAACTTAGGTGGAAAAAGAATGGCAGATGGAAAAATGTTTTTCTATCTGCCATTCTTTTTAACATTCCTTTCTTTGTCTCTTTCATATTCCTATATGTAATAATTATAGCAGAATTAAATTTTATTTATTAAGTTGCTAAAAACGTTTAGGGAGGTTGGGAATGTCAATTAAATATTTTTCTCTTTTTATATCTGTAATTTTTATTTTTTCTATTAACGTGAATGCTCAACAGAACAATAAAAAAGGTAAAACATATTCTTATGAAAGTTTAGATTTTTTATCTAAACTTCCCAATTCACACGTCAGAAGAGTTTATGATATTAAAGAAGATAAGCTGCCAGGCAATGTTTCATTAGGTGTAAAAACAATTTCCTTTAAAGATATACTCGGATATGCAGAAAGGGCAAAATTTATTTCACAAAAGCAGGAAAAGGAATACGCTACCGGATCTAATTCATCATGTTCAGCTTGTAAAAAGCCAATTACTTTTTGTGTAAAAGATTTACCAGATAACTGTAAATGCGCCCCGGTTTCAAATGTCGGCTTACTTTTGAAATTTAAATCTTTGCCGGATTCTTCTGTAACCTGTAACAGGAAATAAGAAATGATATATAAAAAAATTGACAGCGTAAGCAACGCAATACAAGAAAAAGATATTGTAAAATAATAAGATTTGTTAATTAAATTATCAAAACTATAATAGACATAAATAAAAATTCCTCAACATTATAAAGGGTGAAATATGAAAGAGCCCAATAAAAACAATTCGAGTAAATTGTTAATTGTTATAGTAGCAATTCTTTCGCTTGTACTTTTAAGCGGATGTGCAGACGCAATTCAGATTCAGTACGATAAAAGTATCGCGGCAGTCGGATTTTGGTACGGTCTATGGCACGGAATTATCGCTCCAATAAGTTTTATAATTTCTCTTTTTAATGATAAAGTTGCGATTTATGCCGTTTATAATAACGGCGGTTGGTACAACTTAGGATTTCTGCTTGGTGCAAGCATATCAATAGGAAGCGGCGGCAGAGCGTCCAAGATAAAATCGAAAACGAAACTGATTTGTTGAAATTAAAATTGGAAAAGCAATTTGGAATTGTCGCTGATAAATTTTAGACTTTTAAAAAAATCCCGCTAAAAGCGGGATTAAAAAAAATATTAACAAATTTTATTTTAAGATTGCAACAACTTCGGTTTGCATTTTACCGCCGGTTGCAATTACTTCTCCGTTTGGTTTTATATATACATCAATTTCAGAACGGACACCAAACTCCGGTAAATAAATTCCTGGTTCGATGGAAAAGGAAGTTGATGGAAGAAGTAATCTTTCATCTTTGGTTTCGTAATCATCCATGTGAGCGCCGCTTCCGTGAAGATCTGTAGTAATTGAGTGCCCGGTTCTATGGAAAAAATATTCGCCGTATCCGGCTTTTGAAATAACGTTTCTTGCAGCATCATCAACTTCGTAACCTCTAATTTCATTACCTTCTTTAAATCTTGTTTTAACAAGGTTCAAAGCTGCATCTCGTGCACCAGCAACTATATCGAAAACTTTAGAATATTTATCTGGTACAGATTCACCGACAAAGCCTGTCCAGGTAATATCTGCCCAAACACCATTGGCTTTTTTAACTTTCGCCCACAAATCAATAAGAACAAAGTCACCGGTTTTTATTTCTTTATGAGTATCCTTGTCAGGTCCATAATGTGGATTGCCGCTGTTTTCATTTACTCCAACAATAATCGGAGGTTCTGTCTCATAATTTCTTTTTGCTATTTCATTATCGATAAATTGTTGAACAATATATTCATTCAACTTATTTCCGGATGTAATTTCTTTCTTAATAAATTTGAATGTGTCTGCAGCAATATCTGTTAATGCATTGGCAACAGGAATATTATCTTGATATTGTTCTTCAGTCCAAACTGCGTCGAATAAAGAAATAAGATTTCCGCTTGTAACAACATTGACTCCGTATGATTTTATTTGTTCAATCGTGCCCGCATCAACTTTTGAAACATATGGAATTGCATTAAGCGGCGAATATTCCATCGCAATAGTCTTAGAGTTCTTCAAAGTACTTTTTAAATATTCTGAAAGAGAAATGTGGCTTGAATATTTTAACTGAGTTCCGGGTAAATGATTTAAATGAAAAGCTTCAATTGCATTTACTATTTTTGTTGGAATTCCTTCCTTAGGAATGAAATAATAAAACCTTCTAGTAAGATGGCTATCCTTCGGGATATCCAAAATATTTAAAGCGAATTCATTTGACTTCCTGAAATCATATAACAACCAGCCGTCCAAATTCATTTGTTTAATGATAGATTGAATTTTTTGCAAATTAAAATTAGCCATAAAAACTCCTAATTATTTTTTGTTCCAAGTTAAAGATTAAATATCAAAAATTACATTTACTTTAGTGCCTTCGCCTGTATTGCTTTCAATATTAAATTGACCGCCATGAATCTCAGTAATTTTTTTTGCAATTACCAAACCTAAGCCGGAGCCTTGCTGTTCATACAACTTTCTATTAAACTGCATATATGCGCCGATTGATGCTATCTGATCTCGATTCATGCCTCTTCCTGAATCTATAACAGATATCATTACACTCGAATCATTGGATAGTAAGTTTATTATTACCTGAGTTCCTTTTTCAGAAAATTTAAAAGCATTATCAATAATTTCCGAAACTAATTTTTTCAAGTAGCCATCGGTCATTCTAAGAACACAATCATTTAGTTCTAAAATTAAATCATCTTCTCTTGAATATTCTTTTGCTATTAATTTTGAAACGGAAATGACAATGTCTTTTAGATTTATAAAATAAGATTTTCGTAATGCTGATAAAGCGGCTTGATCTTTTGTTATCATATCAAGCTGGGCAAATAAAAGAAAATTCTCGGTAATTTTTTTTAGCCTAATCGCATTAGAATTAATATAACCGAGCATTTGTGTTATTTCATTTTTTTCTAGCTGATTAAAATCATTAATTAATATTTCTGTAAAACCAAGAATGCTGTTTAGCGGTGTAAAGAATTCATGAGGCAATGAGAAAGACAAGCTTCCTCTTAATTCGTTCAATCTTTGCTCGGTTTTTTCTGCAACAATTGAATATCTTTCGATGGCAAGGTTAGCAATTTTTATTAATTCTTTATCAGCAAACGGCTGCGAAATAAAGAAATCGAACGGCAAAGATTTATCTAACTTAGGTTTTAAATTTGATTCTTTGCTGATTAAAAAAATAAATGGAACAGTTGATAGAAAAGTTTCGTTTCGCAGTTTGAACAAAGATTCCTCACCTTCGGATTCATTAAGATTAGAACTGCAAATTATAAGGTTAGGGTAATTTTTGATTGCCATTTGATAGGCTTTAGAACATGATTCGGCGACGTCTAATAAAAAATTTTCTTGATTAAAAGCCTTAACAATTCGGCCGATTACTATGTCGTCATTTTCAATTAAAAGTATGTTCTTCATAAAATCAAACGGTAAAAATTTAATCTGTCTAAAAATGCTAAATGAAATTAAAGATAAAACTAAAATATTCAAAAGCATTTATGATAATACTTAAATGAAAATATTGTAAAGATTTTTTTAGACAAATTATTCTCAAGCAATTGTTAGAAAACAATTTTATAAATATTTAGGTAAATTTATAAAAAATATGAAGCTGATAATAAATAATACTAAAGTTATTGTACGCTATTTATTTTCTGATAAAAAATTCTTTCACTATATTGTAATTCCAAAAATTTTCCAAAATTATAATTAATAGAAATTTTATCAATATTTTGGAGTGTGCATGTACAAATTCTTAGGTACTTATAATGTAATACCATCGATTCCAGAAAATTTAGAACAGATAAGAGATATAGCATATAATTTACATTGGACATGGAATCAGGACGCTCGTGAATTGTTCAGAAGATTGAATATGGAATTATGGGAAGATACTAATCATAACCCGGTAATGATGCTTGGGAAGATTAGTCAAGAACGACTTTATGAAGTATCGCACGATGAAGGTTTTTTAGCACATCTGGACCGAGCTTATCATAGGCTTCAAAATTATTTAAAAGAAAATGCATGGTATCAGAAGAACCATGAGGTAAAAGAAAATTTTAATGTGGTTTATTTCTCAGCTGAATTTGGATTGACAGAATGTTTGCAGACTTATTCCGGCGGTTTGGGAGTTCTTGCCGGCGATCATCTAAAAGCTTCAAGCGATCTTGGTATTCCGCTGATTGGCTTGGGATTGCTTTATAAGGAAGGATACTTTCAGCAATATTTAAATTCGGACGGTTGGCAGCATGAAAGATATGAAATAAATGATTTTGATAATCTTCCTATGAAGCTTGTCCGGACGAAAGAAAATTCTCCTTTAATTTTATCTGTTAATCTTGCCGGCAGAGAAGTGTTTTTCCAGGTTTGGAAAATAGAGGTGGGAAGAGTACCGCTTTATCTATTGGATACAAATTTACCTTCAAACAATGAAATTGACAGACGAATAACCGAGACCTTGTATGGCGGAAATGTTGAAACAAGAATTCAACAGGAAATTATTCTGGGCATCGGCGGAATTAAAACAATTCATGCGCTAGGAATTAGGCCGATGGTTTGCCACATGAATGAAGGCCACTCTGCATTTATGGCTCTTGAAAGAACAAGATTTCTTATTCAACACGAAGGACTAACTTTTAGAGAAGCAAAGGAAGTTGGATATTGTTCAAATATTTTTACAACACACACACCGGTTCCGGCCGGTATAGATGTATTTTCAAATGATCTTATCGAAAAATATTTCGGAAATTATTATAGAAAAGAATTACAGATTTCCGATAAAGATTTTTATTCTTTAGGAAATATTTATAAAAATAATGAGTCGAATGTTTTTAATATGGCACATCTGGCAATGAACACTGCAGGATTCATTAACGGAGTAAGCAAACTGCATGGAGAGGTTTCGAAAAAAATGTGGGTTTCAGGATACAAAGATGTTCCATTCAATGAAATTCCAATTGGGTATGTCACAAACGGCGTTCATATTCGCTCTCATATCTCACATGAAATGGAAGAACTTTTCAGACAGTATATTGGTGAAAAATGGATTGATAATCCTGCATCCACTAATTTGTGGGAAAGAATAGATAAAATACCGGATGAAGAATTATGGCGGACTCATGAAAGAAGAAGAGAAAGATTAGTTGCATTTGCACGCCGTCGTTTGAATAAGCAAATAAGAAACCGCGGTGGAAGTCATGAAGAATTGGAGGCTGCCTCGGAAGTATTAGATCCAAGCGTTCTAACAATTGGTTTTGCAAGAAGGTTTGCAACTTACAAAAGAGCAACATTAATTTTTCAAGATATAGATAGAATTGCCAACATTGTAAATAATAAAGAAAAACCGGTTCAATTTATTATTGCCGGTAAAGCTCATCCAAGAGATGAAGAGGGAAAAAGATTTATTCAGGAAATTTTCCAGTTTACAAAAGAAGCTAGATTTAGAAGAAAAATAGTTTTTATAGAAAATTACGATATGAATGTAGCGCATTATTTGGTAGAGGGATGCGACATCTGGTTGAATAATCCGCGGCGTCCTCTTGAAGCAAGCGGAACATCCGGAATGAAAGTTATTGCAAACGGCGGTTTAAATTTCAGCGTACTCGATGGCTGGTGGGATGAAGGTTTTGATCCCGAAGTAGGATGGAAGATTGGAAACGGTGAAGAATATTCTGATCCTGATTATCAAGATGAAGTAGAATCGCGGCAGCTTTATAATTCACTTGAGTCACAAATTGTTCCGCTGTTTTATTCACGCGGTGAAGATAAATTACCGAGGAAATGGATAGCTAAAGTTAAAAACTCCATGAAGAAGCTTGGGCCGTTTTTCAACACACACAGAATGGTAGAAGAATATTTTGATCAGTTTTATAGTAAATCATTTGACAAAAGAATTGCTTTAATGGAAGGCAAGTGGGAAAAGGGAAAAGAACTTACTCAGTGGAAAGAAAATGTTAAGTCGAATTGGAATAAAATTAAAGTTCTAAGCTTTGAAACAAACGGTGCACCAGAGAAACAATTATTAGTTGGAGAGGAATTCCCTATAAAAGCAGAAATAGACCTTGGTAACTTAACACCCGGTGATGTTGAAGTTCAAATATATTATGGCCCTCTGGAAGAGAACGGAAATCCGCAAAACAATTCAACTGTAAGTATGAATATAGATACAAAGAAATCAAAGAATGGATTTTATAAATATGTTGGAAATGTTCCTTGCAGCAGAAGCGGGCAGCAGGGATACACAATAAGGATTTTACCTAAAAATTCTTTGTTGATTCATCCTTTTGAACTTGATGTGGTTTATTGGGCAAGTTGATAATTCTAAACAAAGATTGATAATATTGTATAATTATTATTTATGTTTGGTAAATGAAAATTTGATAAAATGCTGTTAGAAACTTTAGATATTAAACATAATGATGTTATAATCTATTCTCAGAATCTTTTTGACCTTGAAAAGAATTTTAAGATTATTAATAAAGATGACCCCAATAAAGAGCACCGAAAAATAAGCTACAGCGAAGTCTGCCGCATCGCTAATGAATTCACACCTAAAAACTTAATTGTCTACCGATTGCTTACAAACATTAAAGATTTTGAAATAAGTCTTTCAAAATATGGCTTTATGCTGAACATAAATGGAGTGAATGAATTAATTTATTTCGATCCGATATACGCAGTAAAAGATTTAGAAGATTATCCATATAAGATTAACTTCAATGAATTACGTTTTAGAATTCAGCAAGTAGGATTAACAACATTGAACCGGAAAGGTAACTTGCCTAATTATGCAGAAATTTATAATATCGATTTAGAAGCAATCGAAGCAAAATTTCAGAACGATAAAGTTTTTGCAGACGCAATTTTTTCTGTGAGTGCTAAAACAAAACATGATAAAATGGAAATTATTTCTAAAGTTCCGGATAGAAAAAAAATAATTCAAGAAAAGCCTATTGCAAGAAAAGAGAAATTTATTGAGAAAATATCAGAGCAGCCTGCTGAAAAAGAAAAGACTAAAAGTGATAAAATTTCTGAGATTCCAAAGATGGTTTCTAACCAGATTGTTGATCAGAAAAACAAAACTAAAAATGAACAGCAGCATATTGACGGCATAAAGATTATCAAACATGAAATTTCTGAGGATAAAGATTTCGATTACAAACAAATAATGAAAATAAATTTCAAAGGTGCATCCGGGATAAATGGGAAGAAATTAATTTCGAATGTACAAACTAAAGGACAACCTGAACCTAATGTATTACCAAAATTGGTGAAGACTGAAGAAAGAACAAAAAGCTCCTTCGGCAAATTTTTAGAAGAGAAACATGCGGATTCAAAAGAAAAGAAAAAAGATCATTCAACAGGAGAAATAAAAGTATCTCCGCTTATAGATATTTTCAAATCGCCAACATCACTTGCTAACTTTGTTAAGGAAAGAGAAAACAAACAAGTAATTCTTAAGCTTGATAGAAAATAAATTTTACAAATTCTAAATCAATCCTAATCATCTATAAAAGTCATCAGTCCCGGTAACATTTTGATCGTCCTCTTCATCATTCATGGAAAACATTGAACTAAGCATGTCTTTGAATTGAATACCAGACTCAAGTTTGAATTTGCTCAGCATTGAATGTTCTGCTAATCCGTGAAGAACGAACTCCATCAGCAACAGCTGTGTTTTTTCATCAACTTTAGGATGATATTTTTTTACCAACTCTTTTAATCCGGGAACAGACATTAAAGCATTTTCATAATCTTGATCAGAAACAGAATTCAAAATATCAACTGAATTACCTTTGCTAAACCAATTTGTAATTGTTTGATATGGATTAATATTTTGGTTCTTCTTTAATTTTTCCGGTGAAGGAAAATAATTTTGAAATATTGTTTTAATCGCCTTGCCGATTAAAATGAATGCGACTTTAGATGGGCCTTCCTGTTCGCCTTCATAAACAAGTTCTATCTTGCCAGTAATTGAAGTGACAATTCCGTAGACGTCCGAAATTCTTGCAAAAGTACAAGGGTCGCCGTTCAATAACATTCTTCTTTCGGCAGTGCTTATTAAATTTTCATTAGCTGAAATAGTTAGTCTTGCTGAAACTCCGCTCTTTGAATCAACATATTCACTTTGCCTTGCCTCGAAAGCAATTTGTTCGATTAAGTTTTCAAGTAGCTCATTGCTTTTAATTTTTTCAGTTTGTTCAACCGCTAAATCAGATTCCTGTTTTGTTATTTCTTTTGATACGTCAATCGTCTTGGGATAATGTGTTAGTATTTGACTTCCGATTCTATCTTTAAGCGGAGTTACAATTGAGCCGCGGTTTGTATAGTCTTCAGGATTAGCTGTAAAAACAAATTGAATATCTAACGGAAGCCTAACTTTAAATCCTCTAATCTGAATATCATTTTCCTGAAGTATATTAAAAAGCGCAACCTGAATGCGAGCTTGAAGATCTGGTAATTCATTTATTACAAAAATAGAACGATGCGATCTTGGAATTAATCCAAAGTGAATAACTCTTTCATCTGAATAGGGAAGTTTTAAAGAAGCAGCTTTAATCGGATCAACATCGCCAATCAAATCAGCAATAGAAACATCAGGGGTTGCTAATTTTTCTGTATATCTTTCCGATCTGTGAATCCATTTTATTTTTGTATCGTTACCATGTTCAGCAATTAAATCGATGGCTGTTCGAGAAAGAGGATTTAACGGATCGTCATTTAATTCCGAGCCGTCAATTGCCGGGATATATTCATCAAGAAGATTAATTAACAATCTGGCAATTTTAGTTTTTGCTTGTCCTCTTAATCCGAGTAAAATAATATTATGTCTTGATAAAATTGCTGTTTGAATATCCGGAATAACCGTATCTTCATAGCCTAAAATACCTTCAAAAAGATTGTGATTATTTTTTAACGCAGTAATTAAATTCTTTCTTAATTCGTCTTTAATTGAAGCCGGTTTATATCCGCTCTTCTTTAAGTCTCCAAGTGTTTTTATAGCTGTCGCTTTCATTTGAGAATAATCTCCTCTTCAGAATAAAATTAATTTAATTGATGAAAAAAATTATCTAACTTTCCGTCTTCTGTTACGAATGTAATCTTCAAAAATATAATCGCCCAAACCTGTAAGGCTGCTGTAAAATGCTCGGCCATTATTTGTCTTAGTAAACTCTCTAACAAATTGTTGTAGATAAGAATCTCTTGCAATCATAAATGTAGTAACTGGAATTCCTAATTTTCTACACTTTGCTGCTTGGTCTAAAGTGCGGTTAACAATTTTTCTATCAAGTCCAAAACTATTTTTATAATATTTTATACCTTCCTTAAGACAGGTTGGCTTTCCATCAGTGATCATAAAAATTTGTTTGTTGGATGTTTTTCTTCGCCTCAGAATATCAGTTGCAAGTTCTAGTCCGGCAACAGTATTTGTATGATATGGACCAACTTGCAAATATGGAAGATCTTTTATTTCAATTGGCCAGGCATCATTGCCAAATACTATAATATCCAAAGTGTCTTTAGGATATTTTGTTGTTATCAATTCTGAAAGCGCCATCGCAACTTTTTTGGCGGGAGTTATCCGATCTTCACCATACAAAATCATTGAATGAGAAATATCGATCATGAGAACAGTTGATGTTAATGATTTATAATCTCTTTCTTCAACTTCAAGATCATCTTCAGTTAATTGAAATTCTTCAATTCCATGATTAATCTGTGCATTTTTAATTGAGTCGGTAACATCGATTTGCTCGATTGCATCGCCAAAAAGATATTCTCTTCTATCGGATGTGGTTTCATCGCCAGGGCCGGTGTGCGGTGTTACGTGATTTCCGCGAGTTGATTTTTTTAGCTTTCCAAATATTTCTTCCAATGACTGCCGTCTAATTGATTGCTCGCCTTTAGGAGTTAAATTCAGAACAGTTCCATTCTCGTTTTCTTCAATATAATTTTTATCTTTTAAATCCTGGATGAAATCACCCATACCATAATTATTATTTGTCAAACCGTATTTTTTATCAAGCTGATTCATCCAATTTAAAGCTTCCGAAACATCTCCGGAATTAATTGTAAGAAGCTGCAAAAAAATTTTCAAGAGATTTTCAAATTTTCCCTTTATATTTATTTCGGGTATGTATTCTGTGAATCTAATGCCAATCATTTTTTTATTTCTTGTTAAACTGATTTCTAATTTATTATTTACGTTTTATAATTCAAGGAAGAAATTATTTCCAGTTGCTGTTGAATACGATATTAAGTTTTGCATTTAATATAATTTAAGAATTTGAATTATCAATATTAGAATTGTGTTACTTATCAAATAAAACTATTTGGGTAATCTAAATCATAATGACGAAAGATTTGCTGTAAAGTCCGCAATCTTTTTATGAGGAAATTAAATCTCTGCTATTTAATTATCTGTCTGAATTTTCTTTATCATTTTCAAAGCATAATTATTGGATGAATTTATTTCCAAAGCTTTGTGATAAAATTTGAGCGCTAAACCTTTATTGTTATCGTGATAATATGAATCACCAAGGCCAAGATAACCGGAAATATTTGAAGGGAATTCAGTTGTAAAAAATTTAAACCATTTTATTGCAAATGAATAATGTGCAATTCTTAAAAGATCATATCCAAATAAATCGAATTCACTTGAAGATATATTGTAGAGATTTGAAGAATCAACTTTTATGAGCTTATAATAAGTGATGGCGCTATCTAAATTTCTATTGATAGTTATTTCCATCATCTTATCCGCAAGAGATTTTTTAGGAAATTCAAAATTTTCCTTTTGCACAATTGCAGCCAAATTTAAAGCCGGGCTGCCGATATTTCTATCCACCGTATTTATTAAATGGACAACAGCAATTGAATCTTTAGGATAAATTGCAAGCAAGGAACTGAAACCTGTGCCAAATCCATAATGACCGAAAAATAAATTCCCATTTTTATCTGTCTTTATTTCAACACCCAATCCGCTTTCTAATGTTTTTCCGTTTGGTAATTTTGTTGGAACCAACATTGAATCAAGTGTTGAATGCTTTATTAATTTATTACTCAATAAAGCATGTGCAAAATTTAAAATATCTTCAGAAGTAGAAACAATTCCGCCGCCGGCAAATTTAATACTCAAATCAGCAAGCGGCGCGTTTTCAATTCTTCTATAATTATCTTTATCATATCCTCGTGCTTTATTTAAAATAATATTTTGGTGAAATTCTAAAAAAGTTGAATTCATTTCTGCAGGCAGAAAAATATATTTTTTTAAGTAATCATTAAATTTCATCCCGCTTACATCTTCAATGATAGCGGCAAGTAAATTGTATCCGAGCGTTGTATAAAGAAATTTTGTCCCTGGCTTATAAACTAAAGGATCATTACCTAGTACTTCAACGGCTTCCTTTGTTGATGGATAATAAACTGTGCTGTTAAATTCTCCTGGCTTATAATCCCTCAGTCCGGCAGTATGCTGAAGTATTTGGCGTGTTGTGAATTTCCATTTTTTCCTTGGGAAATAAGGGATGTAATTTAACGCATCGGCGTCAAGATTTATTTTACCTTTTTCTACAAGCTGCATAATGGCAACAGCGGTTATAACTTTCGAAATAGAAGCAATCCTGTAGATTGTATTAGGTGCTGCGTGAACTTGATGGCTTAAATCAGAATAACCGTGAGCACCAAGCCAAATGACCTTACCATTTCTTAAAACTCCCGCTGAGATTGACGCAATATTTTTATTCACTTGATATTCAGAAATATATTGATCAAGCTTTTGGGATAAAGATTGAGCATCGGTTTCGTATAGTTGGAAAAAGATGATGAATAAAATGAATGATATCTTTTTAGCTCGCAGCAACTTTAAAGATTTTAGAAGGCTACAAAATTTTTTCATATAGAATTAAGATTAAACTATTATTGTTACAATTTAAATAAAATTTAAGTTTGGAATAATAATTTAAAGTGGAAATAGTTTTAAGAGTAGTTAATTGAAAAAATGGGATTGATTTCTCAATCCCAGGCAAAATTATTTTTTTGTAGTAGGAATTCGTTTCTCTAAAATGTTGTCTATTAGTCTATAAGTTTTAGCTTCTTCTGCAGAAAGGAAATAATCTCTATCGCAATCTTTTGTAATTTGTTCAATTGTTTTACCTGTATGATCAGCTAAGATTTGGTACAACACATCTCTTGTTTTAATCATTTCTTTCGCATGAATTTCTATGTCGGTAGTTTGTCCTTGTAATCCGCCGACCCAAGGTTGATGAATCATAATTCTTGAATGGGGAAGAGTAGTTCGTTTGCCGGCAGCGCCGCCAGCAAGTAAAATTGCGCCCATACTAGCAGCCATACCGACACATATAGTTGCTACATCTGGTTTAATGTATTTCATAGTATCATAAATCGCTAATCCTGCTGAAACGCTTCCGCCAGGAGAATTAATATATAAATTAATATCTTTTTCGGAATCTTCGGCTTCAAGAAAAATTAGCTGAGCAATGGTAAGACTAGCAATATGATCGTCAATTGCAGTGCCGATGAAAATTATTCTTTCTCTCAGCAGACGTGAGTAAATGTCCATGCCCCTTTCACCGCGTCCCGTCTGTTCAATGACGTAAGGTACCAACTGGTTATAAATTTCAATATTTTTATTCATTATTATTCCTTTGTTTCTTTTTGTAAAAGACTTTCGGGGTCAACTCTTTTAATTGTGTTTTTTTCTTTTAGATAATCAAATACTTTTTTATCAAGAAGTTTTTCACCGTAATTAGATGATTTATAATAATTAACTAATTTATCGACGGCAATTCCGGTTTTCTCCGCATCTTTCGTTGCTAATTCAGTTAATTCATCATCTGTAATCGAAATATTTTCTTTCTTTTCAATTGCGTTTTTAATTAAGAACCATTTAACATTAAACTCTGCAGATTTTTTTAATCTATTAGAAGCTTCATTTCTATCAAACTTTTTATAACCTTGTTTTTTAGAAGATTCTTCTTCGTTCTTTACAAATTCTTCAAGAATATTTGAGACTAAAGTATTAGGTGGTGTAAATTCATTATTCTTTACAATTAAACCTATTAGCTTGTCTTGAATTAAATCTTCTACTCTTTGATCATAATAATTTTGAAGATCCTTTCTAATATCTTCGCGAAGATCAGTTTCATTAGAAACTTTATCTTTAGTTATTTTTTTTATTAACTCTTCATTTAATTCGGGGGAGATAATTTTTTTTATCTCTTTTATTAGCGCTGTATAAAAAATTGGTTCTGTAATTACTTTATCATTTCCGTTTTCATCTTTTTCAATATGATCATTATTAAATGAGAAGTTAAATGATTCACCGACTTTTTTTCCTTTTGAATTATCCACAATTTCTTTTTGAGTTCTATCGTCACTCAAATCAATTTGAATATTTTCCGGTTTGGTTCCCTCAAAAAGCTCACCCTTTCCATCGATTCTTTTTATTTCAACATCAAGTAAGTAGTTTCTATCTTCGCCAACTATATCCGCAACTTCATTAGTGCTATTTGTTTTCAAAATATATTTAATTTCTGCTTCTACTTCTTCATCTTTAACTTTGAAATCCGGAATTTCAATTTCATTTCCGGTATAATCTTTTACTTCAAGTTGTGGATAAACTTCATATTTAACTTTAAAATATAGATCTTCGCCAGGTTTAAATTTTATATCAGTTAATGAAGGCTGGCCGATTGGGTGAAGGTGTTTTTCTTTTGCAATTTCCCAAAATTGGTTGTTAGCCACTTTTTCTGAAGCCTCATGTTCGAGTGCATCTCCATACATCTTTTTTAAAAGATGCATCGGAACTTTTCCTTTTCTAAAGCCGGAAATCTGAATATTTTTTGTTTGTTTCTTTACTTCTGTTTCTACTTCATTTTTAATCTCATCATAAGCCAAAGTAATTTCAACTTCTTTTTCACTTAGTGATAGATCATTTACCTTATATTCCAAACCAACCTCTATTTCTTTAATTATTTAAAACGAAAATGTAAGTGCGAGAACGGGGACTCGAACCCCGACACCGGTTAGGTACTAGATCCTAAGTCTAGCGCGTCTACCAAATTCCGCCATTCTCGCGATTTTTTAAGCAAACTTTTACAAAAAAATGCAAAATTGAAGGCTAAAATTAAAAGTTTTTTCAGTTAAAACAAAAAGAGAGTGATTTGTTGTATTATAGATTAAAATTGAATTAGAGAGAAATAAAAATCGAGAAAATAAAATTAAATAAAAAGGGAAGCGATGCTTCCCTATAAAATAAATCGATTAAATTAATTTTGTCCAGTGAATCCTTTGGGATAACTTCTAACATTATGCCCAAAATTAAGTTGTTCTTCCATTCTGCATGACCAAACTAATTTACCGTTCCAAACAGTGATATCCGGGCAGCCATCGCACATATTTTGACGACCATCTTCCAAAAAGTCAACCGGTTGAATAATCATTACTGATTGATAATGTAATCGTTTAAAAATATTTAACGGATTCTTTAGAAAATTTTTTGCTGTATTCCGAATTTTTTTATCGAAAGCCCCCAGCAACAACATTGATTTTCCTTTTCGTGTTAACCGTGGTTCGGAATAAGCAAGGTATTTATCAAACAACATGTGGTGTCCGGCTTGAATAATTTCCATTGCCTTCTTACCCATGTAGCCATAAATTTTTCCTTTAACACCTAAACGCCCGGTTAAAAGCCACTTAAATGAATCCGGCTGTTCTGAACCATTTAGATAAGCGCATGGATCAAAGTTTGGATCGGAGCTTCTTAATAATTCAACTATTTCATCTGCTTTTATATCAGTTCGTTCTTCCACTTCTTCGTTGTACACAAGTTCGCCCATGTTAATTTTTGTAGGTCCGAGGTAAAAATCCATTAGATTATTATTTACTGCACGATAAAGAATAAAAACCATTACCTGAACAATATCTATATTTTGTGCAGCCCATTTTGCCATTTCGGGAATATATTTCATTGTATCTTCATAGACAGTCGAGTTAAAAGCACAAGAAATATTTCCAACATCGGCAAGCATTCTTGCATATTTATAACGAAGTTCATTTAATTGAATTTCATTTGCATCTTTCCAGCTTGGTCTGCCTTGTTTGCTATCGATATGGAAAGTAAATCCATAGACACCGGCTTTTTTTAATTCAACTAATAGTTCTTTTGTTAATGCCAAGCCATTTGTATTTAATATTGGTTTTAAATTTCTTTTCTTTACTTCCTGAACAATTGAAATAACATCAGGGTGAGTCAGCGGGTCGCCGCCAGCTATAGAAATTCCATCAACTTTTCTAAATTTTGTAAAAACATCTAATTCCTCTTTTATAACTTCAATTGATTTATGGCTGTTATTTTCATTTTGTCTATAACATCCATCGCAGCTAAGATTGCATTTTGCGGTAGGTTCTAACCAAGAGATTGAATTGTCGGTAAGATTCCAGGGCAAGCGGTAATAATCTAAATGATTGAGCTTTAACATAACAATCCCTCTAATTTAAATGTTTAAGTAAATTTATTAAATGTTTTATAATCTACTAAATATTAAAAATCCCGAAGTGACAATGTTTAACAGTATTTAAGCCAATTCGGGGTACTTCAAATTTCAATTTGAATTAATAAATTTTCATTTAATTAAAAGTAAAATATTCTTTTTATTATCGCAATACCATTTTACACTTTTATATTAGTTTTTAAATTTATGATGCGTGAAAACATTTAAATAAATAATTTCAAAACTGTAAGATTTTAAAAGGAAATGTATTTATTTTTAATGTCAATTAAGTGAGAAATAATTTCTATTTTACAAAAGCAATTTATTTGAGGATAAATGCAGTATATACATATTTCATTATCTAAGATTGGCTTGAAAAGATTAGATAATGAAGATGCGTTTGGAATTTTTAATATTGAAGATGGGCTTCTTGCCATAGTTTGCGATGGTTTAGGCGGTAATAAAGCTGGTGAAGTTGCTTCACAACTGACCGTTAAAACAATTGCAGATGTCTTTATGCAATTTCAAAATATTGATTTCTTAGAACGAATCAAGCAAGCAATAGTAGAAGCAAATCGAACAGTTCACGAAAAATCTTCTAATGAAATAGAATTCAATGGAATGGCTACTACCGTTGAAGTATTATTTTTAAAAGATGATACTGCTTATTGGGGACACGTTGGCGATTCAAGAATCTATAATTTAAAAAATGGAAAACTTAAACAGCTTACCAAAGATCATTCGCTTGTACAAAAACTTATTGACGAAGGATATTTAACGCTTAAAGAAGCTGAAAATCATCCTAATAAAAATATAATTATGAGAGCGCTTGGTGACAGTCATACAATCGATATAGACTTAAGCAAACAAAAATTAAACTCGAAGGATGAAGTAAAGTTTTTTATTTGTACTGACGGTGTTACCTCGGTTCTTTCCGATTCTGATATTCAAGAAATTTTACGGAATAAAGATCCGGAATTAATTTCAAATAAATTATCAGAACTTATTGAGGAGAGAGGAGCTCCAGATAATTACACTTTTGTTTTAATTACAAAGACAGATTAAATGATCGGTAGTATAATTGAAAATTATAAATTAGTTTCTGTCCTTGGTGAAGGTGGAATGGGGATTGTATATAAAGCCTTCGATCTTAAACTTGAAAGATATGTTGCGTTAAAAATCTTAAGCCCTCATGCGTTACTCAATCCGCAATTTATTGCGAGATTCAAAAGAGAAGCAAAGAATCAAGCTAAACTTACTCACCCGAATATAGTCCCGGTTTACGGTTTCACAGAAGATAATCATACTTTCGGAATTGTAATGGAATATGTTGAAGGTGAAACTCTTGAACATTTAATTAAAAGGAAAGGGCATTTATCTTCAAACGAATCTTTATTAATTTTAAAACAAATTCTTTTGGGCATTGGTTATGCACATACAAAAGGTTTTGTGCATCGCGATATTAAACCTTCTAATGTTATAATTAATAACGAAGGTTCTGTCAAAATAATGGATTTTGGAATTTCAAAATCTATTCATGAATCGAAAGGAATTACTAAAACCGGAACTAAGCTTGGTACAGTTTTGTACATGAGTCCTGAACAGATCAAAGCACTAGAACCAACAAATCAAAGCGATATTTATTCTATCGGAATTACATTTTATGAAATGTTGAGCGGTAAAACTCCTTTTGAAGATGGAACAGAATTTGAAATTATGGAGGCACATCTTAAAAAAAATCCGGACAAAATTTCTTCAGTTTTAGATAATATCCCTACACAAATAGATAATATAATTTCCAAAGCATTAAATAAATCATTAGTAAAAAGATACCAGACTTGTGACGATCTTCTAAATGATGTTGATGAATTATTAGTTGGAATTAATAATCCTTCTCCCAACCGCAAAACAAAAAGAAAAGAGACCACAACTGAGACTACAAACGGAAGGCCTTCACTTGGAGCGAAAATTAGATTTTATTCGATGGCATTCTTGTTCATTTGTTTATTTGGGCTTCTTTTTTATTTCGTATATATAACCGTATCTCAGTTTTGGAAAAGCTCAAATGAAAATAGAGGAATGAATCTTGCGACTAATTCAAATGAAATTTCAAATTATAAATGGAAAGTAATCGCTTCTCCAACTTCTAAAAGCCTCAATTCAATTTGCTTTATTAATGATTCAGTAGGTTACTCATGTGGTGATCAAGGAATAGTTATTAAAACTAATGATAGAGGCAATTCATGGATTATTTTAAATGATTCTTCTTCGATAAATCTTTATGATATTAAATTTTTATCAACTGAAACTGGATTTATTGTTGGTGAAAAAGGAACAATCTTAAAGACAAACAATAGTGGTCAAACTTGGCAAAAAATTAATGCAGATACTTCTAATACCTTTTTCAAAATATATCTTTTAAGAAACACTTCAGTTGGATTTATTGTCGGTTCGAATGGTACAATTTTAAAATCAATCGATGAAGGTAATTCGTGGTTCAATGAATCCTCTCCAACCAACGAAATTTTATTTGGCATTTCTTTTTCTGATTCAAATAACGGAGTGATTGTTGGATGGGATGGAACAATTCTTAAGTCAACCAATCAAGGGCAAACATGGAATAAAGAGAATAAGTTTACTGATAAATATCTGCGTGATATTTATTTTGCTGATGACAAAACAGGAATCATTGTCGGTGGTTCTGGTGAAATCCTAAGAACGGAGAACGGAGGAAATGATTGGGAAAAAATTAACTCAAATTCTTATTCTGGTTTATATTCGGTAATATTCATTAATAATAAGCGAGGTTTTGTTTTAGGAAGTAAAGGAGAAATATTAGTTTCTTCCAATGGAGGAAAGAATTGGAAATCATCTAGCAGTGGAAGTTACGCGTCATTAATTTCCATTTCGGAATCAACTGCAGGAAAAATTTATATTGTTTCAAATAATGGATCTATTATAACTAACTGAAAATCATTAAATTGATTTTGCCATTCTTAATTTTTAACTTTCTTTTAATTGATCATCAAAATATTTTAAAAAATTCGAGGACATTTTGGACAAGTTTGTAATTCGCGGCGGTAAAAAATTATTAGGAGAAATCGAAATAAGTGGCGCTAAAAATGCTTCTTTAGCGCTAATGCCGGCATCATTATTAGCAACCGGTACTTCAATTTTGGAAAACACGCCAGAATTGAATGACGTATATACAATGATGAAATTATTAAACCATCTTGGAGTAGAATCTACATTTCAAAATCATCAACTTAAATTAAACACCGAAAAAATTATAAGTAAAGAAGCGCCTTATGAACATGTAAAAAAAATGCGTGCTTCAGTTTATGTTTTGGGTCCATTATTGACAAAATTTGGTTTTGCAAAAGTTTCTCTTCCTGGTGGATGCGCTTGGGGTCCGAGACCTATAAACCTTCATATAGAAGGATTTAAAAAAATGGGCGCTCAAATTGATTTAAATGAAGGTTATATAATTGCAAAAGCTAAAAGATTATCAGGTGCTAAAATCACATTTGATGTTTCGTCAGTTGGCGCAACTGGTAATATAATAATGGCTGCTGTATTAGCAAAAGGAATGACAGTAATAAATAATGCGGCAATGGAACCTGAGATATCTAATTTGATAGAATTTCTTATTGGAATGGGAGCAAAAATTCATGGAATTACTACATCCAAGCTTGAGATCGAAGGAGTAGACGAATTAAAACCTACAAAAATTAGGACCATTCCCGATAGAATTGAAGCTGGTACAATTCTAATTGCTGCAGCAATTACAAAAGGCAAAGTAACATTAAAAAATATGCCTAATAGGTATATAGAATCAGTATTGGCGAAACTTGAAGATAGTGGATGTAAGATATTAGTTTCTAATGATATTCTCCAAATAGATGGAGTAAATAATGGCATAAATTCATCTAATGTAACAACTGCCATTTATCCAGGCTTTCCGACTGATATGCAAGCGCAATGGACCGCTTATATGTCGGTTGCTGAAGGAGTATCAACTGTTACTGATACAATTTATCTCGATCGTTTTAAACATGTTCCCGAATTAGTAAGACTTGGAGCAGATATAATAGTAAATGAAAACAGTGCAGTTATTCGAGGAGTAAAAAAATTAACTGGTGCAAAAGTAATGTCAACAGATCTTCGAGCAAGTGCAAGTTTAGTTTTAGCTGGTTTAGCTGCGGAAGGTATAACTGAAGTTCTAAGAGTTTATCATTTAGATCGTGGATATCAAAGAATTGAGGAAAAATTACGGAAACTAGGTGCAGATATTGAGCGAGTAGAAGGCAAAGAATATTGATTGTGTCTTTTCTAAAAAAAATATTATTTCATTTTAATTCTCTCCTGATTTATTTAATCATTTTAGTTTTATTTAATTTTGTTTTACTACAACTTCCTTTAACCCGTGTTTTAGGATATGAGTTTTCTTCATTGAATTCAATTTTAATTACTTTTATATCAGGCCTCTATTTTAGTTCATTACTAAAGAAGTTCAAAACTAACATAATTGATCGCAATAAATTTAAAAATATTGGAATAACTGCAATAGTTTCTTTTTTATTAATTCCACTTTTAATTTCATTAACTCATTCACTTTTAACAATGAGTTGTTCGATTATTGATGGATTGCTTTTTTATTTAGTTATTACATTTCCATCTGTTTTAATTGGGTATGCATTAGCCTCTTTAAGTATTATTGCCATAAATAGATTTAATAAAATATTCTTCATTATACTTTTTCTACTAATATTATGTATTCCTTTATTAGAATTTTATTTCTATCCACAAATTTATTTTTTCAATCCGATATTTGGCTACTATCCTGGTACTATTTATGATGAAGCAATGAGTGTAACTCTGAAACTTGTTGAGTACAGAGTTTTGAATATCATTTATTTTGGTTTGATAGCTTTTTCAATTACAAAGATTTTATCCACAATTAAAAAAAATCAAAGAACGATAATTTTATCATTATCATTAATTATATCAGTTTTATTTTTCTTCGCCTCTCCTTATTTTGGATTTTCAACAACGTTTAATAAATTAAATTCAGAACTAAAAGGAACCGCGATATCCAAACATTTTATTATTCACTATCCCGTTGAACTTGATAAAAATTTAGTCAAAGCTTTAGTTATATATCATGAATATTATTATTCTGAATTAAAAAATTTTTTTAAGTACGATTACCCAAGAAAAATCGATTCATATTTATTCGAAAGTAATGGCCAAAAGAAAAAATTATTCGGTACTGCAAATGCTGACGTTGCAAAACCTTGGTTAAATTGTGCTTTTATTACTTATTCAGATTTTAACACAACTTTAAAACACGAACTTGCACATTGTTATTCTTCTGTGTTTGGTTCCGGTATTTTTAAGGTTGCGGCAGGATTAAATCCATATTTAATTGAAGGTATTGCAGTTGCGGCCGATCCGGTTTATGATAATAATGATATAAATTATATTGCTTCGATTGCATATAATAATGGATTTAAACCTGAATTAAATAATCTATTCAATTATTTTAGTTTTTTTTCACAATCATCTTCCATTTCTTATGTCTATGCCGGTTCATTAACTAAATACTTAATTAATAAATTTGGAATAGATAAATTTAAGTTACTTTATCAAGTTGGTGATTTTCAAAAAGTTTATAACGAATCTCTTAATAAAATTTTACATAATTATTATCCAACTTTGATTGACTCAAGCCTTACTTCTAAAAAAGATGAAGCAAATTTTTATTTCGGAAGGAAATCTATTTTCTACAAAGTTTGTCCACGGTATGTTGCCGATCGAATTCAAAAAGCAAAAGAATATTTAATTGGAAATAATTATTACGACGCTATTAAAATTTTTAAGGATGTTTTAAAAATTACAAATGACTATTCGGCAATTATTGGTTATGCTGACTGCCTAATCAAATCGAATCAAATAGATGAGGCAAAGAAAATTATAATTAAATATTTCGGCCAATTTAAAAATTCAGCTTATCAATATAGTTTAGAATTAAAATTAGGTGATTTGTATACTCTAGAAAATAATTTCACTAAAGCCGATTCATTATATAAACTTTTAAGTCTTCAAAATCCAAATCAAACTTATTACTATTTATCAAATTTAAGACATGAGTTGGTGTTATCTGGCAGCTTGCTTCTACCTTATCTAAAAGGAAATGATTTCGACAAGTATAATATTTTAGTAGAACTTAATTCTAAAAAATATAATTATTACTCTATCCCAGTTTTGATTACTCTTGCAGATTCGTTTAATGAAGATTATAACCTTTTTATGAAAAATTTTCAATTCAAGATTGAAGTTAATGACTTTGCAAGCGCGTTTGCCATGTATAAACTTTCTGAATATATGATTTTGCATTTAGATTTTCAAAGAGCAAGAAAAATGGCAGCGCTGGCCACGAGATTTGATGATGACAAAAATTTTAGCATTATTGCTAACGAAAATTATGACAAAGCGAATTGGATGTACAAAAACTCTGCTCGAATTTTAAGTAATTTAAAAATTTTCTGAATTGGAAAAGTTTATTTCTATGGATTTTAAAAAAGAATTGGAAAAGTATTTTTTTATTTCAACAGCTTCTAAAGTAGCAAAGGAATTGAATGTTGAAGTATTTATTGTTGGCGGATTCGTTCGTGATTTAATTTTAAATCGTAATAGAAATGAAGTTGACTTTTTAGTAATTGGAAATGGCCCGGACTTTGCCTCTAAACTTGCCGAGAAATTAGAAATAGAAAAAATTTCAATATTCAAAAATTTTGGTACCGCTCATTTTAGAGCTCAGGATTTTGATCTTGAATTTGTAGGCGCACGTAAAGAATCTTACAATAAAAATAGTCGAAACCCGGATATTGAGGAAGGCAATTTTGAAGATGATATTTCGCGCAGAGATTTTACAATCAATACACTTGCGATTTCAATTACTGAAAACAATTTTGGAAATCTCATCGATAATTATAACGGCTTAAAAGACATTGAAAATAGACTGATAAGAACTCCAATTAATCCTGAACTAACTTTTGATGACGATCCTTTAAGAATAATGAGAGCGTACCGGTTTGCTTCACAATTAAATTTTCAAGTAGATCCTTCAATTAATATAGCGGCGAATAAGCTTCGAGATAGATTAAAAATAATTTCCCAAGAAAGAATTACAGATGAATTTCTAAAAATTCTTTTATCACCGGTGCCATCAATTGGACTGAAATTATTGTTCAACTCCGGTGTTATGGAAATAATATTCCCGGAAATTGCAATGCTTTCAGGAGTTGATCAGCGGCAAGATTTTCATCATAAAGATGTTTTCCTTCATACTTGTCAAGTTGTAGACAACGTTTCAAAGGTATCGAATAATTTATGGCTAAGATTTGCAGCTCTTATGCATGACATTGCAAAACCACAGACTAAAAAGTTTGTTGAAGGTGTCGGATGGACTTTTCATGGCCATGAAGAATTAGGTGCGAGAATGATGAAATCGATTTTTAAAAGATTAAAACTTCCATTTACAAAATTGGATTATGTCGAAGAGCTTGTCAGACTTCATTTAAGACCGATTGCATTAGCAAAAGAAGAAGTAACAGATTCAGCAATTAGAAGATTAATTGTAGCGGCTGGTGAAGATCTCGAAGACTTAATTACATTGTGCCGTGCCGATATTACTAGCAAAAATTTGGAAAAAGTTTCTAAATATTTAGATAATTATGAAAAGGTAATGAAAAAAGTTTGGGAAGTGGAGGAAAAAGATAAATTAAGATCATTCCAATCACCAGTTCGAGGCGATGAAATAATGAAAATCTGTAATCTGCAGCCATCTAAAAAAGTTGGCGAAATAAAATCAGCAATAGAAGATGCGATACTTGACGGAAAAATAGGAAACAATTATGAAGAGGCTTATCAATTTCTAATGAAAATAAAAGATAAGTTTTTAGAAAAGAAGTTGTAAAGTTTAGTTTATAATTCATAAATTAATTATTTTTGCATCAGAATTCGGTAAGCGGGGAATATTAAAATCGATTCTTAATTCTTACTTCCCGTTTATATTGCCGTTCATTTAATTTTACAGCCGTCTGTAAATAAATTAGTCTAAATATTTGAATAATCAATATTTTTGTGTCGGAACTTAAATTAAATGTATAATTTTGCTAACTAATTTTCTTGAATGGTAAGTAACTTTTTAATTTGATGATTGTCTAACAATAAATACTATTAAAAATTATTTCCTGGAGTTGATAATGCGTCTTTTCTTTTCACTTTTAATAATACTAACGTTTTCCATTTACTCATATGGTCAAAAATTACTATCATTGAATGAAGCAATTAGCATTGCTTTACATAGGAATACTGCGTTACAAAAATCGGTAAATAATATTAGCTCTTCCGAATCCAATTTAAAGGCAGCATGGGGCGGCCTTTTACCAACTGTTAGTGCACAAGGAGGGTGGCAATGGAGTTATTCAAAACAACAAGGAACTCCGATAAATATTGGAAGCTTTGTTTATACGCCTCCATCAACAACAACTCAAACAAGAAATTATTCGGCTAGTGCAAATGCTTCATGGACATTATTTGATGGGTTGGCAAGTATTACAAATGTTTCACTTTCGCAAAAGGAATTAGAATCAGCAAAGCTGCAGTTGGAAAATTTAAAACAAAATACAGTATTCCAAACAATCAGTTTATATTATGCGGTTATCAATAACCAACAACTTTTAAAAGTTAAAGAAGATAACGTTGCATGGAATAAAAGAAACGTTGAAACGGTAACAGAAAGAAATAAATTAGGCGCAGTAACATTAGCAGATGTATATTCAGCGCAAGTTCAGGAAGGTAATGCTGAACTCGATTTGATCCAAACTAATAATAATTTAGAAGTTTCCAAGAGTCAGTTATTATATTTCTTAGGCCTTGATGTTTTACAGAACTACAGTTTTAGTGATTCTCTTACAACTCAGGAAGAAAATATTTTGCAAGCAGATATTTCGGAACAATATACCGGTTTAGATGAGATGGTTAAAGAAGCATTAGCAAATAGAGCAGATTATAAAAGCGCAATTCTTGATTATGAAAGCGCACAGAATGGTATCACTGTAGCTGAAGGAAGTTATTTTCCTAGATTAACAAACAGCTATAGCTACAATACATATGCAAACCAATTGAGAGATTTAAATAAATCAAAAAACTTTTCTGTTGGTCTTAATTTGAATATTCCAATTTTTGAAGGTTTCAGCATTGATAACAGAGTAGAACTTGCAAAAGTAAATGCAATGAATAAGAAAGTTGATCTTGACGATTTATCCAGAAATATCAAACAGAGTTTACAGCAAACATATTTAAATGCTCAAGCAGCTAAAAAAGGTTTGGATGTAAATAAAAGAACAATGCAATCTGCAGAAGAAAATCTAAAGATAGCACAGGAAAAATATTCTTTAGGTTCGGGTACATTGCTTGATGTTTTAATTGCTAATTCAAATTATACAACTGCACGAACAAATTATATTAACTCCGAGTTTCAGTATATCATTCTTAATGAACAATTAAAATATTACCTCGGAATTCTTAGTTACAAGAATTATGAATAATTATTTATAGGAGATATTTTCAAATGGCAAACGGAAAGCAAAAGAAAAAGTCTAAAAAGAAAATAATAATATTTTCCGGGCTTGGTGTATTAGTTATAGCTCTGGTCCTTATTGCTATACTAGGCAGCAGCAGAGAAGAAATAGTTCCGGTTCAAACTGAAAAAGTTGTTAAAAGAACTATAACCCAAAGTGTAACTGCAACTGGAACTCTTGATCCGGAATTTAAAGTTGTTATTACTCCGGAAGTAACCGGAGAAGTTGTTAAACTTCCGGTAAAGGAAGGACAGATAGTCAAGAAAGGTGACTTGCTTGCACAGATTAAATCAGATGCTTATAAAGCTCAAGTTGAGCAATCCGAAGCGGGGCTTCAGAATGCAAAAGCATCTTTAGCTAATAACAAAGCTCAGCTCGATAAAGTAACATCAGATTATAAAAGAACTACAGAGCTGCATGCGAAAAATTTAGCAAGCGATGCAGATCTTGAAGCTGCTAAAAGTACTTATCTTTCGGCGGAAGCTTCTTACCAGGGAGCTGAAGCTCAAATTAGACAGATGCAGGCTGCATTAAAAGTACAGACCGATCAATTAAGTAAAACTACAATTTATTCTCCGATGGATGGAGTAGTAAGTCAATTGAATGTTCAGCTTGGCGATAGAGTACTTGGAAGTTTCTACAGTCAAGGTACAAACATGATGACCGTTTCCGATCTTAAGAGCATGCTTGCAGTTGTTGATGTTGATGAAAATGATGTTGTTCTAGTTTCAAAGGGTGACACTGCAATTGTTAAAATTGACGCTTTCGGAGATAAAGAATTTAAAGGAATTGTTTATCAAATCGGCAATAGTGCTCAAACTACTGGTACTGGTACTCAAGAACAAGTTGTTAACTTTGAAGTTAAATTAAAATTCTTAGATTTTGATCCTGGTTTTAGACCTGGAATGTCTTGCAATGCAAAAATTGAAACTAAAACATTGCAAAATGTATTTAGCGTTCCAATCCAAAGTGTTACGGCAAGAAATACAAATATGCAAATGAATCCTGGCGATGAGGAAAACTCATCTACTACAAAGAAAAAAGATAATGATGCAAATAAGATTAAAGAAATAGTATTCATTGTAAAAGATGGTAAAGCAAAATCTGAAGCCGTCACAACAGGAATCAGCGATGATAATTATATTGAGATAAAAAGCGGACTTAAAGGCGGCGAAAGTGTCGTTACTGGAAGTTATCGTGCAATATCAAGAGATTTGCATGACGGCTCAAATGTGAAAGTTGAAAATCGTAAAACTTTCACAATGAATAAATAATTAAAGCGGAAATAAAATGAATATTATAAATATCGAACATATTTCTAAAGTTTATCAAGTAGGTACTGAAGAAGTTCATGCATTAAGAGATATTTCTGTTAAGATTGATAAGAATGAATATGTTGCAATAATGGGCCCTTCAGGTTCCGGCAAATCAACTTTGATGAACATGCTTGGATGCTTGGATACTCCTTCTTCTGGCAAATATGATTTCAATGGAGTTAGTGTTAGCCAAATGAGTGATAACGATTTGGCAAAGATTAGAAACAAAGAAATCGGATTTGTGTTTCAAACATTTAATCTTCTAGCAAGATCTGATGCACTGCATAACGTTGAGCTTCCGCTTATATACGCCGGTGTTCCGGCATCGGAGAGAAAAGAGAGAGCCGAGCTAGCTTTAGTTGATGTCGGCTTAAAGGAAAGAATGCATCATAAGCCGAATGAACTTTCAGGCGGACAAAGACAAAGAGTTGCTGTGGCTCGTGCTATAGTTACAAGGCCATCAATTATTTTAGCCGATGAACCGACTGGAAATCTAGATTCCAAAACCGGTGAAGAAATTATGATTCTTTTTAATGAAATTTATGAAAAAGGTAATACGATTATTTTAGTTACGCACGAAGAATACATTGCCGAACATGCAGGTAGAATTCTTAGAATTAAAGACGGCTTAATTGAATCAGACGCTTCTGTTTCAAACAGATATATTCCTAAAGCACGTGTAGCAGCTGAACACGCTTAGAATTGAAAACATAACTTAATTTGAATAGATTGGAATTTAATCATGTCAAGATTTGCTCTTTTATCATTTGAGTTCAAAGAAAGTATGATGATTGCTTTAAGAGCTATCAGAGCTAATAAAGTAAGATCTGCATTAACAATGCTCGGAATATTTATTGGTATTACTGTTGTCGTTTTAATGACAACTGCAATTAAAGGGATTGATAATTCATTTCAAAAAGGAATAAGCGCATTAGGCTCAGACGATTTGTACATAGATAAATGGACATGGTTTACAAATAACGAATGGTGGAAGATGAGAAATCGTCGAAACATTACAATGGAAGATTATGAAAAGTTCAAAGATATGGCTAAGCTTCCTATTGCTATTGCGCCAGAATTAGATGCACGTCAATCTCTTAAATATCAAGTAAACACCGTAGATAATGTTTTTGTTTTAGGTACAACTGCCGATTATGTTCGAACCACTAATTTTACTTTTGATCAAGGCAGGTTCTTTTCTGATGTTGAAAGCAAGAGTGCAAGGAATGTTTGCATAATCGGAAGCGACATCGCCAAAAAATTATTTCCGCTCGGGAATGCACTAGATAAGGAAATAAAAATAGGTAACGAACCATTTAAAGTTATCGGTGTTTTAACAGAGCAGGGTAGTTTTATTCTCGGTGCGTTCAATCCTGATGAAAGGGCATACATACCGATTGGATGTGTCTTTAGGAATTTCATGAACAGAGCTCATGGTTCAATTACGATTGATGTAAGAGCCGCCAATACAGCAATGATTGAAGATACTAAAGCCGAGGCTGAAGGATTAATGCGGAAGATTCGAGGACTATCTTATAATGAAGAAAATGATTTTGGAATAAACCAACAGGAAGGATTGATTGATAATTTTAATAAAGTTACCGGAGTAATAAAAATTGCTGGGTTATTTATTACAGGATTATCTTTATTTGTCGGTGCAATTGGAATTATGAATATAATGTTTGTTTCTGTAAAAGAAAGAACAAAAGAAATAGGATTGAGAAAAGCAATTGGCGCAAAGCGTCGTTCAATACTTGCGCAATTTTTAATGGAATCTTCCTTCATTTGTTTAGTTGGAGGAATAGCCGGATTGATTGCCGCAATATTATTGAGCTTTTTGGTAAATCAATTTATAGTTACATCGGTGGATTATAGTGCCGTAGTAATTGCAATTGTTGTTTCATTAATTACCGGTTTAGTTTCGGGGTTAGCGCCTGCTTATACGGCTGCTAAAATGGATCCGGTAGAAGCATTGAGGTTTGAATAATATGAGAATCGGTGAAATACTTTCAATATCGCTGCAATCGATTAGAGGGAATAAATTAAGAACCTTGCTGACTATGCTGGGAATTGTTGTTGGTATATTTTCTATAATCGTGATTATGACAATTATAACTATGCTTCAAAACAGTATCGAGAACGGTTTCTCTCAGCTTGGACAGGATACTTTTCAGATACAGAAATTTCCCGCAATGATGATGGGAGGTCCAGGCTCCTGGTTAAAATACCGCAATAGAAAAGATATTACGCTGGATGATTTTTACAGGTTTAAAGACATGATGGCGCCTCATGCAAAATATATTGGTGCAGAATCCTGGGAACAAGGCATTGTTGTTAAGTTTGCCAAAGAAGAAACTAATCCGAATATAGCTGTTGCAGGCATTACCGCTGATGCAATGAAAACAAATAACTGGACTGTAGCCGAAGGTAGAGATATCCGTGACATTGATGTTCAATATACAAATGATGTTTGCGATATTGGGCAGGATGTGGTCGATAAGCTTTTCCCGAATATTGATCCTGTTGGACAAACAGTAAAAGTAAACGGATTTCCAGTTATGGTAGTCGGTGTTTTGGATAAGTCTCCGGCTCTTTTCGGTTCAAGCAGGGATAACCGGGTAATCATGCCGATAACTTTATTACAGGAAATTTTTGGAAGGCTTCATAGAAGTTTAAATATTACTGTAATGGCTCCATCAAAGGCTTCTTATGAATCAACTATTGAAGCAGCAATTGGTTATATGAGAACAATAAGAAAAGTTGAACCAGGTAGAGATAATGATTTTGATATTTTCAGCAACGAATCTTTGATAGCTCAAATAAACGGTATTACCGCTGGTGTTAAGATCGGTGCAATGGTTGTTTCAATTATTGCATTGATCGCTGCCGGTGTTGGTATTATGAACATCATGCTTGTTTCTGTTACCGAAAGGACTAGAGAAATTGGAATTAGAAAAGCCATTGGTGCGCGAAAGATTTCAATACTTTCTCAATTTCTAATTGAAGCAGTTACTCTTTGTTTAATTGGTGGAATAATTGGGATTGTACTTGGAGTTGGTGTCGGCAATATTGCCGGAAGTTTTCTGAATGCTCAAATGGCAATTCCGGTTGATTGGGTAATTATCGGATTTTCACTTTGTATTTTAGTTGGAGTAATATTTGGAACTTACCCAGCATATAAGGCATCAAACCTTGATCCGATTGAAGCATTGAGATACGAATAATGGTTAATGAAAAATATTATGCAGAACTTATAAGCTTTAGCTAAAAATAATTTATAAAGGTTCTGTTTTATAATTTATTTTGTAGGCACAATAACATAATTTAGTTTTATCATAAAATAAATTTTTAATTGGGGATTAAAGATGAACTTCAACCAAATATTTTTTGTTTCTTTTGAATCACTAAGAACAAATAAACTTAGAACACTCCTTACCATACTTGGTGTGGTTGTCGGAATTTTTTCTATTATAGTTATAATGACTATTATAACTATGCTTCAAAGTACAATTGAAGAAGGGATGCAATTCCTTAGCAAAAATACTTTTGAAATAAGAAAATATCCGGCGATAATGACACACGGCGCATGGGAAAAATACCGAAATAGAAAAGATATAACACTTGAAGATTATTACCGCTTTGAACAGATGATGAAAGATGTTGAAGTTATGGGAGCGTACGAAGCAAGCGGCGGTAAGATTGTAAAATTCGGAAGCCGAGAAACTAATCCTAATTCTGCAATAGTAGGTGTTACTCAAGGAGTTTATAAAACTCTAAATTTGGAAATTGAAGATGGAAGAGAATTCAGAAATTATGATATTGATTACAGCAACCATGTTTGTGTGCTTGGCAAATATATTGTTGAAAAGATTTTTTTCAATTTAGATCCAATAGGTAAAGAAGTTAGAGTTGACGGCAATATTTATACAGTTATCGGCGTACTCAAAAAGAAACCGGATATTTTCGGAGAGACTCAAGATAATTATGTAGTTATTCCAATTACAACTTATCAATCTATATACGGGAGAAGAAATTCAGATGTAGATATTACGATTATGTCAAATTCAAAAGAAAATTACGATGCCACAATTGAAGCAGCTATCGGGCATATGAGAACTATTAGAAAAGTGAAGCCCGGAGAAGAAAATGATTTTGAAATATTCAGCAACGAATCTATAATTAACCAGATAAATGATATTACAAGCGGAGTAAAGATTGGTGCGATGATCGTTTCGCTTATAGCATTAATAGCAGCAGGCGTTGGTATAATGAATATTATGCTGGTTTCAGTAACCGAAAGGACAAGGGAGATCGGAATTCGAAAAGCAGTTGGTGCGAAAAAGAGTAACATACTGTTTCAATTTTTATTCGAAGCAGTTGTTCTATGTTTAATTGGAGGAGTGCTGGGAATTGTTCTAGGAGTTGGAATAGGAATTTTTGCAGGTTCATTCTTGAATTCTGCTGCTGTTATTCCGTATGGATGGGTTGCAATTGGATTATCATTGTGTTTAGTAGTTGGAGTAATATTCGGAACATATCCGGCTTATAAAGCGGCAAACTTGGATCCGATTGAAGCGTTGAGATACGAGTAGAAATTTTATTGTTTAGATCGTAACAGCCAACCGAAAGTAATTATTCAAAATAGATTTTCTTTTTCTTAATCTTCTTAATTTGAAAATTGTCCCAGTTTTGAAAAATCTTATTCCTGCTTTCCGGTTAATGCGCTATAGCCGTTATCATCAAAAGATTTTCTATCTCTAAGCTTAAAAGATGTAATGCTTTTTTGCTTTCTTCCAGATCATTTAGAATTCCGGATTTTGTATCTTCAAATCTGTCTTTCAAGTTGGTAAATAAATTAGAATAATAATTAATACCTTCTTTCAGATTCTTTACAAAATTCAACAAGTACTTTTCTTGTTTATCAGGTGTAGAAGTTCTTGTTTCCTCTAATTTATTTTTTAGAAAGTCGATGTAAATATTTAATTCTTTTATAAACATATTTGGGCGGTCTGTTCTTTCAATGACATTAGATCTTCCGTAAATATGATCTGTAATTTCTTTTAAGCTCATTATTTTTGAAAAGTACGCCATGTTTGGTCCGGGGCAAATAGAAACTCCTTCTCCTTCAATTTTGGTATCTAAGCTATTTGCTAACAAAGCAGATGTACCTAGCCCTACACAAATACAAGATTTTTCAACAACCTTTTCATACTTAATTTTATACTCTTCTGGAATTGTGTCTTCCTTATCCAGTTCCTTTAATTTTAAATATTGATATTGCCGAGAAGCTGTACAGATGCTTCTCTCGGTAAATTCTTTATTATTTAATTCAACATATTTTTTCGGACAAGAACTGCCTGGCCTTCCTTTAGCAATTAAAGATAATTTTTCAATGTCCTTTGTGTTGCCTCTAAGATTGTTGAAAGGGACGCCTAATGGAGAAATATCACTTAAATATAAATCTTTTTCTTTAGCTTCAATTAATTTATTTAAAGTTGACTCGTCAACATTTGTCGCTTCCGGTACTAATAGAAATGGCGTGCCCCATCCAACCGAATCAACTTGATAATGATCGATTAGAAATTGATGTTCTTCAGCCGTACCAACACCGCCTTGAGCAGAAATTTTTAGCGGCAATTCTGTTTTTGGAATTGAACGGTTTTTATCTGTAAGAGCTTTTACAAAAATTTCATGAAGTAACTGAATCAACTCTTTTCGCTTATCTCTAAATTCGGCTAAGATTGGACCAAGAAGATATCCATCGGTTGCAAAAGCATGCCCGCCGCAATTCAGTCCAGACTCAACTCTGTATTCGGAAACCCATAATCCTTTTTTCGCAAGAAATTTTCCTTGAATCAATGCTGACCTGTAATCACTGACTTTTAAAACAATTTTCTTTTTTATAATTCCATTTTGATCCGGATAGAAATCTTCAAAATGTTCAATATAACTGTACAATCTAGGATTCATCCCGGCAGAAAAAATGATCGAAGAATTTAAATCACTATTAGCAAATCCTCTAAGCGCAGCATGAGCATCGTTATATTGGATAGGTAATTTTACATCTTTAATGTAGTTATCCTTATCGGCCTTGGTCATAATATTTACATCTATGCTGCCCATCGATAAGTTGTCTTTTATCCAATCGCCGATTTCATTTAGATTAAAATATTTTGAAGTAAAATTGTTGAATTCTTTTTTAACGGTTGAACTATCCGGCAGCATATTAAAATACTTTTTTATCTCATTGCCTTTTTCAACGGCAGCATTTTTTAATTCTTCGAATTTCTTTTCCGCAAGGCTGTTAATTAAATTTAAATAGGATGTAATTCTTTTAGCTCTGAAATCTTCGGTTTTATCCGTGATCTCAGAATAAGGGATTTCATATTTCCCGCAGTACATCTTTCTCAACTTTTCAAGAAGAATATCATCAACTAAAGAAATTACCGAATCGATTCCGTATTGCGATACTTTTAATGGTGTATCAATTGTAAATCCGATTCCCATAACAGGAATGTGAAATGAATGCGCTTTTATCATAGTTAAATTTATTTCTATATAATTTCCGATCCGCAGTTTATCGTTTAATATTAACATCTAATATACCAGTATAAAAACAATTTCTAACATTATTTTTTTATCTATTTTCAGGAATAATTTATCAACTCTTGTTTTACTAATCGTTCCTTTAGACTAATGTAATTTTTTGTCTGTAGTTATCATGATATTTTTATCCCAACAAATTCTATCTTTGCTTTATAAAATTTCATTAATTGAATATTAAGTTTACTCAAGTGATAATTTTTAATTTCACACAAACGCATAAATTAAAATCGTTATTTGTACTGTTGTTTGTTAGCTTATTGATTTCAAGCTGCCGAGATAAATCTCCGACCGGACCGGAGATTCCAACTCCATCGGTAATTTCGCAGCTGCATGTTGATGGGAAATATATTAAAACATCAAAAGGCACTGCAGTTCGATTAACCGGAGTTAATATTCCAAGTCTCGAATGGTCGAATGAAGGTGAACATCTCACACAATCAATCCAAGTTGCTATTAAAAATTGGGAAGCGAATGTTATTAGGCTTCCACTTTGTCAGGACCGCTGGTTTGGAAAAGCTGACGGACAAAGCGACAGCGGGAAATCTTATCAAACTATAGTTGATATGGCAATTAAACAAACTAATAGTTTGGGTGCATATGCAGTAATTGATCTTCATTGGTCGGATGCCGGAGCTTGGGGAAAATATTTAGGTCAACATAAGATGCCGGATAATAACAGCATAACTTTTTGGAAAGTTATCGCTAAAAAATATTCTAACAATCCAGGAGTACTTTTTGATCTTTACAATGAACCGCATGATGTTGATTGGAATATTTGGAAATTAGGAGGCCAAGTAAATGAAAATATTGATGGAATTAATATTACCTATAATTCTGTTGGGCTTCAGGAAATTATTGACAGCATTCGTTCGGTGGGTGCTAAAAATATTATTATTGTCAGCGGTTTAGATTGGGGATATGATCTTACCGGAGTTTTAACCGGCTACAGCTTAAACGATCCGAATGGTAATGGAATAATTTACAGCTCTCACATTTATCCGTGGAAAGGTTCCGATTTTATTACCTGGGATTTACATGTCGGGTTAATTTCGAAATATTATCCGGTATTTATTGGTGAAGTTGGTTGCAAACCTGCTCCGACACAAGTAGATCCAAATATTTGGGCACCAGAAATTCTTCAATATATTAATTTACGCGGATTAAGCTGGGCTGCCTGGTCATTTCATCCCTCGGCTTCTCCATGCTTAATTTCGGATTGGAATTACAATCCAACTTCGTATTGGGGAGTTTACGTAAAGGATGCTTTGCTGAAAAATAAAACTAATACTGTTGCTTTAAAACTGGAATAGTGAATACAGGTATATAGGAATAGGGTATAAAGGAATAAAGTGATGGCTTGTACTAATAAGTTTTTTTAAGAATTATAGTTTATGGACTTGATAAAAGAATCATGTAAAATTAGATTTGGCATACACAAAACTGAATTCATCTTTTGAGATTAAAGAATATATTCTTCATTATTTTGGTAAGCTTAATTGCTTGGCGGTTTACTTCTGCTCAACAAAAATTTTACACATCAATTGTTACTGATACTATTCATGTAAATTTTGAAAATCTATATCAGTTGTCATACCCGGCTATCATTCCGTTAACGGAAACCGTTAGGTTAAATAATAGATTGTTAAGCAAAAACGATTATCAAATTTCATATCAAGAAGCTTCTTTTAAATTATCCGACTCACTTCACTACTCAATTTTTGATACGATATATATTTCTTATCAAGCAGTTCGAATTTCTTTTCAAAAAGAATATGAAAAGCACAACCTTGTTTATAAGTTTGAAGAAAAATCCGGTGATACACTTCGAGTAATTAAAAATGAACAAAGTGCTTTATCATCAGAATCAATATTCGGAAGCGGAATAGAAAAGAGCGGAACTATTGTTAGAGGCTTTTCTGTCGGGACGACCAAAGATTTTTCCTTAACCAGCGGGTTACGATTGCAGCTTTCCGGAAGGCTCTCGAAAGACATTGAAGTTGTTGCAGCTTTAACTGACGAGAATAATCCCATTCAACCTGAAGGCAACACTGCTACTCTTGAAGAGCTAGATAAAGTTTTTATCCAGGTGAAACATCCGAATGTAACCGGAACATTTGGCGATTATGAACTGCAAAAACAAAGCGGCGAGTTTGGATTTATCAATAGGAAATTGCAAGGGCTTCTTGGCGAATTTAACTACGAAGGTCAGAAAGGTTACATTGCAATTGCAAGCTCAAAAGGAAAATTTACAACAAATAAATTTAATGGCAGCGACGGTGTACAAGGCCCTTATCAACTTTATGGTGCAAACAACGAACGAAATATTATAATTATTGCGGGTACCGAAAAAGTTTATATCGATGGGAATGAAGTTAAAAGAGGAGAAAGGAATGATTATATAATTGATTACGCGAATGCTCAAATAACTTTTACTCCGAATCGTTTAATAACCGCTGCCAGCAGAGTTACAATTGATTTTGAATATACGGACAGGCAATATTCTAGGAATTTCTTCGGCGCCGGAATTGAATCAAAAATTTTCAATAATAAATTAGGAATTAATTTTCAGTATCTTCGTGAAGGCGATGACGAAACTGCGCCAATTGATTTATCGCTTTCAGATTCCGATAAAACTATTTTGGCTGCTGCCGGTAATGATCCATTCAAAGCAACCAAAAGCGGAGTTACTTTAGCACCGCCGGATTCTCAAGGTGTAATTCATGGGCTTTATCAAAAAGTTGATACTGTAATTAACGGGCAGTCGTATTCATATTATCTTTACAATCCCGGAAATGTAAATTCTATTTATAATGTTTCGTTCAATTATGTTGGAACGCAGCAAGGCGATTATGTTCGGCAAAGTATTGGCAATTTTAAATTTGTCGGTGTTAAGCAAGGCGATTATTTGCCGATAATCTTTCTGCCATTACCACAGTTAACGCAAGTCGGCGATCTTAATATAAATTATTCTCCGGATAAAGGAATAAGCTTATCGGTTGAACTTGCCGGAAGCGATTTTAATCAGAATAAATTTTCTACCCTTGATAAAAATAAAGATTTCGGTTACGCAAGAAATATTTTTTTCAAAGTTGATCCTAGAAAAGTTGAAATTGGCAAGCTTAGTTTGGGGCAAATCGGATTTTCATATAAAGATCGTTTTATTCAAGACCGGTTTACTTCACTAGATAGAATAAATCCGATTGAATTTAACCGTGATTTTAATATAACACAAACGCAAACACCTGAAAGCGAAACTTTACGAGAATTGAATTTGAATTTAATTCCCGTTAGCGAATTGAATTTGAATTCTTCTTATTCATATTTAAAGCGGGGAGAAGATTTTTATTCAAACAGATTTAATAATACTTTAAATTTCACCGATAATAAAAATTATTCTGTCAGTTATAATTTCGATTACGTCTCGTCGGACAATGCTTCACTTAAAACTAATTGGCTTAGACAACAGGGAAACGGGTATTACTCATTTTGGAAATTGAAACCCGGAGTAAGTTTTCTTGCGGAAAATAAAAGAGACACGCAATCTGGTATAGATTCACTTTTTGTAACAAGCTTAAAATATTACGAGATAGATCCGTTTCTTGATCTGGTTGATTTTTACGGATTTAAGCTGACTACAAAATATTCGCTTAGAGAAGATTATCTTCCTCTCAATGGTGTAATGACGAAGCAAGCAGAATCAACCGGCGGGACATTTGAACTAAATTATAACGGTGTCAGACAGGTTAACTCAACTTTGAATTTGACGGTTGTAAACAAAAGTTATGATGATCCGTTTAAGAAACTTGGGTATTTGAATAATCAAACAATACTTGTCCGAACTCAAAGCAGATTTAATTTTGGCGCACCGGCTAATGGTGATCTTTATTATGAAGTATCAACACAAAGATCAGCGAAGATGCAAAGAGTATTTGTTCAAGTCTCAAAAGGCGCAGGCAATTATATTTATCTCGGCGATCTTAATCATAACGGAGTTCAGGATGAAAATGAATTTCAGCCGGCAATTTATGACGGCGACTATGTTTTAGTTACTGTTCCAACCGATCAGCTTTATCCGGTAATTGATCTGAAGACGAGTACGAGATGGAAATTTAATTATAAAGATATGTTCGATCAGAATTCTTTAATGGGTAAAATCTTAAAACCATTTTCATCAGAAACTTTTTTGCGTGTTGAAGAGAACAGTCAAGAACAAGATTACAAGAAAATTTATTTGCTGAAATTTTCTGATTTTCTAAACCCGGATAAAACACTTAATGGATCGAATTATATTCAGCAGGATATTTTTCTATTTGAAAATGATCCGGAGTTTTCTGCTAGAATTCGCTACACTCAAAAAAACAGCCTAGATCAATATAGCGAAGGATTTGAACGGGCGTACAGCCGTGAAAGAAGCTTAAGATTAAATTTTAAAATGATTGCTGAAATTAATAATCAAACTGATTTGGTAAACGAAAACGATAATGTTAACGCTCCAATTACTTCAACAAGAAGAAGAGAAATTACCGGCAATAGTATTAATTCAGATTTTTCTTACCGGCCTCAGCAAAATATAGAAGTAGGATTTAAGATTAATGTTGGTAAAAGAGAAGATGATCTTCCGGCTAATCCGACAATTATAGATATTAATTCTCAATTGCTAAGATTTAATTTTTCATTTGCCGGTACCGGAAGATTAAGAATTGAGTTTGAACGCGACGAACTAAATGCAAACACAGCGCAAAATTATATTCCGTTTGAAATGACCGAAGGAAATTTAGTCGGGAAGAATTATTTTTGGCGCCTCAATTTTGATTACAGACTTTCTGCTAATTTACAATCAACTGTCAGCTACGACGGAAGAGCGCAGGGTAATGATAAAACGGTTCACACTTTGCGTGCGGAAGTAAGAGCGTTCTTTTAAATTAAAAATTCGAAATTAAAAATTAAAAATTGAATACAAGAATACCGATAACATTATTAGAATCTAAATAAGGTGACTAAATGAAAATTATCTCTGAACTAATTGAAGCTCATATTTTTAGAAAAACAAAAAATGGAATAGAATTTTTATTGTTGAAAAGATCGGAAGAGGAAATATATCCCGGGCTTTGGCAAATGGTTTCCGGGAAAATTCATGAAGGAGAAAAAGCTTTTGAAACTGCTCTTCGAGAATTAAAAGAAGAAACCGGTTTGATACCTAAGAAGTTTTGGACGGCTCCGAATATTAATTCATTTTATTATCAGGAAGGAGATTATATTTCAATGCTGCCGGTGTTTGCCGCTTTGGTAGATAAGGATTCAAAAGTAGTGATTAGTGATGAGCATACAGAATTTAAATGGGTGAATCCTTCCAGGGCAAAGAAAATGTTAGCATGGCAAGGGCAAAGAAATTCGGTAGAAATAATTAATGAATATTTTACGAAGGAAATCAGGTTCTTAAATTTTGTTGAGATAGACATCAAGAATTGCAAACCAATCATGTAAAAGTAATTTTGATTCATATCAGTTTTTATTATTTTCACACCTCATTTAGCAATTGGACGGATCAAAAAGTTTATTTAAGCACTTCAAAATTATGATCATATAATTTCTAAGCTCAAATTGGTTTTCTAAAAAAAATAATAACAAGAAAGGAGCACAAAATGTTAAAGAAAGTACCGGATTATTTTTTGTTACTTTTTTTTGTAGCAATGATTTCCACTTTCGCATTTTCTCAGCAAAAATCAAAACCGGAAAAGCAAAAAGATACAACTGATGTGTTTGCCGATTTGAAATTTCGAAATATCGGTCCAGCGGTAGCCGGCGGACGAGTGAGTTCAGTAGTTGGAATTCCGGGCAAACCGAATATTTATTATGTCGGAGCGGCTGGTGGAGGAATATTTAAAACTACCGATGAAGGAAGTTCATGGAAAGCAATATTTGAAAAATATCCTTCATCAATCGGTGCAATTGCTTTAGCTCCTTCTAATCCAAATCTCGTTTGGGTTGGAACAGGAGAAGCAAACATAAGAAACGATGTTTTAGATGGACACGGAGTTTATTATTCTCCCGACGGAGGAACAACCTGGAATTTTATGGGATTGAAAGACGTCGGTCAAATTTCAAAAATAATTATTGATCCGGAAAATCCGCAAATAGTTTTTGTTGCCGCAATCGGTCATGCTTGGGCTCCAAATGAAGATCGCGGATTATTTAAAACTTCAGACGGCGGAAAAACCTGGAAGAAAGTTTTATTTGTAAATGATTCTACAGGCGTAAGCGATGTAGTTTTTGAACCTGGAAATACTCAAGTACTTTTAGCCGGTACATGGCAAGTTGTTCGTCATCCCTGGGGACTGATTGACGGCGGAAAAGGAAGCGGAATTTACCAATCGAAAGATGGTGGCGAAACCTGGCAGAAATTGGAAAAAGGTTTACCTAAAGGATTGATCGGAAGAGTTTCGTTAGCAACTTCATTAAGTAATCCAAATCATGTTTATGCATTAATTGAATCGAACCACGGAACTCTTTGGGACAGCCATGATTTTGGCGAACATTGGAACATGGTAAGCAACAATCATACTTTGAATGTGCGTCCGTTTTATTTTTCAAGAATGGAAGTTGCACCTGATAACGATGAAACAGTTTATTTCCTTTCATTCTTAATAACCAAATCAACTGACGGCGGCAGAACGACAAAATCAATTAACAATGGCATTCATGTTGATCATCATGCAATATGGATTGATCCGAAAAATCCAGACAGAATTATTGAAGGTAATGACGGCGGATCTTATGAGTCATTAAACGGAGGAACCAATTGGAGATATTTTGATAATATGCCAATTGAACAGTTCTACCAATGCGCTACTGATTCTTTAATTGCTTATAACATTGGCGGTGGATTACAAGATAACAATGCGTGGTATGGGCCTTCGCATAATCTTAATGGCGGCAGCATAGACGGTTATCATTGGTTTCCAGTTGCCGGCGGCGATGGTGAATATGTTGTTCCAGCTCCCAGCGATCCAAACATAATTTATTCAGAATCGCAGGACGGATTTTTGAATCGGCTTGATTTGAAAACCGGATTGCGTCATGAAATCCGTCCATATCTTTTTGATGCAAGCGACAAAAAACCTGCTGACCTTAAGTATCGTTTTAATTGGACAACACCGATTGCAGTTTCGTATCATGATGCAAATGAAGTTTATCTTGGCGCAAATGTTTTATTCAAAACAACCGACGGCGGAGAAACCTGGAAAGTTATAAGTCCGGATTTAACAAGAAACGATAAAACCAAGCAGCAAATAAGCGGTGGTCCAATCAACAATGATATTAGCGGCGCTGAAACTTACGGAACAATTATTTCAATCAGCATATCGCCGCAAGATTCAAAAGTAATTTGGATTGGTACTGATGACGGACAAGTTCAATATACAAAAGACGGCGGTGAACATTGGACGAATGTAACTAATAATATTCCTCATCTTCCGGAGTGGGGAAAAATTTATCAAATAGACGTATCGCCATTTTCACCGTCCGCTTGTTATATAATCGATGACAGGCATATGCTGGATGACAGGAAACCTTACGTGTATAGAACAGAAGATTACGGAAAAACCTGGACACTGATTACAAAAGGTTTACCTGAAGATGAACCGGCTCATGTAGTTCGCGAAGATCCAAACAAAAAAGGATTTTTGTTCTTAGGAACTGAAACCAGTTTGTATTTTTCTACAGACAACGGAAGCAACTGGACAAAAATGAAAAGTAATTTTCCAACAGCTCCGGTTTTTGATCTGAAGTTTGTTAAACAGACTCACGATCTTGTAATTGCAACTCATGGGCGAGGAATATTTGTTTTGGATAACATTACTCCTCTTGAAAATTTTGATAAAAAAGTTGAAGAAAATGAATTTACATTTTTTGGTATTCAACCGGTTTATCAATTATATACCTGGTGGAAAGGCGGATTTAATGAACCCGGAAAATATTCAGCACCAAATCCTCCGGGAGGCGCAGTAATTAATTATTATTTAAAATCAGAAATTAAACCTTCTAAAGAAAAAATGAAGAGTAATTTTGTTCCGGTTATGATTCAAATCCAAAATATGGATGGAAGTGAAATTGATATGCTGCACGGAACAACTAAAGAAGGATTAAATCGTTTAGAATGGAATCTTCATTACAAAAGCGGTGTTGCACTTTCTGCAGATACTGCACATGGAAGAAGAGGAGGTTTGCATTATGGTCCGGAAGTATTACCTGGCACTTATAAAATTTCTATTACTGTAAGTGGAAAAACAGAAACTCAGATAGTTGAAGTTAAAGCCGATCCCCGAATGAATTATAATTTAGATGCGGCTAAAGCTCAGTTTGCGGCGGTAAAGAAAGTTCAAGATGATATTTCTGATATGAATACAATGCTTAATCGAATTGATGTTATTCATAATCAAATTGAAAATTTGAATTCATCGATAAGAGGAATAACCGGTAAACAAGTTGACAGCACGAGTGAATATCATCCTGTAATTCTTAAAGGACATCAAATTGATTCAGCATTGATTGCACTGAAAGATACAATGTTGTCAACTAAAGCGCAGAGAGGCGTTGGTGAAGATGACATTCATTATCTTTCACATTTTCATGATTGGTATGGCGGACTTTACTATTCAATTGCAGGAGAATACGATAAAGCACCGACTCAAATTCAGCTAGACGAGTTAGGTGAACTTGAAGGACAGCTAAAAGTTTATCTCGATAAATTTAATGAGATAATCGGAACAACAATTCCTGAATTCAATACGTTAGCATCTACTAAGAGTTTGCCGATTATTTTAGCCGGGGAAAAAATCAGCTTAAAATAATAATCAATGAAACTTATGAACGGGGCGCAAATAGCGTCCCTCATATTTTAACTTACATTTTATATTATGGTTTAAGCACCGATTTATTTATTTTTATAAACAATTTTTCAAGACAAATTAAGGACAACACATTGGGATTACTAGTCGTAGGTTCACTCGGTTTAGATACAGTTGCAACACCTTTTGATAAAGTTGAAAACGCATTAGGTGGTTCTGCTGTTTATATTTCGCTTGCTGCAAGTTATTTCAGCGGACCAATTTATTTGGTTGGCATTGTAGGAGAAGATTTTCCAAAGAAATACATCCGTCTTTTAGAAGATCATAATGTTGATCTTGAAGGGCTTCAAATAGTTCAAGGCGGAAAAACATTTCGGTGGTCGGGTAAATATCATTATGATTTAAATGTTAGAGACACATTATTAACTGAGTTGAATGTCTTTGAAGAATTCAATCCAATTATTCCGGATAAATTTAAAAAATCAAAATTTGTTTGTCTTGGAAATATTGACCCAACTTTACAGATGAAAGTTTTAGACCAAATGGAAAATCCGCAATTTGTTGTTTGCGATACAATGAATTATTGGATTGAAGGGAAAATGGATACGCTTTCTGTTCTGCTGAAGAGAGTAAACGTTTTAATAATTAATGATTCGGAAGCACGCCTGCTTGCAAAGGAACCAAATCTAATCAAAGCTTCAAAAAAAATTAGAGATATGGGACCGGAGATTTTGATTATAAAAAAAGGTGAGCATGGTGCTCTTTTGTTTGCTGACGATATAGTTTTTTCTGCGCCGGCATATCCGATGGAAATGATTTATGATCCAACCGGTGCGGGCGATTCTTTCGCAGGAGGTTTTACCGGGTATCTTCATAAGACTCAAGATTTAAGCCCCGAAAATATGAAGCGCGCTGTTATTTATGGAAGTGCCATGGCTTCATTTTGCGTAGAGAAATTTAGTACTAAAGGTTTGGAAGAATTAGAATACCTTCGAGTTCATGACAGGTATAGAGAGTTCTTAAATCTTTCAAGATTTGATGACAAATAAAAATTAAACTGAAAACATTATTATACTTTTCTAATCGGTCGTCTTAAAATTAAATTTGTTTTTACAAAAAATGGGCAATGATTACTTCTCCATAAAATTTGAAAATGATCAACTGATATTTTTAGATCAAACAAAACTTCCTTTGGAAGAAGTATATGTAACAACTGATAGATATGAAAGAATTGCAGAAGCAATTGAAAAATTGGAAATAAGAGGCGCACCGTTAATTGGAATCGCCGCTGCTTATGCACTTGCTTTATCGATTAAGAATTCGTCAGGAAGTGAATCAGCAGAAAATTTTAACTTAGCTTTTAAAAGACTATATCGCACCCGGCCAACCGCTGTAAATCTATTTCATGCATTGAACCAAGTAAAAAATATTTTCGAGTCATGCAAAGCTTCCGAAAACGTTTATCAAATGGTTCTTACCGAAGCTAAAGAAATTCACCAAGATGATATGGATAAATGCAGTAAAATAGGTGAGAATGGTTTATTGATATTCAAAAAAAAATCTACAATCCTTACGCATTGTAACACCGGCAAATTAGCCACCGGCGGCGATGGAACTGCTTTTAGTGTAATTAAGAAAGGTTACGAAAACGGACTTGTAGAATTAGTTTATGCCGATGAAACACGGCCTCTGCTTCAAGGATTAAGATTGACGACTTTTGAATTGGAGCGAAGCGGAATTCCATTTGCAGTTCAATCAGATTCGATGGCAGCAGTGTTAATGCAGCAATCAAAAATTGATTTTGTGATTACCGGTGCAGATCGAATTGCTTTAAATGGTGATTCAGCAAATAAAATTGGAACTTATAATCTTGCTGTGCTTTGTAATTATCATAACATCCCTTTTTATATTGCAGCACCAACAACTACAATTGATACTAAGATAGCTACCGGTTCTGAGATTGAAATTGAATTTAGAAATAAAAATGAATTGCTGGCAATTAGCGGCGTTCAAGTTGCGCCAAATCATTATAGAACTTTTTCACCTGCATTTGATGTCACTCCTGCTCATCTTATCAGCGGAATAATAACCGAAGAAAAAATATATTATTTCCCATATAATTTTATAAAATGAACGAGATTGTAAAAACTGAAACCGTAGTTTTAAGTAAATTAAATTACGGCGACACGAGCAAGATTGTATCTTTATATACAAAAGATTATGGTAAGCTATCTGCCATCATAAAAGGCGGGAGAAATTCCAAATCAAAAATTGGTTTAATATTAGATGTTATAAATCATATTCAAATTGTTATGTATAAAAAGGATACCCGGGAAATTCAAATAATTTCTGACGCAAGTTTAATTTCTCCTTTTTCAAATATTAAAGAAGATCTAGAAAAAATAAAATACGCACAAGCAATTATCGAACTTTTACAAAAGTTAACAGTTGAACATGAGGTAAACCACAGGCTATTCAAGGGGGTTACAAGAATCTTGTATTTATTAAATACATCAAATGAATTGCCGATAATTCTTTTCGGCAGATTTTTCATTTTCTTTTTAGCTGAACTTGGATATGCAATTCAGCTTCATAAATGTTCTGTATGCGGCAGAACAAATCTGGAAAATATTGAATTGTCATATAACCTAGAATTAGGTATTTTATGTAATGATTGTAAACATAATCATCTTGAATCCTACGTCATAAGTCCGGAACTTTTTAACTATTTAAACTGTCTAACGTCTAACAAAAAAATAGAATTAACAAATGTTGCGGCTGCGGAAAAATCTATTTTATTTATGGAAAAATATTTAATGTTTCATATTCCTGACTTCAAAGGAATTCAGTCGTTAAAGATGATGAAGTAATTTTGAAAGTTGATACTAATAATTAATTAACACAAGATAAAGAATGATATATAATAGAAAAATAAATCGGAGGAAAAAATGAAATCAAAAGGCTTATGGGGTGCAATTGCTTTAGTATTTGTTGGAATAATTTTCGGGGCTGTGCTTGTATCCGGATTTGGATTAGTAAGGCCAAGTTTAGCTGATATAAAATTAGGCGCGCCAATGCCTCCAGTTAATTTAAATGCCGACGCATCGGAATTTAGCAAAGCATTTATTGAAGTAGCTAAGAATGTTACTCCCGAAATAGTTCAAATAACAGTTGTAGCAAAAGCAGATAATCCTCATGGAAATTTATTCTTCTTCCCGTTCCAGAATATGCCAAAGGAAGAAGAAGGATCCGGGAGTGGAATTATAATTTCACCTGACGGATATATAATTACAAATAATCATGTTGTTAAAGATGCAAACTCAGTTAAAGTTAGTTTGTATGACGGCAGATCGTATACAGCGAAAGTTATTGGCACCGATCCGTTAACAGATATAGCTGTAATAAAAATAAACGCCAAAGATTTACCGGTTGCTTATTTAGGAGATTCAGACAGCTTGAAAGTTGGCCAATGGGTAATGGCTATTGGTAATCCTTTATCATTATCTTCAACTGTTACTGCAGGAATTGTAAGCGCAATGGGAAGAGGTCGTTTAGGATTAATTAATAATAGTTACGGTGTAGAAGATTATATTCAAACAGATGCAGTAATAAATCCCGGAAACAGCGGCGGCGCATTAGTTGATTTATCCGGTGCAGTTATTGGAGTTAATGCGGCAATTGCAACAAGCACAGGAAGTTATATCGGATATGGTTTTGCAATTCCAATAAATATTGTCAAATCAGTTTCCAAAGAATTAATTGCTTACGGAAAAGTAACCCGTGGTTATATCGGTGTTCAAATTGGTGAGGTTGATGATGCGATTGCTAAATCATTAGGAATGGATAAACCAGAAGGAGTTATTGTCCAATCGATTGTTCCTGGCGGCGCAGCTTCTAAAGAAGATATTAAACCAGGTGACGTAATCTTAAAAGTTGATGGGAAATCTGTTAACAAACCAAATGAACTACAAGCAATGGTTGCAACTAAAACTGCTGGTTCAAAAGTAGATCTAACAATTTTTAGAAATGGAAAAGAAATCAGCAGATCCGTTACATTGAAGGAACGCGCAGACGATACCAAGAATGAACCGGTGGTGAATAAGGATAATTCTAATGAAAATAATTCTGAATCAAATACTGTTAATTTGAAAGGCATTGGTTTGAGCATTAGAAACTTAACCTCCCAGGAAAAAACTGATTATAAAGTTTCGAACGGAATTATAATTTCTGAAGTTAAACCTTACGGTGAAGCTCAAAACCAAGGGCTTGGACAAGGCATGGTAATTACCGAAGCTAATAAAGAACCAATTAAAAATGTAACACAGTTGAAAAAGATTGTTGATGAAAAGAAAGGTTCTGCTATCTTGGTAAAAGTGATAGATTCAAAAGGTAATAGCATGTTTGTAGGACTTGAGATTCCCGAATAAAAAGGTTGAATTATAATTTTTTTATTAAACGCTCGAAGAACATTCGAGCGTTTTTTTTATATTTACAGCGAAATTATTTGGAGAAAAAATGATTAGATTTCTTACTGCGGGGGAATCACATGGAAAAGCTCTCACAACTATTGTTGAAGGTTTTCCATCGAACTTAAGAATTGAAAATGAATATCTAAATTTTCATTTGAAACGCAGACAAGCCGGCTATGGCAGAGGACTCAGAATGAAAATTGAAACCGATACTGCTGAAATACTTTCCGGAATAAGATTTCAAAAAACTCTGGGCTCGCCGATTTCTTTGTTGATTCGAAATAAAGATTGGGAGAATTGGATTGAAAAAATGTCTCCGGAAAATAAAAAATCAAAAATTGAAAAAATAACTATCCCACGTCCAGGCCATGCTGATCTTGTAGGAATTTCAAAATATAATTTTGATGATATTAGAAATTCAATTGAACGATCCAGCGCTAGAGAAACAGCTGCAAGAGTAGCAGCTTGTTCAATAGCCAGAAAATTTTTAGAAGAATTTGGAATTTCAATCGGAAGCTTTGTTGAAAGCATTGGCGGGATCTATTCAAAAAATAATATTGCAAAAAATTTATTTAATAATGAGCTTCCTAAAAATTTTACCGGCTGGAGTTTGTCTGAGCTGGCAGATAAAAGTGAAGTGCGGGTTTTAGACCAAGATCATGATGAAAAAATTATTAATAAAATAAAAGTGGCGAAGAAGAAAGGCGATACACTCGGCGGAACTTTCTTTGTTGTCGCAACCGGTGTTCCAACCGGACTTGGAAGTTTTGTACATTATGATACAAAGTTGGATGCCGAAATTGCTCATTCAATTATGTCAATTAATGCTGTTAAAGCTGTTTCAATTGGAACTGGTTTTGAAGCTGCTGAAAGATTCGGTTCAGAATCTCATGATGAAATTATACTAAAAGAAAAAACACTTTCAAGAAGAACAAACCGTGCAGGCGGAATAGAAGGAGGAGTTTCTACAGGTCTTCCGATAATTGTACGAGCAGCGATGAAACCAATTGCAACTTTGATGAGTCCGATTGAAAGTGTTGATCTGCAAACTATGAGACCTGTAGATGCTCGACGCGAACGCAGCGATTTTGTTGCTGTTCCGGCATGCGGCGTTATTGGTGAATCAATGCTGGCTTGGAGCTTAGCAAAATATTTTCTGGAAAAATTCGGCGGTGATTCTATGGAAGAAACAAAAGATAATTATAAAGCTTATGTTCAAAAGTTAAATGGTAGAATAAGAAAAAATTTCTAAAAATAAGTTTTCAATAATTAACAGAAAGTTAATAGAATGCTTGTTGTAAAAAGTTTTACATTTAATTTGTTTTCTGAAAATACGTTTATTGTTTGGGATGAATTGACTAAAGAAAGTGTTATAATTGATCCGGGTTGTTCAAATTCATCAGAAGAAGAAAAATTAACAAATTATATTTCCGAACATAAACTTGAAGTGAAATACTCGATCAATACGCATTGTCATATCGATCATATTTTAGGATGCAAGTTTGTAAAAGAAAAATTTAACCCGGTTTATTTTGTACCGGAGAAGGATTTATTTCTTCTTCAAAGAGCTGAAGTTCAAGCTTCGGCATTTGGATTAAATATTGACAAGCTTCCGGAACCCGATAAATTTTTATCGGAAAATCTTCATCTTAATTTAGGAAGATCAATTATATCATTCTTGTTTACGCCTGGTCATACTCCGGGAGAATTTTGCATCTACTTTGAACGTGAAGCATTTTGCATAACGGGAGATGTGCTTTTTAAAAACAGCATCGGCAGAACAGATCTTTGGGGCGGAGATTATGATACTTTGATTCAATCAATTAAAACTAAATTATTCTCCTTGCCGGAAAATGTAACCATTTATCCCGGACACGGTGAAAATAGTAAAATTGGTTTGGAAAAAAATGAAAATCCTTTTTTATATGAATTAAGCAAGAACTAATTTTAATCAGCATATATTTACATTGTTGATATAAAGTTTCACTTTAGATATATTCGATTAAATATTTTATCTAATTTTGTTCTAATTTTTTAAGAACCAACATTTTATGAGATTGAAGAAAAACCCAGTTAAAAATCTTCATAAGTTACTCATCCTTTATTTCTTCCTTTGGATTATACTTTTCGAATTTATTTTACCAGTTAACAATATCTTACCAAAACCATCGGTAGTTTTATTATCGTTCAGCGCATTATGGAATGATTATAAATTGCCGGTTAATTTTTTATCAACAGTTGGTGCAATTTATATTTCATTAGCTTTAGCTTACATAATAGTATGGTCGATAAAAATCTATTTGATTAAAAGTAATCACTTTATATCTGATTTTTTATTATCTCTGCATTGGTTTTCAAATTTCATTCCCTGGATTATTCTGGGAATATTTTTGATCTATTGGCTGCCTTCATCAGAATACATAAAGTATATTTTCGTTTTTCTTATATCTTTCTTTTTTATCATAGTTCACTTGAAACAAGAATTAAGAAATGTTAAAAAAGAATATATCGAATCGGCAATATCATTAGGTGCTGATGAAAAAACTATTTCAAAAAAAATTATTTGGAAATCCATACAGCCACAATTATTTAACCATTTAATAACTTTGCATTTTCAACTATGGTCGCTCGCAATCATTTTTGAATTTATTAGCGGCGGATATGGCTTGGGCAATATTTATAGGCGTGCTTTAGAATATAAAGATATATCAGCAATTTTTACTATTACGATAATAACAGGAATTACAATTTTTCTGGGATCACAGTTAATCAAATATTTGAAGAATAAATTTTATCATTGGAGTTTTGTTTGATGCCGGAATATTTATTGGAAGTAAATAATATTTCCAAATCTTTTCATGGATTAGCTGGCGCTAAGCAATTAATACTTGAAGAGATTAACTTCAAAATAAAATCAATTTCAAAAGATGGAAATATAATTTCAATTTTGTCTCCAACTAATTCCAGTAAAACCGAACTTCTTAAAATTATATCGGCAGTTGAAAAACCATCAGGCGGGGAAATAATTTTACTTGGTAAAAAATTTGAAAAACCAACCGGCGAGATTGTTCTGATTCCGGAAAAACCATCTTCATTTCCGTGGATGAACGTTAAGCAAAACATTGAATTTGCTTTAGGTCTAAATAACAAAGATCAGGTAAAGCAAGAAAAAATTAATGAAATTATTTCATTAGTCGGATTATCAGGTTATGAAGAACATTTTCCAAATGATAAAAGTTTAGGATTCAGATTTAGAATTTCTTTTGCCCGCGCTTTAGTAGTTAATCCAAAAATAATTTTGATAGATGAGCCACTAAAAAATATACATGGCGAAACAAAAAAAGAAATTATTACGCTCATCTGTAGTCTAACAAAACAATTGAATCTGACAATTCTTATTTCAACAGCTAATGTTAATGAAGCAATATCGATTTCAAATAAAATAATTTTAATGAATTCACATCCAGGTAAAACTATTGGGGAGTTTGAAATTGATAAAACACAAAATTTGCAAGAGCACACCGATTACTTTATTTCAGTAAAACATTCTATAGAAAAATCATTTAAATAATGAAAAGTGATTCTGACTAAATTAAGATTTAACAACTAGAAAATTTTAAAGTACGAGACATTTTATTCGAGCAATAAATTATATCATCTTCAAATAGAATAATTGAGATAAAAAATGCACAACAAACAAGATGAACTTATTAAAAGAAAAGAAAAAGCAAAGCTTGGCGGCGGTATTGATAAAATTGAAGTCCAACATAAAAAAGGAAAACTAACTGCTCATGAAAGAATTGAACTTCTAGTTGATGAAGGCAGCTTTGAAGAAATGGATATTTTTGTTAAACATCGCGCAACAGATTTCGGACTGAACAAACAACATTATCCTGGAGATGGCGTAGTTACCGGGTTTGCAAAAATTAACGAAAAGCCGATTGCATTATACAGTCAGGATTTTACTGTTTTCGGTGGTTCATTATCAGAAGCCCATGCGGAAAAAATTGTAAAAATTATGGAAATGGCAATGAAGCTTGGCGTTCCGGTTATTGGACTAAATGATTCCGGTGGTGCTAGAATTCAAGAAGGTGTAGTGAGCTTAGGAGGTTATGCTGATATTTTTCTTCTTAACACTTTAGCGTCAGGAGTTGTTCCGCAAATTTCTGTAATACTTGGTCCTTGCGCTGGCGGAGCTGTTTATTCACCAGCGATTACAGATTTTATTTTCATGGTAAAAAATACAAGTTATATGTTTGTAACAGGACCTAACGTTGTTAAAACTGTAACTCATGAGGAAGTTAGCTTTGAAGATTTAGGCGGCGCTGAAACTCATGCAGTAAAAAGTGGGATTGCACATTTCATCAATGAAAATGAAATAGAAACTTTATTAAATGTTCGTCGTCTAATGAGCTTTCTGCCTCAAAATTTTATGGATAAACCGGTAGATACAGAATTTGATTCTGAAAATATTTTACCGGATGAAAGGTTGAATGAAATAATTCCGGAGAATCCTAATAAACCTTACGATATGAAGCAGATTATAAATCTGGTAGTTGACAACAATAATTTTCTTGAAGTTCACACAAATTATGCTGAAAATATCATTGTCGGTTTTGCAAGGATTGGCGGGATGTCGGTCGGGATTGTCGCAAATCAACCAGAAGTTCTAGCTGGAGTGTTAGATATTAATGCTTCTGTTAAAGGCGCGAGATTTGTTAGATTTTGTGATGCGTTTAATATACCTCTTTTGGTATTAGTTGATGTACCAGGATTTCTACCTGGTACAGAACAAGAATGGAATGGTATTATTAGGCACGGTGCTAAACTTTTATATGCTTTTTGTGAAGCAACAGTACCCAAAGTAACAGTGATTACACGAAAAGCATACGGCGGTGCGTATGATGTTATGAATTCAAAACATGTTAGAGGCGATTTTAATTTTGCCTGGCCAACAGCCGAAATTGCAGTTATGGGTCCAAAGGGCGCTGTTGAAATTATATTTAAAAAGGAAATCTCAAATTCTGAAAATCCGGAAGTAGAATTAGAAAATAAATTATCCGAATTTATAGAGAAATTTGCAAATCCTTATATTGCAGCAGAAAGAGGTTATGTAGATGATATTATTTTACCTAAAGATACAAAAATCAGATTGATAAATGCGTTTAAAATTTTAAAAACAAAAGTGGATAAAAATCCAAAGAAGAAGCATGGAAATATTCCTTTATGACTTTTTTTTATAATTAACCCCTTGATAATTGATCAATTATGAAATTTATTTAATTTTTTACTTGATTAAACTATTTACAGGACGTATATTGAAATCGTAAATTAAAAATATGGAGAATGCATGAGTAAAAGAATTTTACCAGTCATTGCTATCTCTTTATTCGGGCTATTTTTAAATTCATGTGGAACGAATAAAGAAATATCAAAGGATGAAAATTCCAAAAGTAACCAAACAACAATTCAAAAAGTCGGCATAGTTTCTGAAATGTTAGAACAAGCGCGTCAATATTATGTTGCAGCGCTTGCAAAAGAAGAACAAAATAGTACTTCTGAAGCTGTTTCCAACTATGAATCTGCTCTTCGAATAATTAACAACTTAAGTTACTATCCTGGAATTGAACAAAACGAAGCTTACCTTGAGTTAGAAAAATCAATCATTGATGATTATAAAAAGTATGTAGACGGTCTTCCGGAACTACCTTCTAACGTTTCTTTTGCTGCTCTAGAAGAATGGATGGGGAAATCCATGCCGGAGTTAAAGGAAAAAGTACCTGAAAAAATTAAAGAACCAACCAAAAGTGTAGTAGCTTCAGAAATACCGTTGGATGATAATTCATACGTTGATCAATGGGTTAGCTATTTTACTGGAAGAGGACGGGACCATATGCAGCTTTGGCTGGAAAGATCAGGCAGATATTTCCCAATGATGACTAAAATCTTTAAACAGGAAAATTTGCCTCCGCAATTGATCTATTTAAGTATGGTTGAGAGCGGCTTGAATCCTACGGCGCGCTCATGGGCTAGCGCTGTTGGGCTTTGGCAGTTTATTAAATCAACCGGCAGACTTTATGGTTTGCATTCAGATTTTTATTATGATGAAAGACGAGATCCTGAAAAAGCTACTTTAGCAGCAGCAAAACATTTAAAAGACCTCTATAATGATTTAGGGGATTGGTATCTTGTTCTTGCAGCTTATAATGCCGGCGAAGGTAGAATAATGCGCGCTGTACAAAGATCAGGCGCAAATGATTTTTGGGCTTCAAGAGAGTATTTACCTAGAGAAACTAGAAGTTACGTTCCCCAATATATTGCTGTAAGTCTTATTGCAATGAATCCTGGTAAATATGGATTTAATAATATCAGTTACAAAAAACCTTTTGATTTTACAACTTATCCTGTTAAAGGAGCTATTGATTTAAATTATCTAGCAAAATGTGCTGATGTAGATGTCGAAACACTTCAAGAAATGAATCCGGAACTAACGCAAATGAGCACTCCTGCCGGTATTGCTGACGGATATCCATTAAAAATACCTAAAGCATCATTACAAACCTTTGCTGCGAATGTTGTCAATATTCCTCAAAGCGCTATGAGAAATTATTTAGTTCATTCTGTTCGCCGTGGTGAAACTTTGGCAAGAATTGCTGCTCATTATGGCATTTCAAAATTTGACCTAGCGGACGCAAATAATATTTCAGTTCGTTCAAGACTATATAAAGGTGTGAAGTTAAGAATTCCTGTATCTAACATTTCTGACGATAATTTTGCTTACAATACTAATACTGAAACCGCAGAAGATGATAGTACTAAAGATCAAAATACTAATGATACCGAGTTAGCGGTGGATGAAACAGGATCTGAGGATTATGTATCTCCATATCTTACCTTGAACAAAAATATTAAATCTGACAGCACAAAACCTGAAATTTCAAGTGAGAATATTGCATCGTCGAATGATAATGTGTCACCCGATAATGACAATAATCATGTAATATCCGATAGTGCTTTGATTCCGGAAGGATTGGTTGCTGTTCATTATAAGGTAAAAAGAAAAGATAATCTTTTAGGTATTGCCGACTTATTCAATTCAAAAGTAATTGATATAAGGAACTGGAATAATATCCCTTATACTCAAAGTATTTCAGTAGGACAGGAACTTGTAATTTATGTTCCATCTGATAAAAAAGATTTTTATGCCAGCTTGGACAATCAGACTTCGATTGAAAAATCTTCATCAAAGTCTAATTTGATAAGACAAAATAGTGAAGTCATTTATTATAAAGTTAGAAAAGGAGAAAATCTTAATTTAATTGCCAATCGATTTGGAGTTGACATAAATTCATTAAAAGAATGGAATAATATTTCCAGCAATAAAATCTTTGCCGGTAAAAGATTAAAGATTTATACAAATCGATCTGAAAAATATATGGCTGCAGTTGAAAAAAGTACAATTCATTCAAGATCGAATATTTATAGATACCGTGTGAAAAGAGGAGACTCAATTTATGAATTATCTACAAAATTTGGAGTTCCGATTGTAACTTTAAAACGTTGGAATGGAATTAAAAATAATAATTTAAGAATTGGTCAAACTCTAAAAATTTATGAAAATGATAATGAATCTTCATTAGGAGATAATGCACCAAAGACATCTGCAAATGTAAATTATTATAAGGTAAAATCTGGCGAAGCAATCAGCCAAATTGCTGAACTTTATAAAGTTCCGGTTTCGAATATAAGAAAATGGAATAATTTGAGAAGTAATAAAATTGAAGCCGGAAGAACTTTAAAAATATATTCCGATGCAGATATAAATGATATTGGTGATAATTCATCCGATGAAACCGGGCTAGCTTATTATGAAGTAAGACATGGAGATACAATTAGTAAGATTGCTGACAAAAATAATGTTTCCATAAATGATATTAAAAAATGGAACGGACTTTCCGACGATAATATTACTGCTGGCACGAAGTTAAAAGTCAGCGCAGATATAGCAAAAAAAGAAATTAAAGAAAAATTAGTTAAAAAATCATCTAAGGAAAAAATATCGAAACAAAAAGTAGGGATTCATCGTGTAAGAAGAGGTGAAACATTGTTTTCCATTGCTAAGGATCATAATATGTCCCTTAATGAATTAAAGAAACTAAACAGACTATCTAGTACTGAAATTAAGGTCGGTCAAAAAATTAGAATCGAATAGAATTAATTTCAATGTTTTATAACTTTAACTTGAATTGTTTTCTATACTTTTTGTTCTTATAAAATTATAAATAAAATTTAACACGTAGCCGTTAGGGGTGTTGCCCCGTTTGCCCGGGATGACTGAGAACAAACCCTAAAACCTGATCTGGATAATGCCAGCGTAGGGAAACGGGCTAAAAAAATAATTAAGCTTTTAGCCGTTTCTATGAACGGCTTTTTTATTATATGGAGGGAAAAAATGAAAAACTTAATTATTATTTTTATGTTTTTTTGTCAAATTATTTTACCTCAAGAAAAGCTTCTTAAAGGCAAAGTAATTGACAGCGAAAATTTAACACCTCTTCCAAATGCCAATGTGTATATTGAGGGGAAAAATATTGGCGTTACAACTCAACCAGATGGCCAATTTTTATTTAAGGGAAATATTAGTTCTGAGGATATTTTGGTTGTTAGTTACGTCGGTTATTCTACAGCAAAAATTTATTTGAAAAATATTAATACCGAAGATTCCATAACTGTAAAACTTCAGCCAAAAGTAATACCATCCCAAACTGTTTTAGTGGAAGGAAGTATTGGTAAAGAAGGAGTCAGCCCTTTAGCATTCAGTAAAATTACTCAAAAAGAAATTCAACAAAATTATGTTGTTCAGGATGTGCCCGAATATTTAAGTAAGTTGCCTTCAACTACATTTTATTCTGAAAACGGAAATGGCATCGGATATAACTATTTAACGATAAGAGGATTTGATCAAAGAAGAATTTCAGTTTCAGTAAATGGAATTCCCCAAAATGATCCTGAAGATCATAATGTTTATTGGCTGGATATGCCGGATCTATTAGGTAATACAGCTGTCATTCAAGTACAACGAGGAGCCGGATCGGGAATTATCGGTTATCCTGCAATTGGCGGATCAATAAATATTATAACGTCAACTTTCTCAAATAATCCTCAAATTGATTTTTCATCTTCACTCGGAAGTTATAATACAAGAAAGTATAGCGCTTCATTTGCAAGCGGATTGATTGGCAATAAATATTCAATCTATGCAAAATTATCTCAAATTCTCAGCAGCGGATATAGAGATAATTCTTGGGTACAATATGATGCTTATTATTTATCGGCAGTTCGATATGATGACAATATTACTACACAAATTAATCTCTATGGCGGTCCAATTGCGGATGGATTAGCATATACTGGTTTGCCAAAATTTGCTATTAAGGATAAAAATTTAAGAAGAGCTAATTATTCAGATTGGGGAGAAGATTCCAGCGGATATACTTATAATGTTTTGCGAAGGCCATCTGAAATTGAAAATTTTACTCAACCTCATTTTGAACTTCTTAATGAATTTAAGATAAACCCGAGTGTAACTTTAAACTCGGCTTTATTCTTAGTGATAGGAAATGGATTTTTTGATTTTGATGGTTCTTGGGCAGACACAACTTATTTAAGATTAAAATCGCAAAATGGTTTTCATCCATTTTCGAATCCTCAAAATGTTTTGATAAAAGCTGAAGTAGACAACACACAAATTGGCTGGGTTCCTAGAGTAAGTATTAAGCATGATAACGGCGAATTAATTGTTGGAGGTGAAGTAAGAATTCATCGCTCAATTCATTGGGGGAGTATTGATTTCGGACAAGAACTGCCTGATGGATTATCAAAAAATTATAGATATTATTTTTATAACGGCGCTAAAGACATTGGTAATTTTTATGTTCACGAGACTTATAATTTAAGCAACGAAATAAATTTACTTGGCGAAGTTCAATTTGCATATCACAAATATAGATTTTATAATGAAAAGTTTTTAGAAAATGAATTTTCTGTCAGCAATTTATTTGTCAATCCAAGGATTGGTATAAATTATAAATTGAATAATGAACAAAATATTTTCTTTTCTTTTGCACGGGTGTCAAATGAACCAAGGCTCTCGGATTATTATAATGCCGATGAATCAAGCGGCGGCGCAACACCACAGTTTGAATTGAACCCGGATGGAACTTACAATTACAGCAAACCGCTCGTCAATCCTGAAACTATGAATGATTTTGAATTAGGCACTTCATTTATTGATAAAGAATTTAATGCTTCACTAAATTTATATTACATGCTTTTCCAGAATGAAATTGTTGATAACGGAAAAGTTGATATATACGGGCAGCCGATAATTGGAAATATGAAAAGCACGGTTCACGCCGGGATAGAATTTTCATCTAATCTACATCTCACAAAACAAGTCAGTTTATATTTGAATGCGACTTTATCATCAAACAAAATTCTAAATGGGACTTACTTCATCGATGCTGTTCGCTATATTGATTTGAATGGAAATAGCATTAATGGTTTTCCAAATTTCTTAACTAATTTTGGAATCAACTTTAATGACAATGGATTGTTAGTCCAACTCACCGGCAGATATGTTGGTAAGTTTTACTCTGATAACTTTGATGAAAATCTAAAAAATTATTTGCAGGAATTTCCGGCTTTTGTCCCATATAATGATAATGTAAACGATGCATATTTTACTGCTGACTTTTTTGCTTCTTATGAATTGCAAAATTTTTCATCGCTTCGTTCGTCTAAAATATTCGTTCAGGTAAATAATATTTTTGATAATTTATTTTCAGCAAATGCAATTGGACAATATTTCTTTCCCTGGGCAGAAAGGAATTTTATCGCCGGTATCAATCTAGGGATTTAAAAACTTTATTTATTCTTAATGATTTTGTTGAGTACCTTTTAATAATTTAGTAAGAAGGAACCAGTTTGAAGAAATGTATTATTCTAGCAAACGGAAAACCTCCTAGTAAAAGTGTAATTGAATATTTGAAAAATAAAAACTTCAACTATTTAATTTGTGCGGATGGGGGGGCTAATTCTGCCAAACGGCTTAATCTAATTCCGGATATTATTATTGGAGATTTTGATTCAATAAATGAATCGACACTAAATTATTTTAAAAATAAATCTAAAAAACTAAAGCTAAAAAGACAGAACGACACTGATGTAGAAAAATGTCTAAAGTTCGCGATTAGAAATAAATTTAAAGAAGCAGTTTTACTTGGTGTAACCGGCGATAGATTAGACCATACATTCTGTAATCTCGGCATTGTTTTGAAATTTTATAATTTAATATCAATAAAAATTATAGCAGAAAGTTCATATCTATCCGCTTATTCCGGCTATAATGAATTGGATACAATTCGTGACGAGACTATTTCTATCTATGGACTTTCTCCGAAAACAAAAATCATTTCAGAAGGATTAAAATATCCGCTGCGTAATATTCCTTTACCTTTTGGAGAAAAAGAAAGTACTAGTAATATTGCATTATCAGATAAAGTAAAGTTAAAAGTTAAAGGAGGAAAAATTTTTGTTATTCGAGATTTTAAATTGCTGATGAAGAATGGTTTCATTTAGTATTTCGGATTATCTAATAATCTTTATTTTTTTTGCTGCAGTTTTATTATTCGGATTTTATTTCGGGCGGCAAACAAAAAAGGATGCTAACGATTATTTACTTTCCGGACGAAAAGTTGGATTGTTCCTTTTTATTTTGACTAATGTTTCTACATGGTACGGCGGAATTTTAGGAATAGGGGAATTTACTTATCGCTATGGATTAATGAGCTGGTTTACTCAGGGATTTCCTTATTATCTATTTGCATTTTTGTTTGCAATATTATTTGCAAAAAAAATTAGAACCGCATCTCTATTTACAATTCCCGATAAGCTTTCTCAAGTATATGATAAAAAAGTTGGATTAGCTTCAGCTGTTTTAGTTTTTGTTCTTGTTTCACCTGCGCCATATCTTTTGATGACGGCAAATCTTTTATCTTTAATATTTGGAACCGGAATGATTGTAAGTCTAGTCATTGGTGTTCTACTTTCAGTTTTATATTTACTTAACGGTGGTTTTAGAGCAAATATTTATGCCGATGCAATTCAATTCTTTGTAATGTTTGGTGGATTTATTGTCGTTGTATTTATTGCAGCATCATCTCTAGGCGGATTTAGCTATCTGCATAATAATTTACCGCCAGATCATCTTCAACTTACAGGAGGCGCTTCGCCAACTTATATTATTGTCTGGTTTTTAATTGCATTGTGGACTTTCGCTGATCCAGGATTTCATCAAAGATGCTACGCTGCAAAAGACGGAAACACTGCCGCGAAAGGAATAATTATTTCAATTTTCTTTTTTGCTCTTTTTGATTTTCTAACCACAACTACAGGTTTATATGCTAGAGCGCTTCTCCCAAATTTGAAAAATCCAGTTCTTTCGTTTCCATTATTTGCTGAAAAAATATTAGGTCCAGGAATAAAAGGAATTTTTTACGCTGCTATGTTTGCCACAATAATGTCAACTTTAAATAGTTTTTTCTTTTTAAGTGGAACAACAATTGGCAGAGATTTTATTTTTAGATTTAAGAAGAAAGGAAAAGAAGAAGAACTGAAATATTTTACAGTAATAGGATTACTAATTTCCGGAATAGTATCGATCATCGTAGCATATTTTATCCCCTCGGTAATCGAAATATGGTATACGATCGGTTCGTTTTGTATTCCCGGAATTATTTTTCCTATCATTAGTTCATATTATCCAAAATTGAAAATTGACAGCTCAATAATATTATTGGAAATTATTTCGTCCGTACTTTTAAGTGTTTCCTGGTTTTTTATCCGGCAAATTTATTTTAGTGGAAATTCTTTTCTCAGTGAAATTGAACCGATGCTGGTTGGTTTATCCGGCGCAATTTTAATTCATCTTTGGGGATTATTATTTAAGAAACCTTCTTATTCATCATTGAAAGTATGACCGAAGCTGCGAGACAAGCTATTATAAAAGCTAATGAAAGATAAGTAGGAATAGTGAAAAGTTCTGAAGTTAGCATTTTGATTGCTACAAAAAATAAAATAATTGCAACTCCAAATTTTAAATAACGAAACATATTTACAATTCCCGCAAGTGAAAAATATAACGAACGCAAGCCAAGTACAGCGAAAATATTTGAAGTGATAATTACAAATGGATCTCGAGTAATTGCCATAACTGCCGGAATAGAATCAACAGCGAAAATAATATCAAATGACTCAATCAATAAAAAGGTTAGGAATAGGGGAGTAACAAATGTTTTCTTTTCTACCTTAATGAAAAATTTTCTTCCTTCATAATTTGAATTAACGTTAAAATATTTTGTGATTATTTTTATGATAGGATTCTTTTCATAATCAATCCTTTTTTCTTCACCAAAGCCCATTTTATATGCAGCATAGATTAAAATGATTCCAAACAAATAAATTATCGGATGGAATAAGTTTATCAGTTCAACGCCGACTAAGATGAAAATTATTCTAAAGACTATTGCGCTCAAAATACCCCATTTTAAAACGTGCGGTTGATTATGATGAGGTACGTTCATTACGCTGAAAATCATTAGAAAAACAAAAAGATTATCTATAGAAAGCGAGTATTCAATTATATAACCGGTAAGAAATTCAATTCCTCTTTGTTTCCCGTTGTCAGCATAAAAATAAATAAGTGCACAAAATAAAAGAGCGGTAGTTATCCACACGCCGCTCCACATTAAACTTCTCTTTAATCCTAATTTACCGTGTCTATGTTCAGTAGCATAAAGATCTATAAAAATTATTATCGAAGCAACGCATACAAATACAATCCAAAATGTTAATTGATTAAACAAAATTATTTTTTCCCTTTTATGGAAGTAAAACACCAACAGAAATTACAGTTGTCCACAAACCATTTTTATCTCCCTCCGCAGATTGGGTGATATTAAATGATCTTACAATTTTTCCCGACATCTTATAAATATTTTCTCTTTCATTCCAATCTGTATCGGAATTAAATTCTATTCCGAGTGTTGTTGCCAGCATTGTTGCTGCCAAATCTTCTGCATATTCGCCAGCAACTTTTTCAGTCTCGCCAAACGGGTGGTGTTCTGAAAGATAGCCGTACTGATTATTATCTGCCGGAATAGCAACGCCAATAGAAGATGCAATTAATCTATTTGGTTCATTTGTAGAATTACGCGCCATTACGCAAAAAGTAATTTGTCCTGGTTTCAATTCTTTTAAGCCATCTTCTTTGCTAATCCTTTTACAATTAACGGGGAAGATACTGCTGACAGTTACTAAATTACAGATTTCGATTCCGGCACTCCTTAGTGCAAGTTCAAATGAAGTTAGATATTCCTTATGTCTTCCTACCCCTTTGGTAAAAAATATTTTTGATGGAACATACAAATTCTCATCTCCTTTCTAAATTAAATTATTATTTTTATAAATTTTCTTTTCCCAACTTTTAAGATGTTTTCTTTTTTCAGATTTATTATTGCTGAAATATCATTTATCTTTTCATTATCTAAAGAAACTCCACCTTGAATTACTAATCTTCTAGCTTCGCCTTTAGAAGGTGCAAAATTAACTTTTACTAATAAATCTAAAATTCCAATCTCTTTTATTTCACCGGTTAATTTGATTTCCGGAATCTCTTCAGGTATTTCTTTTTTAATGAAGATCTTATCGAATTCTTCCTCAGCTTCTTTAGCAGCAAGATCGCTGTGGTACATAGCTACTAAAGTTCTTGCAAGCTGTCTCTTCAAATTTCTAGGATTAATTTGAGGATCGTTTAATTGTTCTCTCATAGATTTTAATTCTTCATTGGAAATATCAGTAGCTAGTTCATAATAATTATGAATTAAAGAATCCGGGATTGATAATGTCTTGCCATAAATTTCTTTTGGTGAATCCGAAATTCCAATATAATTATTATAAGACTTACTCATCTTTTCAACGCCATCAGTGCCGACTATCAATGGCATTGTTAAAATTACCTGAGGTTCCATTCCAAATTCTCTTTGAATATCTCTGCCAACCAGCAAATTAAATTTTTGATCAGTGCCGCCAAGTTCAACATCGCTTTTTATAGCAACAGAATCCATTGCTTGAGCGAGCGGATATAAAAATTCATGCAAGCTGATTGGTTCGCCGGATTTAAATCTTTTAGTAAAATCATCTCTTTCGATCATTCGAGCAACAGTATACTTTGAAGATAATTTAATTACATCTTCAAAGCTCATTTTTCCAAGCCACTCGGAATTATAAACAATTTTAGTTTTTTCTTTATTTAGAATTTTTGCTGCTTGTTCAAGATAAGATTGTCCGTTAATTCTTGTCTCTTCAAGAGAAAGAGCCGGCCGGGTAACATTCCTTCCTGAAGGATCGCCAATCATCCCGGTAAAATCTCCGATAATTAAAATTGCCTGATGACCAAGAGATTGGAATTGTGAAAGTTTTCTTAAAACAACTGAATGCCCAATGTGAAGGTCAGGGCGGCTGGGGTCGCAGCCTAATTTAATGTTTAGCGGTTTTTGTTCTTTAAGTGATCTTTCAATTTTTCGAACTAAATCTTCCTCCGGTATAATCTCGAAAGCTCCTCTTTTGATGAGGTCCATTTGTTCGTTTAAAGGGGGAAATAAAATATTAGCCATTATCCTCAATAAGTTTCAACCAATTAACAAATTTATATGTAATTAAAAGAAAAATAACTTAAAAATTCAAAATATATTTTTTTAAATTTATTCATAAACTAAATTCTAATATTTTATTTTTCTCTCTTGACTTCTTTGAAAATCTTTTTTTGCAATTGCTTCGCGTTTATCATAAGTCTTTTTACCTTTTGCTAAAGCTAATTCAACTTTTACTTTGCCGTTTTTGAAATATAATCTTAAAGGAATTAACGTTAATCCTTTTTCTTTTACTTTTCCTATAAGCTTCCGGATTTCGCTTTTATTGAGAAGTAATTTTCTTGTTCTAGTCGGTTCATGATTGTTAATGCTTCCTTGATCATAAACGCTTATATGAGCTCCTACCAACCACACCTCACCATCTTTAAGATTTGCATAACTATCGACTAGATTTGCTTTAGCTAGTCTTAGCGATTTTACTTCAGTACCTTGAAGAACAATTCCGGCTTCAAAAGTTTGAATAATCGAATAATCATGCCGCGCTTTCCGGTTAACAGTAATATCCCGTTCATCATCATTCTCTTTAATCATAACTTTTTAAAAATTAGGCTAAAAAATATTTTTATTGTATAAGAAAAGCAAGAAATTCTCTACACAAAGTTACCATTTTTAAATTAAATACTTACAAAATGAAAATAAGCAGACTTTAAGATTAAAAAAAATCTAATTGTACTTTTGAGCGAAAAGATTTTTTAAAATCACTCCAATAGGGTAGTATCTATTAATTTTTGTTTGCTTTAAATTTAGCCAAATATTTGTCTACTTACAGGCGAAATCAAAATTTAGAGGGTATTTAAGACCATAAATTAATTTTAGGTAGAATAAATACTACCCATTTGGAAGGGTAGCAAGTTTCTTGGCTTAAACATTATTGAGTTCACTCTAAAAAGGTCAAAATAGTTTCACAAAAAATTTTTAAGTGAGTAAGATTTTAAATAAATTCCTGAAAAGAAATTTACTCATTGGTTATTGAAAAAATGTTCAGAAAAAACACAAAA
>JAMCWE010000129.1 GCA_023475265.1 Bacteroidota bacterium
ATGTGTACGATGTTGTGCAAATAATTATTAACTAAACATCGGTTACATCCCCATGGGGATGTTTGTGCACGATGTTATGCTAACTTAGTGCTACTAAAAACTGTGCACGATGTTGTGCTATTCATGAGCTAACAGTTGAATGTAATATGGAATATTTCCTGCTTGCTCGATAAGAAAAAGTGCAAGGGACTGCTCAAGTTGAATACCCGAAGAAGCAAACCTGCCTATAAGGAAATCAATGGTTTCTTTCTGCGGAAGAGAACCAATTTGCATCAGCATAGCGGCGTTATAAAATGCTCTTCCTTTATTGTTGAACATATCGCTTAGCAAATGAGTACGGCTTCCTAAAAATAAATAGTTTACATTTTTATAGTGTTGTATTTTACTTCGGAATAGCTTTTCAAAATTCTCACCGTTCAGCTTATTTATTTCCTGAAATTCATCGAGCACAACTATAAACCGTTTACCGGCAGATGCTAAGTTTTCCGGCAAATCGAGAATTTCTCCGAGTGTCTTTTCATTTATTTTATTTTCAGTAAAGTCAATTGAAAATTCCGGGTTGCCGGACTGGTTAAAAACCAATTTGGGGCGAATGCCTTTTGCAAACTTTCCTAATGCCTTTACGGCTTTTTGAATGTTGCCTTGTTTAGATACTATTGCTTTTGTGTATGCTTCTATAAATGACTCACGGGAATAAACCGGCATAAAATCAAAATAAATACAGATAAAACCTTTTTTTTCAAGTTCCTCAATTGCGCGAAATACCAGGGATGTTTTACCAAACCTGCGCGGTGCGAATAGTACTAAATTGTTTCCTCCGGATAAAGTATCAATTATCCGTCCGCATTCTTCTTTCCTATCAAAGAAATATGGTTCTTTTACTATCGTTCCGTAGCTGAAAGGATTCATATTTTATTTTTAAACTGAATAATAACTACTTTCCTTAAAAATTCATTTTAAGTTTTAGAGTTGGAAAGTTTCAATTGATCTTATTTCTAATTTCAATCCATACATCCATGCCTTAAATCCTACATTCATCAATCCTTAAATCCTACATTCATCAATCCTTAAATCCTATGGCGAAGCCATCTCCAAAGGTGTCCTTCAGGGCAACCGGGTATCAATCCTAAAACCTGCCCGCCCCGCTTTGCGGTGGTCCCGTGAAATGCGAAGCTACCTGTCCCGTATAATTTTTTTGTTACGGGATTTAACGGGATCATCAATCCTTCAACTTGCCTCGATTCGACTCGTTTCTAAGAGGCGAAGCGGGCATCCAGTATCCAGCAACTCTTTTTCTTTGTCCCTTTGTTACTTTTTGCCTCTTTCCATTCATCCAAGCATCTTCCCTTTCACCAACTTATAATCTACAACTTCTTTCAGCAATTCCTTATCAAATTCACTGAGGATCCGGGTATGACTTCATTCATTAAATTTTCCATTCCACTTTTTATATTTCCAAACTGTCCCTAATTCTACCGGGATAATTTTCATTCTTTTATTTAGTTCTTATTGGCGATTTATTGTTTCTTGTTCCCGCGTTCTGCCTCGCTGTATTGAGTCGGCAAGTTCTTCTTCCTTTATGCAACTTGGTATTTCCTTTGTGAGACCTTGTGAACCAAAAGCATGTCTCACTCCTGCCCGCCATCTTTTGTGGCGTGGCTTGTTCACCGTTAATATTTACTGACTTACATACTACTCATGGTTATGGAATAAATCTGGAAAAATATTGTTGGGCACTCTAAGCGCTTGCTTTTAATAAATCTTGAGAAATTTGATATGTGAATAATGAATTTAACGAAATCTTTTTACTTGCATTTAATAATTCTATACCCAGTATATTGCCTTCTTCCGTAACATCTATATTGATTCCTTCCTTAACTTCAATTACTCCATCTGCTTTTCCTTCGGTAATTTCAATATATACGGCATCTGCTTGTTTATCATAAGAAACTCTCATCTTAATCTCTCCTTTTTAAAGGGTAACTGCTGATAATTATGAGCTCATCGTTTTCAATTTTACAAATAACTTTTATAGGATATCTAAATTTTTTAGCTATGATAATATAAATAATTTTATCGTCATTCGTTTCTTGTGGTTCGGATGTAGTAATAATTTTCCTAATCATCTCTTCGGTAATATTATATAATTTCATTCTTTGCCTGGAATGTCTTGTAAATTTTATCGGGAAGTTATTCATTTTTTATTTATGAGGCGAATCTAAAAAGGTCATTTTCAAATTTTTCTGCTGCTAATTTATACCGGAATCGTAACTTTTGGGCAACTGAAATACCTTTTTAGAGTAGACTCATTAATAAATAGAGACATCTGAAAAATTCTGTTAGTTAAATATATTTTTAAGTATAGCTGTTATTTTTGAAAAATCATCAAGATAGCAGCAAAAAATTAGTTCATTGAAATGGTGTTGTCTGCTTTAAAGAGTCGTTAGTTGACTCTGTTAGCAGAATTTAAGTAGTCAACGATATCATTCTTCTAATGTTAAAAACAAAAGCAGCAAACGTGAACTCAAAGCGGTTTCTTCCAAGATCGAAGTAACTGCACCGCTCATAGCCCAAGACATTTTTCATAAATGCAAATGTCTTCTCAACTCTGTTCCTTATGCTTGAGAGTAATCGATTTACTTTCTTCTGGATCTTGCTTAGTGGTTTGTTACGGTAACCTTTTTCTAAGATGCCGTCAAATATTCCTTTGGATTCGAGTTTCTTTCTTCTTGGTATATTGGCATAACCCTTATCGGCAAATACTGCTTCTTCTGTATAATTGATTAGGTTTTCAAATTCATTGGAGTCGTGAACGCTTGCTTTGGTAAACTCAAGTTGCTTTATGATCTGGCTGTCTTCATCAATAGCGATATGCCCTTTATATCCATAATAAATTTTACCCCGTTTCTTGGTGAAGTCTGCATCTTTATCTTTGTTGCTTGATGGTGTTGCCTGGGCTTGTTTTATTGTAGCATCAACTATTGTCCCTTTTCCTACGATCAGTTGTTTTTGATCCAATTGTTTGTTGAATCTATAAAAGAGCATTTTATCTAATCCCAAGGAAGAAAATGTTTTACGGTAACGAACAAGTGTCGTTTCGTCGGGTATTGAATCTCCGCTGGTTATTCCTAAAAATATCTGAAAGCTTCGTCTATCGGCTATTTCTTCTTCTAAGCGTGGATCGGAAAGATTATAGATCGTCTGAAGTATGAAACATTTTACAATGACCTCCAATGAAAATGGTCTTCTACCGGCTTCTGTGTTTTTATTTTTACTCTGTTCTAACTTTTGCTCTATTGGTGCTATAAGATCGTTCCAGTCTATTTTTTGATTGATCGTTTCCAATGCGCGTTTGCTTTGCGTTTTTATGTGTTTCTCGAATCCTTCGTTGGCTGCTTGGGTAAACAAATCGATGTTATTAATCTTGTTGGTCCGCATCTTCTTCTCTGGTTTGTTCACTATCTAACAACGCTATTCTTAAAAAAGTTTTTAAATTCTTAAAATTATTTCAGAGCTTTCAAATACTTTGTGATTTTTAAGTATTTGAATCTTATCTAATGCATGCTTAGTAAAAGTGATTTTTTTCATCTATGGAATAATATAAATAATTTGGTTAAAGTTTATAAGAAATACAATCCACTGAAGGCTTGCCATCAATCGTCTATGACAGCTTAATTACTTTTATTATCAATAAACCACTTATAAGTTTTTCTTATTCCTTCTTCTAACCCCGTAGAATGCACCCAGCCCAAATCATGCGATCTTGTAACATCCAATAGTTTTCTTGGTGTTCCATCAGGCTTACTCGTATCATAGAATATTTCACCTTCATAACCAACAACTTTCTTAATTAACTCTGCTAATTCGGCAATAGTTAAATCTTCTCCCGTCCCAATATTTAAATGAGTCAATCCCAACTCATAAAAATCTTTCGCATTTATTTTGTTCATCAAAAAAAACAACGCATCTGCAAGATCATCCACGTACATAAATTCCCTTCTCGGTTTCCCCGTCCCCCACACCGTAATGTAGTTTTGAATGTTAAGAGTTGAGTTTTCAGTTATTGGTTTCTTGTCAGTACTCGAAATAAATGTGCTTTTTTCTCTTACTGACTTCTGATTTCTGATTTCTGATTTCTGTCTCTCCTTCCCTTCATGAAACTTCCTAATCAACGCTGGTAACACATGTGAAGTATTCAAATCATAATTATCATTCGGTCCGTACAAATTAGTGGGCATCACAGAATAAAAATTACATCCATACTGTTTATAATAATTCTCACAAAGTTTAATCCCAGCAATCTTCGCAACCGCATAAGGTTCATTTGTGCTTTCCAAATAACCGGAGAGTAAATATTCTTCTTTTAATGGCTGAGGTGCATTCTTTGGGTATATACATGAACTGCCTAGAAAAATAAGTTTCTCAACACCACTTTTATATGCAGTATGGATCAGATTAGATTCTATCATTAGGTTATCATAAATAAATTCAGCGCGATAAGTATTGTTCGCTAGAATCCCACCAACTTTTGCCGCCGCAATTATCACATAGTTTGGTTTTTCTCTCTCAAAGAATTCTTCAACTTCTTTCTGCCTTCTAAGGTCCAATTCTTCAAACATTCTCGTAACTATGCTCGTAAACCCTTCAGCTTTAAACTTCCTCATCAACGCCGAACCCACCATCCCTTTGTGTCCCGCTATATACAGTTTCTTATTCTTATCAATCATCCTTAAAATC
>JAMCWE010000162.1 GCA_023475265.1 Bacteroidota bacterium
TATAAAGATTCTGCATGAACCTTCCCATTTCAACCTGGTTATTCTTAATCTTTCTATAAACATTATCACCGAATTCATTTATTACAGGGGTATTGCCGGGGAATGCCTTCTTTACAAATCGTATTGTTTCCGCAAACTTCTCCCTGCATTTTTCCATAACATTTTCTACGTTTACCGTCTTGCCGGTTTGTTCCGATCTTACTGATTCATCTATATTGCATGCAGCAGCTATATCAATAGCAGACAGCCATTTATCTGCAAATGAATCATCATAATCCGGATCAAGAATTATAAAATCGGATTTATACAACATGAAAGAGTTGCGCATTACTCTGGATTTTTGCAGCAACTTACTATAGGACATTGAGAACTTTTTGACTGGTTTTGCAATGTTTACCATAACAGTTTTCCCATCTTTGTTTATAAAAAAAAATTATTTAATTAAACGAACATTTTTTTATTCCGCTTTTCTCCTTTCCCTTTTAAAGCGAGATTTTATTTTGTTTATGTTTTGAGTTTAGTTGTGATCAAAAATCACATTATTAATCCTTTTCTAGCTATTATTGATGTTTTTCCGGCTTCCTCTAATGTCTTACCAGCTTTTGCGGACCTCTTTCCATGTTTCACAGATGTCTTTCCAAGTTTCGCTGAACCTTTCCCAACTTCCGCTGATCTCTTCCCGGCTTTCACAAATAGTTTTCCAACTTCCACAGATGCTTCTCCAGCTTCCGCTGATCCCTTTCCAACTTTTTCCGTTATCTTCCCGCATAAAACATTCTTGCTTTTATAAGAAAAAGGGATGAAATTTTTGGAAAATGATCAGAGGAAGACATTAAGCAAAACCCTAGTTTTTGTAAAGCTGTAAAAAAACTAAAATACAAATCTGCAATTCCCGGCTTAATTTTAATATCCAGTAAACTCCTTTATAAATATGTTGAAATTGATTTATAGGAAATAAAGAACCGGTTAAGATTATATGAATAAACTATCTACGGTTAAAAAAAATCAATTCCAAAACCAATATAAAAAAAATTTATTTAAAACAAATCAGTATAAGTACGTAGAGAAAAATTCAACACTATGAGAATTTGGCTCAAAAACGAAGGTTTTTTCAGGAAAAGCTTTTAGAAAAAAAACGAATTTGATTTTGATTGAATTTTGATAAAAAAAGATCGAAGGCAAAAAGACAGAAAATTATATAAGAAATCATCTTGCGAACATGTGAAAAACGAACAGCAGATATGTTCGCGGACTTTGCGTTTTTCTTTGCGCCTTTGCGAGAAAGTAATTCTCCACGCAAGGGCCGCAAAGATTTCGCAATGACCGCTAATTTAAAATGAAGATGTTTTTAATCTTTATAAATGAAAAATTAGTGTTGTCATTTAACTAGAATCATCTTCTTAGTCGAAATATTTTCACCAGCTTTTAACTGATAGAAATATACTCCGCTTGGCAGAGACACTGCGCTCAACATCTCTACATGTCCACCTGCTGATTGCACTTCATTCACAAGCGTTGCTACTTCTCTTCCGAGAACATCATAAACTTTCAGGCTGACTTTGCTGACCGCTGAAAGCTGATAGCTAATTGTTGTTGACGGGTTGAAGGGATTGGGATAGTTTTGGTAAAGAATAAATTCATTTGGAACTTTTGTTTCTTTATCATCAATTGCTGTGATGAGATGCTTTATTGATCTTATTTTAGTTGAACTTATCTCATATATATCATATTTGGTTGCAGCATAAAGCAAATCAGAATTTGGTTTCTTGTATATTCCTACAATTGTTGAATCCAATGTTTTGTAGACATTAAATGTATTTCCGTAATCTGTAGAAACTAGAATTTTATTTCCATCTGCTATATATATTGTTCCGGATACTGAATCATCAATTGATAGGTAAATATTGTTTGAACTTGTGTATATTTTTGACCAACTATTTATTTCACCGCTGTTGTTAGAAACAAAAATATAAGGTATATATTTTGTGCCATCATATTTATAAGAAATTCGGTAGATATGAATAGAATCTTTATCATAAAATAATTGCGGAATGCCTAAGAATATGTAAGATTTAGAAGTGTCAATTATATAAAAAGTTTTACCGCCATCAATGGACTTGCTAATCCCTTGAATACTTAAGCTATAGATTTCATTATCATTAAAAGGCGATATCGATAATAATTCCATGAAATTTGTTGAATTTAAAGTAGACCAATCTTTCCCTCCATTTGTACTCTTAATTATTTTATTTTCAGCAGAAGAAAATATAAGGCTATCATTTTGATTTGAAACTTAGAGCTTAATATTCCAGCCAAAGAAAAAAGGTGTATTATTAATTGGTTGTTCGTCATATCTTCCGACAAAACCTGCACAATCAATTTCACCACAACCTGAACCGCTATAAATATATTTCGATGGATCATTATGCCAAAATTTATAATCAAACACATATTTTGAACCAGTCATTAATCTACTGCTGAATCCACTCTCAATCAGGAATAAACTATCGCTATCATTAGCAATGTTCATATGGAAAATACAATTTTCGAACGAAGAACTTATGCTGTCTTGTTGAGAAAAATACTTTCTATAAAACAAATGCGTATTTCCGTTTTTATCTTCCATTCCTCTTAATTCAGAAAAGGTATAATTTTTATTTTGTGAAAATAATGGTATGCTAAAAATAATTACAAATAATAAAACTAATCTTTTCATAACTCACCCTTTAATCTTTTAATTGTTTCATTTTAAAATTATCATCTTCTTTGTTGAAACAAAATTGCCAGCAGTTAATTTATAGAGATAAATTCCGCTTGGTAAAGATGTTGCATGCAACGTCTTTACATATTCACCTGGCGATTGTACTTCATTTACAAGTGTTGCTACTTCTCTTCCGAGAACATCATAAACTTTCAGGCTGACTTTGCTGACCGCTGAAAGCTGATAGCTAATTGTTGTTGATGGATTGAAGGGATTGGGATAATTCTGAAATAACACAAATTCATTTGGAACTGTATTCCCTTTATCATCAATCGAAGTTACAAGATGTTTTATTGATTTTATTGACGAAGAACTGATTTCATATATATCATACTTGGTTGCAGCATAAAGCAAATCAGATGAAGGCTTTTTATAAATTCCTACAATTGTGGAATCCAAAGTTTTATAAACATTAAATGTATTTCCGTAATCTGTAGAAACGAGAATCCTATTTCCGTCTGCTAAATATATTGTGCCGGAAACAGAATAATCAATAGATAGGTAAATATTATTTGTGCTTGAATATTTTATCGACCAGCTATTTGCTTCGCCTTTGTTGTTGGAAACTGATAAATAAGGGTTGCCGTATGCATAAGAAATTCTATAAATATGAACTGAATCTGAACCAAAGAAAAATGAAGGGACAACCTGATAAACAAATGATTTTGCAGTATCAACAACCACAAAATTTTTTGCACTATCTGAAGAAATTGCTAAATAGCCGTTTTTATCCACTGCATAAATAATTTTATCATCAAAAGGATTCAGTGAAACTAAAAAATAGTTAGTTGTGGAATCGGCTAAATACCAATTACGACCGCCATCTGTGCTTTTAACTAATTGTGGAATTGAAGCATAAAGTAAACTATCATTTTGTTTTGATATCTCCACATCTAAACCAGAAGAATACCAATCTACACCATGAATATTTGGGAACACATCAAACCTTTTAATAAATCCAAAAGTTTCAGTGCCCGGTATAGAGCCGTAATAAATATATTTAGCTGGATCGCTATTCCATATTTTATATCCATTTACATATGAACCAAAGTCCATATTCTGGTTATGAGAATATGCCGCTAGTATGAATAAAGTGTCTAACTTCGAATATAAATTAAACCGGTAAATACTGTTCGATTCTGTGAAGTCATCATTATTACCAGAATAATAATACAGCCGGTAAAACAGATTAGTGTTCCCTTGTTGGTCTTCCATTCCCTTCAATTCAGAAATAGTGTAATTTTTCGTTTGAGAATAAGAAATTGAAACAAATATTATTGAAAGAAATAGTAATAAATATTTCATATCATTTGCCAGCTAGTAAAACATAAAATCATTTGAGAAGAATCATCTTCTTTATCTGAATATAATTACCTGCACTTAATTTGTAAAAATAAACTCCGCTTGTCAATCCCTTATTTAAGTTGTTTCCAAATTGCACACTGTAATTTCCTGGCGATTGCACTTCATTCACAAGTGTAGTTACTTCCCCACCGAGAATATCGTAAACCTTCAGGGTAACTAACCGACCCCCAGCCCCTCCATGGAGGGGAGAATTTGTCGAAAGTATTGTATATTTTATTGTTGTTGACGGGTTGAAGGGATTGGGATAGTTTTGATAAAGCTCGAATGTGTTTATTGCATTCTTAATTTCTGTAACTTCCGTAGTGCTTGGCAGCGGACTTCCGGCATTTGTCCAAGCAGTATAAATTAAGCTTGCTAATCTGCCGGATGCACTGTCTAAAAGAGCAATTGTAAAATTACCGGTAAGATCCCAAAGCTTCTGGTAATAGGCAACGCTTTTTGTATCGCTGTTAACTGCCTTGGCAGCATTATCTGCAATAATTAAAGAATCAACATAACTGTAATTAAAGTAGATAAAATTAAAAACAAAATTGGATACGTTAGGAATATATTGAACTCCGCCGCCGCTGCAATGAACCTGGCTTTGATAAGTGTCGATCATGTTTGATTCGTATCTTGAATGAAGTCCGCCGGGATTATAGTTTTTAGTAATGTGCAGCGGCTGATGGGAATCTGCAACATAATGACCAAGATCGGCGGCAATTAAAACAGCTCTATTAAAATCTCTTCTTGCAAAACAATTTTTAAGAGTATCGTAAGCGGCTATTATTGCCCACGGAAGAGTTCCTTCATTTGTTACAAAAGTTAAACCATGTGCAGCAACAACGGAATCATAACTTTGACTAATTCTACCGGTTGAAATAAATTCTGGATAATAATCAATGTCTATAAAATGTTTTGGAGATTCAGTCGGATCGCTGTTCTTTCTATTATCTGCATCCGATGCATGCTGCGCCAGAGTACTTGACCAAACTAAGAATTCATTCATCTGAGGTGGAAAAAACAAAACAGCATTTTGGTTTACTATCTTATGTCCGGTTGATCCCCAACCTATAAATAGTAAAGAAATAAGAATTAATGCTGATGTACGAAGCTTTGAAATTTTTTCCATTTATTACCCTGTTAATCAAAGTGAACGGTTAAACAGAGCAAAGTTACAAAAGATTGGGTATTAGATGCAAAGGGATGTTTAAGTTCAAGGTTGAGGTTAAGTTTGAGGTTGAAAGAAAGTATAAGATAAAGAGAAAGATATGTTAGGATTTTCTTTGGCGGAGAACTTCGAATAACAGAATTCCCGTTGCGACGGAAACATTGAGCGATTGGATCTTCCCCTTCATCGGGATGTAAACTAAAAAATCGCAGCTATCGGCAGTTAATCTTCTAATTCCTTTTTCTTCATTACCTACAACCAAAGCTAAAGGTATTTTGTAATCAGCTTGAGTATATTCTTTACCCAAAGGATTTCCTTCGGAAGAATATTCAAGTGAAGAACCGACAATCCAAAATCCGTTGCCCTTTAATTCTTCTATCGATTGAGCAAGATTATTAACTGAACAAATTTTTACATGTTCAGTTGCGCCGGCAGATGTTTTAACTACGGTTGCATTAACCGGAGCGCTGTTATGCTTTGTTATAATTACTCCATCAACACCGCTGCAATCCGCTGTACGAATAATTGCGCCAAGATTGTGTGTATCCTGGATTGAATCAAGAATTAAGATTAATGGAAATGCTGATTCTTTTGCAGAAGAAATAATTTCATCTAATTGGAAATATTTTTGATCAGTTTTAGTTGCGGCAACGCCTTGAGAATTCGGATGTGAAGTTAAAGCTTTAAACTTATCGGATGAGACTTCGCTGCACTTAATTCCCTTTTTCTTTGAAGCAATTCTTATCGCATCAATTATTCCGCCGCGCTGCCCATATAGAATAAATATTTGTTCAATTTCTTCTCCGGAATTTATAGCTTCAAGAACGGGTTTACGACCGATGATGAGGTTCATTTTGTTAAACTAAAATTTATTAAAGTTTTTTTTGATAAAATAAATTTCTTGAAGGGAATGTTGGAGTAATGGAATGATGGATTAAAAATTATTAAACAATTATTCATGCATTATTCCAATTTTCCAGTACTCCGAATTTCAGTGTTTCTTCTCGTCAACTTTTAAAGGCGGCGGAACAAATTTAGGAAGCTTGTCTTTATTCACCGCCAGATAGACAAAACCAATTACACCAACTATGATTAATACAATTGAAATTAGTTGAGCTTCCGACAAGCCGAATAAAAGCAGCGGATTTAATCTTATAAATTCAATTGATAATCTTTCAACTCCGGCAAAAATTAAATACGCCATAAATAGCTGTCCATCAGCCCACCCTGAACTTCGGTCAGCGGGATATTTTTTCCTTAAAGACCAAAGAATAAGAAAGATAATTCCGCATAAAATGAATTCATATATCGGCGCCGGATGAAGCCGGATAACTTCATCAAACTTTGTAACTGAGCCATAATTGTCGGTACGAACTATCTGGTCTTTAAGCTGGTAATAATTGTCTCTTAAAGCAAGTGCTGGATGATCAGCGTAAAATTGACTTAATGCATAATGTGGTTTCACAGTTCCGTTTGCAAAATTAGTTCCCCAGGGAAGACTAGTTGGGATTCCATAGTCACCATCGCCGGCAAGCTGGCAGCCGATTCTTCCAATGCCATAAGCCAAAATTAAAGATGGTGAAGTTGCATCGGCAACAACAAGAAACGGGATTTTCTTTTTTCTAATATAAATTGCAATTGCTATGATTGCTAAAATCAATCCGCCGTAAAAAGTTAATCCGCCGGGAGAAAAAGCAATCAAAGGATTTGCGATGAAAGAATCCCAATTTTCAATTAAATCCAAAGCTTTGCTGCCGATTATCCCAAAGATAATTGCAAGCAAAGTAATCTCAGTTGCGAGCGATGGATTTAATTTTCTTCTCTCGAATTCTTTAGTTAAAATGTAGCTGGCAATGATGAATGCAATACCCATCATTAAGCCGTAGCTGTAAACTGTAAAAGGTCCGACTTTGAAAAGTTCAGGATACATTTTTAATCCTTCATAACTTTATTTTTTAATAATCTCAATTACACGATGATAATCATTCAACTCTATTAACTGCTGCTCTCCGGTCGACATATTTTTCAAATTTAATTTTTCGGATTTGTATTCATCGCCGCCGATGAAAAGAACAAATCTTGAATTAAGCTTGTTTGCTTCTCTCATTTGCGCTTTAACACTTCTATCAAGATAATCGAAATCAACAATTAAATTGTTCTTACGGAAGCTTAAAGACAATTCAAAAACTTTGGATGATAATTCTTTATCAAGTTTAATGATATAAAGATCGATTTCTTCTTTCGGAAGATTTAGAGAATTTTCATTCTCACATGCAAGCAAAATTCTTTCCATGCCGGCAGCAAAGCCAACCCCAGGAGTTGGAGCGCCGCCGAGCTGTTCAACTAAAAGATCATACCTGCCGCCGCCGCAAAGTGCGCTTTGCGAACCAACTTTTCCGCTGACAATTTCGAAAGTAGTTTTTGTGTAATAATCTAATCCGCGGACAAGCTTTGCATCAACTTCAAATGGAATTTTCGAATTTGTAAGAATAGTTTTTACAACACCAAAATCATTTTTGCTTTCATCATCAATGTAATCAATCATTAAAGGAGAGTTCTTCAAAATTTCTTGATCGGATTCAACTTTGCTGTCGAAAACTCTTAAAATGTTTTGATCAAATCTTTTTCTGCTGTCTTCCGAAAGAAGATGTTTTGAATCTTTCAGATAATCTTTTAAAAGCTTTTTATAATTTTCTCTTGATGCTGGAATTCCAAGTGAATTAATTTTTACAGTTAAATCTTTAAGTCCAAGAAGCTTTAAAATATCATACGCAATAATAATCAATTCAGCATCGAGCAGCGGCGAAGCACTGCCAATTGCTTCGCCACCAAATTGATGAAATTGTCTTTGCCTTCCGGCTTGCGGCCTTTCCTGTCGGAACATTGGAGAAATATAAAACAATTTATTCAGCGGCTGCTGTTTACCGAGAGAATGTTCATTAAATGCGCGAACAACAGAAGCTGTCATCTCAGGTTTTAATGTTAGACTTGTTTGGCTTCTATCAATAAAAGTATACATTTCTTTGCCGACGATATCAGTCTCTTCTCCAATGCCGCGGGCAAACAAAGAAGTTTCTTCAAATATCGGCGTTCTTATTTCTTTATAATTAAAACCGGTAAAAACGTCATTAACTATTGATTCCAAAATTTTCCATTTTGGCATTTCCGGTGGAAGAATATCTTTTGTTCCTGTTATAGCTTTGATCATATAAAATAATATTTAGAAAATTTTCATCGCAAAAGTTTTTGAAAAATTAGTTTTGGTAATACAAAATTTATCGAAGCATTTTTATACGGAATATTTTTTTTGAAACATGAAAAGTAAAAATCCGATAGGTTTAATATATATAATTTATCCGTGTTAGAACGGTTGTATGATTTATAATAGAAGTAATTAAACTTCAAAATAATTTTCTTCTTCTTTTCTGAATATTTCTAAAATCTCTTCAGAAGTTTTTGCCTTCATAAGTTTTTCTCTAAATTCATCTTTGTTCATCATGCGAGAAATACGGCTTAATAGCTTAATATGCTTGCTGACTAAATTATCTTTTCCGACAAGAAGAAAAACCAGATAAACTGGGTGGCCATCTAATGAATCATATTCGATTGGCAGGTTGGATTTTCCGAATGCAGCTAAAATATCATTAACTGCATTAGTCTTTCCGTGCGGAATTGCAAATCCCTTTCCAACTCCGGTGGACATTATTTTCTCTCTTTCTAAAACTGCATCTCTAACTTTTTCGAGGTCAATTACTCTTTGATCATCTTTGAATAAATTGATTAGCTCGTTTATAACTTCTTCTTTGGATTGCGCATTAATTTCCGGAATAACATAATTGGAACTTAACAATTCTAATACTTTCATTAATTATCACCGATTTTCTTTATAAGTAAATAAAATTCATTAAATGACATTGTAATTTAATATTCAAATTTTAGTTAAGCAATCCAAGGATAAAACATGTGACTGAAATTTTTTTGTAAATTCGACATGCGAAAGTAAATCAATTTTTCAATTTAAAGTTCATTAAAAAATTAATTCAACAAAGTAGATAATCTTATTATCTCATCTTGGGCAGGTTCATAGTCGGGATTACTCAGAATTGCATCATTAAAATAGCTTAAAGCCTTTAACCATTTACCTTTTTTTTCAAAAATTTTGCCAAGATTGAAATAGGATAAATGATTTACATTTTGATCTTTCAATTCTAATGCTTTTTCAAACCACCTAATTGCTTCGTCATCTCTTCCGAGGTTTAGCAAGTATGTTCCAATGTCATTATAAGGATTGCTGTATTCAGGTTCTAGTTTAATTGCATTTTTGCATTCTTCAATAGCTAACTCAAAATAACCTTGAAGGCCGTATGCTGATCCTAAAAAAGTGTAAGCTTTTGCCGTAGGGAAAATATCAATGGAAGTTTGATATTCTTTTATAGCACTTTCAATATTACCTTTTAAATGCATTTGGTAAGCCCGATCAAAAGATTCAACTGCAAGCGAAATGCTATCTTTTTTGGTCATCATGATTTGAACAAACCGTTTAATTTGAAAATTTTTTGTTTTAAGCACTTACTAAATTATATTTTTTATAGCGCTTAACAATTAATGATCGATAAGAGGCAATTTTTTACTGAGAAAAAGTAACATAAACCGATGAAAAACTTTAATTGCCTTCCGAATTAGTTTGATTTAATTTTGGGTACAAATATTTATTCATTCAACAGGGAATCTATATATGAACATTCAAAACAAAACTGTTCTCGTGCTCGGCGGCTGGGGATTAGTCGGAAACGCAGTTGCACGTAAGCTTGTTGATGATAATCCCAAAAGGATTATAATCACATCATTAAAATATTCCGAAGCTGAAGATGCAGTCTCCAAACTTGAAAAAGAATTTCCGCAAAAAGGCAGTAACTTTTTTATTCCTTGGGGCGGCGATTTATTTGTCCGAAACGAGTTCAAGGATGAAAACAGACTTCAAATTTTATCGGATAAAAATAAAAGACAACTCTTGATGAACGATACTATGGAGGAACTTTCTCAAGACATCATAAAAAATTCATCGGTATATAATCTTTTAATGCAATATAAACCGGAAATCATAATTGATTGTATTAATACTGCAACGGCAATCGCATACCAGGATATTTATTTATCTTATAGAAGTGTAACCAGGGCAATAAAAAATAAAACCAGCTACGACTCTTTAGTTGATGAAATTGAAAAACTTTTATGCACTTTATACATTCCGCAGTTAATTAGACATGTTCAGTTATTATATTCTTGCATGAGCATAATCAAATCAGAAATTTATTTGAAAATAGGAACTAGCGGAACCGGCGGCATGGGATTGAATATTCCATATACCCACAGCGAAGAAAAACCATCACGCGTGCTGCTTAGTAAATCATCCATTGCAGGCGCACACACACTTTTGCTTTTTTTAATGGCAAGAACTCCTGAAGGGCCAATAACAAAAGAAATAAAACCTACAGCAGCAATTGCCTGGAAGCGAATTGAATTCGGTGAGATAAAACGAAGAGGCCAGCCAATAGAATTGCTTAACGTTTCAATTGATGAAGCAGTACCATTAAAAGGTAAGTTCGAGATTTGTTCCGATAAACAATATAGATCAAGCGGTGAAACTTTAAAATCAGTTTTTATAGACACAGGAGAAAATGGAATTTTTTCCCGTGGTGAATTCGAAACGATAACTGCACAAAAACAAATGGAGTTTGTTACGCCTGAAGAAATTGCTGATGTTGTAATTTACGAAATAAAAGGAGGCAACACAGGCCATGACATTGTTAGTTCCTTAGACCACGCAACAATGGAGCCAACATATCGCGCCGGATATTTGCAGCACATGGCAGTAAAAAAATTAGCACAACTTGAAAAAGAAAATAATGTAACCAGCGTTGCGTTCGAACTTTTAGGACCGCCGAGACTTTCAAAGCTGCTTTATGAAATTCATCTTATAGAATTGAGCGGCAAAACCATGAAAGATATTTTAACAGTCAAACCTGAAGAGCTTTCCAATCAATGCTTCGAAATTATTTTAAATAACTCAAAACTTAGAAGCGAAATAATCTCAATTGGAATTCCGATACTTCTTCCAAACGGTGAATCTTTACTTCGCGGTACCAACATAAAAATTCCGGCATTTCTTGGAGAAAATGTTCTTGAATTAAATACTGGAAATATTGATAAATGGTCTAATGAAGGCTGGGTAGATTTGCGCCCTTCTAATATGGTTAAATGGCAAAGTAGAATTCGTGAATTGATTGAAGAAGCAGAATCAATTCCATCAACAGACACAAGCTCACATCATGTTAGAACAAAAGAATATTGGAATAATTTTGAAGAAATAAATATCGGAAAAATTTGCAGCTGGCTGTTTATTCATGAAGAGCACGGCACAAGAATGAAAGCATAAAAAATGCATGGATGCATGTTTGCATGAATGATACTCTTAGTCTAAAATTCATGCAATCATGCATTCATATTTTCAAATAGGATTAATTTTTATCACCCAAATTTTCAATTGTAATTAATATTTGAAGATATGTTCGTAACCATTTTTTTCTAAATTTTTACTAAGAGTTTCTAGTTCATCTTCAGACAAAGTTTCTTGGATCTTAGGAAAGAGCACTCTTTCTTCTTGATTTATATGGTTCTCCAATGCAGTTGAAATCTTATCCAATTTATTTTCTAAATCAGTTTTATCATTTAAAGATTTTACAAGATCACCAATTAATTTATGCTCATTAATAAGGTTATCAAATAATCCATCGATCTCTTTAGAAATTCCTCTTACTAGCGGCTGAAGAATTTGTTCCTCAATATAAAAGTGGTTAACTAATTCCTGATCATAAAAATGAATTGTATAACGAACTTTATCATCAATATCATTAAGCAAATCTTTTGAAACAGAGCTTCCCTTTTTTATTATTTGTGCAACCATCAATCCATGAAAATGGTCATGTGAAATTGAGAATAAACTTTTGCGATTAGACATGAAGCTTTTAAATTTTAGTTAAAAAAATAATACTTGTACAAACATAAAAAATTATAAAGTTATTATAGGTGATAAGCTTTAACTGATTTAATCATTTGTTCCATTTTCTTCTTGGAGGATTGTACTTGCCTCATCATACACAAATCTTGATTTCAACAATCAAATAACATTTTGTAAAACACAGTTCAAACATTCAGTTATTAAAAACTGATGACGGTGATTTATTAATTTACGGCAGTTATGAATATTCGACTACTTCACCTGGTTACATTGTTGCTTTAAATGACAATGCTTCCAATTGGCTTGGCGCTACTGTTACAACAGGTAATGGTTATTTGAAAAACCAAAATCTGAAATGTTATGCTTGGTATTCATCTGTTTCCGGACAAAATTATCAGCCGCAAACAAAATGGTGCGATGGAAATGGTAACGTTCAAGTCTGGGCTCCGCCGCGCGGATATGCTGTTTATTCAGTTGACGGGATCTAATTGTTGACGAAATATAAATAACAAAGAATATAAAATTATGGGGGCTAATTGCCCCCGTTTTTATTTATTAAGTGAATTTCAAAATATTAAAAAAAATTTTTATTCAATTCTCTTAGTAGCTATTAGCCAGAATCAAAAATATTTTCCATTCTGCTAATTTCCGAATGAATAACAAGTTTGATTTTTTACTTATTCCCTGCTTTTAGCTATTAAATATTTTTTCTTCAAGCATAATTGCTTTTGGAAATAATATAGAATTTTCCAGGTAAACATGTTTATGCAAATCTTCTTCAAACTCTTTTAGCTCTTTATAATATGTTGTATAGGTTGTACAAGCATCAGCAGGTAAAGTATAATTATCAGTCAATTTCCTTATGCTAAATAAATTATCTCCTGCCGAAGTATGTTCCGATTCCATCAGCTTAATTGGATTTGCAATCGTTCCAAAATATGGCCGCTCTGGATTTGAATTATTATTTTTAACTTTAACAAGATATTTTATATACGGAAAAAGAATTTCTTCTTCCTTCATAAGGTGTTGTTTTAAATCCTTATAGACAACCGTAAAAATTTTATTCAGTTCAATCGTTTCCGGATGATTTTTACCATGCACCGATGCAACTTTATTTGCGTGAGCGGAGACCACAGGTATTGAATCTTTAACATATTGATGATGATTGTTGATTATGTAATCAACTAAGAAGTCAAGTTCCCAATCATTGAATCTCAAGTTATTTTCGTTCGGTACAATATTGACGCTTTGAAGCTCCGATAGAATTTCCTCTGCGTTCAATCCTTTTTCTTTGCAAGCTTCACCGAGAGATTTATTTCCTTTGCAGCAAAAGTCAAGGTTATATTTTTCAAATACGCCTGCCGCACGATGATCCTTTGTCACTATTTGCGAAAGAGTCAGGTGATGATATACTTCCTGTTCAGTTAAAAAATTATTTTCGCTATTCATGTTTTACTCCTTAAAATTTATTATAAAATTTCTACTTCATTTATTAAGTATTGCAATAAGCTTTTCAGCGCTTTGATTTAATCCTTCACTTTGGTTTTCGATTATTCCATCTTTGTCTAAAATTGTAATTAAGCTGGAATGAGTAAAATTTCCGGAAGCATTCTTCTTGTATCTGAAGCCGATCATCTGAGCAAGCTCCGCTATATCCATTTGAGTTCCGGCAAGCAAAGTCCAATTTTGAAGGTCTAGCTTTTTCTCACCAGCAAATTTTTTCAACTGTGCCGGTGAATCTCTTTGCGGATCGATTGAAACAAGAACAAAATGATAACTGCTAAGCTCTTTTTCCGGAATTGATGACTCAAGCTTTTGCATATCATTTACGATTACTGGACAAGCCGTAGGACAGCTTGTATAAATCATCGCAAGTACAACTTTTTTGCCCCCAAATTTTTTCAGCTTTATTGTATTTCCATCCTGATCTTTCCACATACTCTTAAGCTGATAAATTGAATTATCGGAATGCTCGCCAGCCATTTCTACTTTACAGCATGCATCTTGCTTTTTTTGAGTATTATTTTCTGATGCATTTTCAACTTGTACGAATTGTGTTTTATTTTTTTCATCGCCGAAGTTTCCATTGCCTTTGTCAACATAGGTAATAACCGCAATAGTCAGCAGCGTAACCGGAACGAAACCAATTAAATAATTTTTCATAAGTACCTCACTAAATCATTTTTCAGAAATAATTATTTCGGAATTTTTTTTATTTGAATCCGAAACACATCTAAATCCCAAATCATCCAAACAATAATTTGCTTTCAGATTATCTCTAAAACTGAACCGTAAAAAAGCTTCATAATTTTTTGGATCATTGGCGCTTGAGCCTGCGCCGCCGCAAACACTGCTTGCCTGGAAATTTGTTTCATTAAAATCGAAAGCCCATTCGTATAAATTTTGATTTGGAGAAATATTTTTTTCATTAGGAATTAATTTTTTACTGAAAGCGTATTCCCATTCAGCCACGGTCGGCAAACGCTTACCAGCCCACCTGGAATAAGCGTTTGCTGCAAACCATGACACATTACAAACCGGATCGCTATCATTCACATCTTTTCCGTATTCTAAATCACTTTTCCATTTTTTTAAATAATTTTGATCGGCAAAAATTCTTTTAGCATTTGATTTTCGCCATTGTGGATTAGCCTTTACAAATTTTAAATATTCACCATTGGTTACCATGTATAAATCTAAATAAAAAGATTTTACATATTCTTTTCCTGGTTCTCCATTGTCTTTAAATAATGGAAGATAATAGCCGCCGGATATTAGTATTTTTGTGGGATGGGATTTTGACGCGGATTTGGACTGGGCTAATGATCCGGCAATTAAAGCTATTATCAATATGGCAATATTTAAAGATCTTAATTTCATTTTAAGCTTACTTGTTTCTCGCCGCGAACTTTTGTTACGTCATCTTTTGTTACAGTCTTCCCGGAGTTTCCAAATGAATGATAAACGTAAGTCAGAACCGCCGCAATTTGATCGTCTGTTAAAGACTGGGGCGGCATTGTATTATTAAATTGCTTTCCATTGACAGTAACTGGGCCGGTTTTTCCATGTAGAACAATTCCGATTGCCCGCTCTTTATTTGCATTTAGAAAATCCGAACCGGCAAGCGGCGGAAATATATTAGGAACTCCTTTTCCATCAGGTTGATGACAAGCGAAGCAAGTTGTCGAAAAAACTTTTTTACCAGCTGCTACTATATCTTCAATATTGCTGTTGCTGCTTGCAGCCTGGTTAGCTGAAATATTTGGATTACTTCCGGATTGAACTTCCTTATCCAGATTAGAACCGTAAAATAAATTATCAGATTGCTTTCCGGAAAAAATATCTTTGTTCTCATCTCCTGTAACTACAAGCGATCCGGCTGCACCTTTATTAAATGCTCTGAAGATCGAGTGATCGACAATTGCAAAAGTGCCGGGAACTTTAACTTTGAATTCTACAATTGCAGAGCCTCCTGCTGGAATATTAACTGTCTGAACATTAGTTTGGCTAACTTCCGTTCCGCCGAACAAATATACTTTATCAAAAACAACTCCTATAATGTGAAATGAAGAAGTTAAATTCGGCCCAATGTTGCCGACGAAAAGTCTAATCGTTTGTCCAACTTTCGCTTGAAGTGCGTTCTCTCCTGATAAAGCTCCTACTGAACCGTTGAATACAACGTAAGTTGGATTTTCCGCTAAAGCTTTATCCAAAGAAAAATCTTGCAGCCCTGGATCGCCATAATTTCCATTTGTGTAAAATTCACTTTGCATGACATAATATTCTTGGTCAACCGGATGCAATTCTTTTTTCGGTTGAACATAAATTAATCCGTACATTCCATTTGCAATATGAAGAGGTACCGGCTGCGTTGCGCAATGATAAACGTAAAGGCCGGCATGCTCAGCTTTAAAGGAAAAAACCGACGCATGTCCGGGAATAGTTTGAGAAGCTGACGCACCGCCGCCTGGTCCGCTTACTGCATGAAGATCGATGCTGTGCGGAACATTGCAGAGCGGGCTGTTCTCCAAATGAAATTCAACTTCATCTCCTTCGCGAACGCGAATAAATTCTCCAGGAACTTTTCCGCCGAATGTCCAGAAATTATATTGAACTCCATCAGCCAATCTTCCTGTTATTTGAATTGTTTCAAGCTTTACAATTACTTTGGTTGAATGATCTCTTGTAACCGGCTGAGGAACATTTGGTGCATAGGTAAGCTGTGCGTATTCTGTTCCATCAACCTTGTTTGAATCAATTCCATCGAAACCGAAAACTAAGAATACAACTGCAACAATTAGAATTATTGCTGTCGAAATTCCGATCACTGTTTTTTTATTTTTTAATTTGTTCATTGTATCTCCTTCGCTCAATTGTTCCCTGTTGAATTTTTAATTTTTCCTTTATCAGGACTTACTATATTTTTCTCAGTGTCTGTTCCATTTACTAATTTTTTCTCCGCTGCTTCTTTATCAAATTCTTTTACCGCTTCTGTACCGGTTGGATGTCCGTACGTGTCCATCAATTTATAATGAACAAGATATTCATCTTTAGTAATGTTGTTATGCCAGTGCCCGGTTATCATTGCAAAACCGGTTACGGCCATAAAAATTGAAACCACTCCGATTGCAACAAACTTTTTTGAAATTTTTTTCTTTGTAAAAACTGATTTCAAATCCAAGGTATCTTCAACGGGACATGCATCGATACAGTTTAGGCAAGTGCTGCATTCATCAGAATAAACTGTTAATATTTTATCAACTTTAATTGATGAGGGACATGCCTTTGCACATAAACCGCAATCAATACAACTGACTGGATTTCTTTTTATTTTATTCGGACTTAAGAATGAAAAGATTCCAAGCAGTGCGCCGTATGGACAGAGGAACCTGCACCAAAAATTCCTAACTATTATTGACAACAAAAACAAAGACCCGATTACTATTAAAGCGGTTTTTGAAATATCTACAAAGAAATAGTACATCTTCAGATCTGCAGCCTGATTGTATGGACTATCGAGGAATGCTTTAACTGCAACTAAGTTCATCAAAACAAAAACTGCGTAGAATAAAAACCCAAGTAAAAGATATTTAAGACTTCGGAGTGGTATGTCTATCCATTTCGGCAGTTTCAATTTTCTTTTGAAAATCTTCTCTCCAAAATCTCCAATCAATTCCGAAATGAATCCAACAGGACAGAGCCATGAACAAAAAGATTTTCCAAATACAATCGACATTAAGATGATTGCTAGAAAAATAAACATCCCAGCCGGATGAACTGGATGAATAATTCCGGTTGAAATAAAATAATAAAAACTCATCATAGAGCTGATTGGCAAAAACCCATCAACTCCAGGAGGTCGCTTAAAAAATTCAGCGCTTCCGTTTGATTCTAGGAAATGAGCGAATCTATAAAAATCATATCCTATCCAGATGCACAAAAGAGCGAAACTAGATTGAATCAAGAACCTATATTTTTGAATTGGCCTTTCTAAGTTTCTTACTATTTTTTTTTCTTTTCCCGCGTTACGGGATTTCACTTCGTTTGGCATATTTCGGATATTTTTATCTGATTTAATCATAAAAAATTTTTATGCTTCTAAGTGAGCAATCTTGTGTAAAGTTTTTTCTTTAAGCTGATCAAGAGTTTGTTCGGTTAACATATTATAAGCGCTTGTTCTTAAGGCGCCCCACTTTTCATGAAGCGGACATGGATGATCAGGTGAACAATTTGGAAATCCAAGGACACAAGTACTAAAAATTCCCAATCCATCAATAGCTGCCACAACATCGATCAATCTTATATTAGCGGGATGTTTTGCAAGAGAAAATCCACCTGATTTACCTTTCTTAGAATTTATTATTCCGCTTTCTGTAAGGTTTTGTAAAATCTTCGAGACGAATTCTTTCGGGATATTTAGTTTTTTAGCAATTTCATCAGCCGATACAATTCCGCCTACTTCTTTTGCAGCCAAATATAAAACCGCTTGTAAACCATATTCGCATTTTTTTGAAAATATAACTGTCATTTTCTAAATCAGATTATTTTATCTGGTTAAAGATATTTACAATTTTTCTTTTTGTCAAGTTAATTTTGCAAGAATTTTACAACACTAAAAAAATTTATTTATATTTTGAACCGTTTCTAAAATTAGGACATCTAACAAAACAATTTAGGAATATTAATGGACGATATTTTTTATTACGAAACTAAAGTAACTTGGAAAGAAGGCAAGATAGGTGAGCTTTCCTCCGATGGAATGGATAATATTACAATTGCCACTCCCCCGGAATTTCCCGGAGGTGTTCCAAATGTTTGGTCGCCGGAACATTTATTTGCCGCTTCTGCAAACATATGTTTGATGACTACATTTCTTGCTATTGCTGAAAATTCAAAATTAAATTTTATTTCCTTTTCTTCTAAAGGGAAAGGTAAAGTAGAAAAAGTTGACGGAAAATTATTTGTAACTCAAATTGAACTTTCGCCGAACATCATTGTTAATAACGAACACGAAAAAGAAAGAGCGTTACGGATTATTGAAAAATCTGAAAAGGCTTGTCTTATTTCCCGTTCTATGAAATCAGAAATTATTTTAAAACCAGAAATCATTGTTCAAAACTAAAGGAGATTTTTATGCCGATCTTTGAATACCGCTGCAGCGAATGCAATAATAAATTTGAAGTGCTCCATAAATCAAGCGCGGCAAATGAAGAAGTAATTTGTCCAAAATGCAGCTCGAAGAAAAACAAAAAATTGCTTTCAACTTTCAGCGCTTCATTCGCGGGTGGTTCTGATTTTTCGAGCAGCAGCTATAGCGACGATTCTTCATGCTCAACCGGCACTTGCGGTTGCGGCTCAGGCGCATGTGGAATAAACTAATTTAAATGTGTATCAAATTTTAATCAAGCGTGTATGATTGCATGAACTAAAAATTTTAGGTCATGCAATCAATTTTATTTAGAGAGGAATTATTTTCCGTTCCTTATATAGCCTTCCTATTTCCGCACCAACTATAAAGACGATTGAAGAATAGTAAATCCAGAACGCGACAACAACAACCAAAGCATATGTCCCGTATATTTTTCCTAAAGTAGTAAAGTGATGAATGTAAAATCCAAATCCTTGCTTCGCGGTTTCCCATAAAATTGCAGCCCAGACAGCGCTTATTAAAGTGGAGTTCTTACCTAATTTTCTAACAGGAACGGTAGAATATAAAATCAAGAACAAGATGAAAATTAAAACTAATGAAATGATCGAAAGCATAAAATGCTCGAAGATTGGGCTTCTGAAAAATCCCAATCCTTCCATGTGTTGAGCAGCTTGAATAATTAAATCAAGAATTGGTGACAACATTGTTGTTACAAAGAAAATCAAAATAACCATCAGCACTAAGGCAAAGTCCCGAAGTTTTCCAAGTAGAAAGTGAACGTTGGTTTCAATCCCGAAAACTCTGTTTAAAATCGTTCTCATGCTGCTGAACAACCCGCTTGCCGCAATGAGCAAACCAAAGGCGCCGATAATTCCTGCAATGTTTTTATATTCAATTACTTCATTAATTCTTTTGAAAATAACTTCTTTAACGTAATCGGAATATTTTTCATAAGGTATTATAGTGCTGATTGCAGCATTAACCTGGCTTTGCACACTTTGTGAATTAAGAATGTTGCCAAGAACATAAAATAAAATAAGAAGAAAAGGAATAATGCAAACGAATAAAGAAAATGCTAAGCCACCGGCAAGCAGAAATACATGGTGTTCATCCACCCGGCTAATTAAACCACCGATGTAATGTTTAATAAAATCTTTAGTCTTTTTGTAAGAAGGTTTGTATTTCGGTAATTGACTAATAGATCTAGAAATTGTTTTACGCTTTTTTGATCCCGTCATTTTTTTAATGATGTCACTCTTTTCTTTGGTCTCATATTATGCATTCATTATTCTAGAAATGGAGTTATAAAAAATATCGGACAAAGTTTCCAGATTAAAGTCAAACTTGTTATTGACAATAAGTTTTTTCCCTCCAGTAGTTCCAAGAAAATAAAATACTTGATTGTATTCGCCTAACAATTTTTCAACTTCAGATCTTTTATCCTTTGAAACTGAAATAATTATTCTTGATTGACTTTCTGAGAAAAGAGAAAAGTCTTCTCGAGTTTTTACCGGAATGTTTACAGATGCGCCAATTAAATTCTCATCGTTCATTATGCAGCATTCTGCCAAAGCTGCAATAATTCCGCCTTCTGAAATATCGTGTGCTGATTTAATTAATTTTTTATTGATAAGCGTAAGAACTGTATCTTGTAATTTTTTTTCTGTATCCAAATTTATTCTAGGTGAATCGCCTGCAACTTTCCCATGAATGATTTTTAAATATTCACTGCCCCCTAATTCTTCAAAGTCTTCACCGAGAACAAAAATCAAATCATCTTCTTCTTTAAAAAAAGAAGTAGTTACATTTTCCAGCTTCTCCACCAATCCAACCATACCAATCGTTGGTGTTGGATAAACCGCTGTGTTTGGTGATTCATTGTAGAAACTGACATTACCGCCGGTAACGGGTGTATCGAAAAATCTGCAAGCTTCTCCCATACCATCAATTGCTTCTTTGAACTGCCAGAACATTTCCGGTTTGTATGGGTTTCCAAAGTTCAAACAGTTTGTAATAGCTAACGGTACACCGCCAGAACAAACAATATTTCTTGCAGATTCAGCTACCGCAATTTTAGTTCCTTCTTTGGGATTCAAATATACGTAGCGAGAATTGCAATCCGTCTTCATTGCGAGCGCTTTGTTAGTTCCTTTAATATAAACTACTGCTGCATCGCATCCCGGTCCCACAATTGTATTGGTTCTTACCATCGAATCATACTGCTCATAAACCCATCGCTTGGATACAATGTTTGGAGAAGAAAAAACTTTTATGAAAGTTTCAGCTAAATTTTTCTGTTGAGGAAGAGAAGAGAAATCAAATTTTCTTACATCATCAATATATCCTGGTTTTTTTGTTTCTCGCATATAAACCGGGGCGCCGCCGCCTAAAACTAATTCGTACGCAGGAATAATTGCTTTCTTTCCTCCTTCATAATCAATATCAAGCATGCCGTCATTCGTAACATAACCAATAATTTCACAATGAAGATCCCATTTTTCAAAAACTTTTTTCACTTCATTTTCAAAACCTTTTTTAACCACGCACAACATTCTCTCCTGACTTTCAGAAAGCATAATTTCATAAGCCGTCATTCCTTTTTCTCTCAAAGGAACTTTATTCAAGTCAATCTTCATCCCGGAATTTCCTTTCGCACTCATCTCGCTAGTAGAGCAAGAAATTCCTGCGGCTCCCATATCCTGAATTCCGATGAGCCAGCCGTTCTTGATAATTTCCAAAGATGCTTCAAGCAAAAGTTTTTCAGTAAATGGATCACCAACTTGAACTGATGGGCGTTTCGCTTCAGACTTTTCAGAAATTTCTTCTGACGCAAAAGTAGCGCCATGAATTCCATCTCTGCCTGTAGATGAACCAACAATCATAACAGAATTGCCTTCACCTTCTGCAATCGCACTAGCATATTGATTCTTCTTAACAATTCCAACTGCCATCGCATTTACTAAAGGATTGCCTTGATAGGATTCATCAAAATAAACTTCACCGGCAACTGTCGGAACGCCAAAGCTGTTTCCGTAATCGCCTATGCCGCGGACAACTCCGTCAAATAAAAATCTTGTACGGGCATCATCAAGAGTTCCAAAGCGAAGTGAGTTTAAAGAAGCAATCGGTCTGGCGCCCATGGTAAAAATATCTCTCATAATTCCGCCAACACCGGTAGCGGCACCTTGATACGGTTCCACAGCTGATGGGTGATTATGGCTTTCAATTTTAAAAGCTACAGCTAGGTCATCACCGATATCAACAAGTCCGGCATTTTCTTCACCTGCGCCAACAAGCAGTCTGCCGCCGCTTCTCGGCAAAGTTTTAAGAAGTGCTATTGAATTTTTATAGCTGCAATGCTCACTCCACATTACGCTGAAAATTCCAAGCTCGGTAAAAATTGGAACTCTTCCCAAAATTTTTTTTATTCTTTCAAATTCGTCTTCAGTTAATCCATGTTCTAAAGCTAATTCCAAAGTTACTTCAGGTTCGATCATTACTACACATCCGCTTAATAATTAATATTGAATTGAATTTTCCTAACAAATATAAGATTTAAAAAATTGGTTGAAAAATAATCTCACCCTTCGCTGTCACGACACTTCTATGACTTTTTAATTAATTTCGATCTAATAATTTTATTAAAAAATCGGTTTAAGAAATATAAATGAGAATACACATTCTTCAGCATGAAAGATTTGAAGGCCCCGGTTATATTGAAGTTTGGGCTAAAGAAAATAATCACGAAATCACATTTACAAAATTCTATGAGCAAGTAAAACTTCCCGGGATCAATGATTTTGACATGCTGATAATAATGGGCGGGCCAATGGGCATTTATGATGAAGATAAATTTCCGTGGTTAACAAGCGAAAAAATTTTCATTAAAAATGTAATTGATTCAGGTAAATTGGTTTTAGGAATATGTCTTGGTTCCCAATTGATTGCTGCATCTTTAGGAGCGAAGGTTTATCCAAATAAATTTAAAGAAATTGGCTGGTTTGATATTAAGCTTACAGAAAATGCAAAAAATAATTTATTGTTTACTTCATTCCCTCAACAAACAAAAGTTTTTCAATGGCACGGCGATACTTTTGATCTGCCGGAAGGAGCTTTGCTTCTGGCAGAAAGTGAAGCTTGTAAAAATCAAGCTTTCGTGTATAAGGAGAAAGTGTTCGCTCTTCAGTTTCACTGTGAAGTTACTGAAAACTCTTTACAAGAAATGTTAGAAGAAGGTAAAAATGAATTAAAGAAAGAAAAGTATATTCAAACAGCAGAAGAAATTTTGTCTAAAAAATATTTAATATCCGACAATAACAAAATGATACAAAAATTGCTGGAAAAAATGGTGAATATCCGTTAGGAAGAATTTTTTATTCTTTTAAAAATTTTTCACCCAAATAAGATTTTATATCTTTCAGAAATAAGATTAACATATTTTTCTTTCATTTCTTCGGATAAAAAACTTTTAGAGATTAACTCATGCCACATATTTATTGAGTCTTTAATTTCATCGCAAATTCTGAAGACTGTTTTTTCATTCATTCCGAGTCTTTCTTTGCCCCTATAATCGATTAAAATTTTTCTTGAAAGCTTTTTCTTTTTCCCCATTAATGGTAAGGCTATTTCTTCCTGTGGATTTGGTGCGGCAATAGTTGTATTTATTAAATCGTAAGTAGGAGAGAGTTCAACTTTATGATTCCGTGTTATTAAGGAAAAATTTTTTAAATGCTGGTCTTCATTTCCTATAAGAAAATTAAACAGAGTAAGTCGAAATAATTTTACAAATTCAATCACCGGAAACGTACAGTATTGTTTTATTATATCAACTATTTTTTCCATGCTAAAATCATATTTAGTTTCTCTTGATTTGCCCGCAAGCTGTGCAAAATCTTCCAGAGAATATTTTTTATCTCTGCCATACCTATCAAAGCGTTTAATAAAATAAGTCAGCTTGCTGTCAATTGAATACACCATCCCGTGTAACGGAACATCAAGCCCAACTGTTTCAGCAAGTTTCATAGTAAGGTCTTCATTTTCCGGAAGCTGAGGATAAAAATTATTCTGCGGTTTAAGGATAAAGGTACCTCCATTATCGACTATAATGAATGAGCTCTCTTTGAGATTTAATCTTGCGCTCAATTTGGGCTGCACCCCCTGAATAGACATTTTAACCGCTCTGACAGCAGCTTCCTTTATTTGTTCTTCCTGAGTTAACGGAATATCTTTCAAGTCATTGAGGTTCCGTGATAAAAGCTTTAATCCTTCCAACGAGTATTTTCTATCACCGCACGGATTATAAGTAATAGGACAAATATTCATTCTGCTTCTTCCACTGTTATTGAACCTACGAGATCCCTGCCTACTAAAATAAGCTGCCCGAATAAATCGTTCTTATCGGTTTTAGTTTGCCGTAATAAGGCTTCAAGCTGAATTCCCTCAGGCAGCAATCCTTCAAAGAATGGAGGAAAGCTGTTAAATTCATATTCCTTTTTTGATACTACAATTGTCAAAGAAACCGGCGCGTCTTCGTAATCATCTTTATAAATGAATTTATAATTTTTAAATTTTTCTATTTCAATCAAGTCACCGGCATATTTACCAAAATTATATACTTTAGCTTTTCTCATTTTCATTTTCCATTAAATGCATTAACGGGCTTTCAAGTTTCATTTTTATATTGAGAGCTTTGAATACCTTCAACAAAGTATTTAAGCGGACTGATTCTTTTCCTTTTTCAATATCGAAGACTGCAGTTTTTCCAACGTCAGCTAAATCTGCTAATTGCTTTTGATTTAACCCGCTTTTAGTACGATGAAATTTCACTGCACGAGCAATTTCTTTAGTAAAATCTATATTATTTCCCGCCATGGCAGTAATTTTTATTGTTTTAGAATAAACTTAAATGAAAAATTAGTAAATAGCAAGAATTTTACTGCTATAGCAGTAAGATTTTTAATCAATGAGCAAAATTTTAAAATTATTAATGTTAATCACAAATATTTACCGCTATTGCAGTAAATATTTTCATCTTAAACTTATTTAGAAATGCAGATACTCTTCCCAAATCTTATAGAGTTTGCTGGTTGCTAGAATATCCTGACCGCAGTATACGGCAATGTCTTTTATTCTTCCAGCTTCATAAAGAGTCTTTACTTCCATACCGGAAATTCCTTTTGACTTGGGAGATTCAATTCCGAACGCATGGCAGTAAAAATCTAAATTGAATTTCCTGGTAATTCCATAAAATGTGAACTGTTCAAGTAAGTCAATATGAAGAGAAGTGTCGAAGCGGTTGGTCATTAAATTTTTCCTGGGTTTTATTTTATTAAGTGCAGAGCGCATCAATAGAAACGGCACATCAAAATTTCTTCCATTAAAAGAAATAAACTGATCGGTTTTCTCAGCAATTCGCCAGAAAGATTTGAGCATCTCTTCTTCAGAAAGACCTTTGTACTGAACTTCCTTAGTTTCGGAAGTCCATTCTTCCTCATCTTTACTTTCGTAATAAACAAAAGATTTTTCTTTTTGAACATCATAAAATCCAATAGCTATAACTTTTGCGGTAAAAGGGTAAAGACTAAGATATCGGATTGCTTCATCAACTTTTTGATCTTTTGTTATATCATCTTTTTCTTTTTCGGCATATCGCAGAAGGTACTCCTGCTGGCTTTCGGAGAGTGACTCTAATGGGAATGAACTTGTTTCAATATCAAAAACTATCTGGCGCATATATTACCCCTTAAATAAGTTTTTAAATTATTTGTACACTCTTTTCATATTTCAAAACTAATTTAACAAAATCATTAGGAAGAGGAATTGATTTTTTTGTTAAAGGATTAACATGAACAAGAACGCCCGAACCTTCAGCAATTATTTTTTTCGATGAAATATTTTGAATAATATGCTCAAATCCAAAACTGCTATGTTTAATATAAGGAACTCTGGTATATATTCGCAATTTATCTTCGAACTGAGCAACCTTTAAATAATTTATTTCATTACGCGCTATATAGAAGGCTGTTCCATTCAAGACTATTCCATCATTTGGAAGAATGCCAAGATCTTTTGCGTATTTTATTCTAGCCTGTTCAAAGTAATTAAAGTATACTGCATTGTTAACAATATGCAGCATATCTACTTCATTAAATTTTACAATAATATTATAAGCATGTTTAAATAATTTTTTATCTAAGGCAGGGTTCAAACTTTTTAACTCCCTTTCACGTTCTTAACTGCTTTTTCAATCTCATCCCACATCTGGCTTGGAATTTCTTCCAACATATTAAATTGTCCGGCGCCTTTTAACCATTCGCCGCCATCGATCGTTATCACTTCTCCATTTACAAATGATGAAAAATCGGAAACTAAATACGCTGCGAGGTTTGCAAGTTCTTGATGTTCGCCTGTTCTTCCAACAGGAATTTTTTTTGCAAGATTAAATTTTTCAAAAATATTTCCCGGAAGTAATCTTTCCCAAGCCCCTTTGGTTGGGAATAGTCCAGGCGCAATTGCATTAAATCGAATTTTATACTTTGCCCATTCAACTGCAAGAGATCTAGTAAGAGAAAGAACTCCAGCTTTTGCAACTGCAGATGGAACAACATATGCAGATCCGGTCCATGCATAAGTAGTAACAATATTTAATATTGAGGCAGGCTGTTTTTCTTTTATCCAATGTTTACCAAAAGCTAATGTTGAATAATATGTCCCTTTCAAAACGATGTTCACAATTATATCAAAAGCACGATGAGATAATCTTTCGGTTGGGCTAATAAAATTACCGGCAGCATTGTTAACCAAAGTATCAACTTTGTTAAATTTTTCCAAAGATTGCTTCAATAAATTTTCTATTTGCTCGTAACTTGTTACATCGCATTTAACCGGTAGAACGGTTTTTCCGGTTTCCTTTTCTATTTCATTAGCGGTTTTTTCAAGCACATCGATTTTTCGGCTTGTTATAATTAGATTTGCGCCTAATTGTGCAAAATATTTTCCCATGGATTTCCCAAGACCAGTACCGCCTCCAGTAATTAAAATTACTTTTCCATCAAGTGCCCCTTCTTTCAGCATTGGCTGAGAAAAATTAGTACCAGGCATAAATTCTTTCAATTAAAAATTACAGACAGTCAAAACTTAAAAACAATATTTATTAGCTTCAATTAATCTTTCAGCAATATTTCTTCTTAACTTGGTTGTGTTTACCGGATCAAACTTTGTATATCGCTTCAATCCAAGTAATAGCATTTTCATCTCGTCGCCTTCTGCAAATGCAGCTATTGCATGCTTGCCGTAAAGACTAATTCTTTCTAAAGAATCACTAACATATACTTGCGTCATATCTACAAACGGTGAAACAGATTTTTCATCTTTCATAGCTGATAGTTTTATGGTTCTCAATATTGCTGATTCTGAAGAATAAACTTCAATCAGCATGTCCGTAATATTCATTATAATTTCTTGTTCATCTGCAAGCTTCATCATGAATTTTTGTACGGCAGAACCTGCAATCATCAAGATAGCTTTTTTAGCATTTCTAATTGCTTCCAATTCGTTTGCTAAAAGTCCATCGGATTTTTTTCCGAATGAAGGAACCGACATCAAATCTTTTTGAATTGCCATAGCCGGCCCCATTAAATCGAGCCGTCCTTTCATTGAACGTTTAACAATCATATCAACAGTCAAGAGGCGATTAATTTCATTTGTGCCTTCAAAGATTCTGTTTATTCTTGAATCACGGTAAGCTCTTGCTGCCGGATATTCTTCCGAGAAACCGTAGCCACCAAAAACCTGAACGGTTTCATCAACAACATAATCAAGCATCTCCGATCCAAAAACTTTTAACATGGCAGATTCAATTGCATACTCTTCAGCCGCAGAAATCATAGCTGAATTATATTCAGAACCATTCGACAACAATTCTTTTACCTTATCATTAATTAGCCCGCTTGTTCTTAAAGTTGCAGTCTCAGAAACAAAAATTCTAATTGCCATTTCAGCTAACTTATATTTAATTGCTCCAAAGCTGGCAATGGTTTTGCCGAATTGTTTTCTTTCATTTGCATAATTAACAGCTACAGTCAAAAACTTTTTAGCACCGCCGGTTGTCATCGCACATAATTTAAATCTGCCGACGTTCAAAACATTGAATGCGATGTAATGACCCTTACCAATTTCACCAAGTATATTTTCTTTTGGAACTTTAACATTATCCAAAAATAAAGCGCGAGTAGAAGATCCTTTAATTCCCATTTTATCTTCTTCTTTACCGCGCGTAAAACCTTCGGACTTTGTATCGACAATGAAGCAGGTAAATTTGTCTCCATCAACTTGTGCAAAAGTTATAAGAATATCTGCGAAACCGCCGTTGGTAATCCACATCTTTTGTCCGTTAAGAACATAATGATTTCCGTCTACAGATAATTTCGCTGTAGTTTTTGCCGAGAGTGCGTCAGAGCCTGATGTTGGCTCTGTTAAGCAATACGCCGCTTTCAATTCGCCGGAAGCAAGCTTAGGAAGATATTTTTCTTTCTGCGCATCGGTTCCATAGTAAAGAATAGGCAATGTACCGATTCCTGTATGAGCAGCAAATGAAACACCAAAGGAATGGCTTGCACCTAATTCCATCGACAAAAAAGTATTCGTATTAAAATTTTCTCCAAGCCCGCCATATTGTTCTGGAATTGCTGCACCGAGAAGACCAAGCTCACCAGCTTTTTCTAAAAGTCTTACAGTCAATCCTTCCACTTGATGATCAATATCATTAAGCTTTGGCCAAATTTCTTTTTCAACAAATTCTCTTGCTGAATCTGTCATTAATTTTTGTTCTTCTGTTATATCTTCAGGAATAAAAACAGATTGCGGATCTGAATCTTTTATTAAAAACTCGCCGCCTTTTAATGCTGAAATATTTTTTGTTTCTATAGACATTATCTTACCTTTTAATTTTCAATTTGAAATTTCTAATTAAGTAATTCATAAATTGCTGCTACACCTTGCCCGCCGCCAACGCATGCAGTTACTAATCCGTATTTCTTTTTTCTTCTTCTAAGTTCATTTAAAATTTGCACAGTTAGTTTTGCGCCAGTGCAGCCAAGCGGATGTCCTAATGCAATAGCTCCGCCATTCACGTTTAGTATTTCTTTATTTATACCCAACTCTCTTACCACGGCTAAGGACTGTGATGCAAAAGCTTCATTAAGCTCAATTAAATCTATATCATTTTTTTTCAGCCCTGCTTTCTTTAATGCTTTAGGCACTGCTTCCACCGGCCCTATTCCCATTACACGAGGATCAACTCCTGCTAACGCATAAGAAACTAATCTTGCAATTGGTTTTAAATTTAATTCTTTCACCATCTCTTCCGACATTACAACAACAAACGCAGCGCCATCTGAAGTTTGAGATGAATTTCCAGCCGTAACAGTTCCTTTTGCTGCAAACACTGGCTTCAACTTAGCCAGCGCTTCAAGTGAAGTATCTGCTCTCGGTCCTTCATCAGTATCAATAACAAATTTTCTTACTTTCTTTTTTCCATTTTCAAGATAAGTCTCATTAACCTCGAATGGAACAATTTCATTTTTGAAGTAGCCTTTTTGAATTGCATTGATTGCCTTCATATGCGAATGATAAGAAAATTCATCCTGATCTTCTCTGGAAATTTTATAATCTCTAGCAACTTCTTCTGCTGTTAATCCCATGCTTAAATAATATTCGGGATGTTCGACAGCTATTTTATAATTTGGTGAAAGTTTCCAACCGGTCACAGGAACCATCGACATTGATTCGGTTCCGCCAGCAATAATACAATCCATCATGCCTGTACGAATACGAGCAACAGCAGTTGCAATTGTATCCACTCCCGATGCACAATATCTGTTAACAGTTTCCCCCGGAACTTCAACCGGTAAGCATTGAAGCGCAATCATTCTGCCCATCTGAAGCCCTTGTTCTGCTTCAGGAACGGCATTCCCAACAATTAGATCGTCAACTCGATGAGGATCAAGCTGCGGAATTGATTTCAATAAATATTTTATTACTTCTGCGGCTAAGTCATCAGGCCTAACAAATCGGAATCCTCCTTTTTTTGCTTTGCCGACCGCAGTTCTAAAACCTCCAACGATATATGCTTCTCTCATGATGATACTTTTTTTTGTTAAAAATCTGTTACTTAATTTTTATATCAGCTTGCTTCTTAATTACGAAGCGGTTTGCCGGTGTTTAATATATTTTGAATTCTTTCTAAAGTTTTCTTTTCACCGATCAAACTTAAAAATGCTTCCCGCTCAAGGTCTAATAAGTATTGTTCACTAACTAAAGATCCTTGAGATAAATCTCCGCCGCACATTACGTACGCTAATTTTTCCGCAATTTTTCTATCATGATCGGAAATATAATTTGCCATTCTAAATGAATATGCACCAAGCAAAAGCGTAGCCAATCCTTCTCTACCTAAAACTTTTATATCGTTTCTTGGAATTGGTTTCGAATAACCTTTTTCCGAAAGAGCGATTACAGACTTCTTTGCATCCATAATAACTTTGTTCGGATTGATTGTAATTTCATCGCGGCCTTTTTTAAATATATCCAAATCAAATGCTTCAACCGCTGAAGTAGAAACTTTAGCAGTAGCAATATTCATAAATCTTTTTTGAAGCTCAGGAAATTCTAAGGCTCCTTCCGCAAAATTATCAGATGCTCTAAGTGTCATTTCCTTTGAGCCGCCGCCTGCCGGGATTATTCCAACACCAACTTCAACTAAGCCGATATAAGTTTCGGCAGACGCTTGAACTTTATCAGCGTGTAAACAAACTTCACAACCGCCGCCAAGAGCAAGCGCATGCGGTGCAGCTACAACCGGTATACTTGAATACCTTACCCGCATCGTTGTATTCTGAAATGTTCTTACTGCTAAATCGATCTCATCGTATTCTTGTTCAGCAGCAAGCATAAACATCATGGCTAAATTTGCACCGGCAGAAAAATTTTGTCCGTTGTTCCCGATTACAAGTCCGGTAAAATCTTTTTCTGCAATTTCAATCGACTTGTTTATTGCTTCAAGAATTTCACTGCCGATTGAATTCATCTTCGTTTGGAATTCAAGATTAAGAACGCCATCGCCAATATCGTGCAAAGTAGCTCCAACATTTTGCCAAACTGGTTTGTTTGCGCGGTAGTTGTCAAGAATAATAAAATCATCTTTGCCGGAAATTTCTTTGTAAGAAAAAGAATTCTGATCAAAATATTTTCTTTTACCGTTTTCAATTTTGTAAAAAGTTTTAAATCCTTTAGCTAACATTTCTTTTACCCATGCCGCCGGCTGAAGATTCAATTCTTCCATTTGCTTTACAATTTTTTCTACGCCAAGAATATCCCAGGTTTCAAATGGGCCTAGCTCCCAGCCAAAGCCTGCACGCATTGCGTCATCAATTTTATAAATTTCATCTGCAATTTCCGGAATGCGATACGATGCATAGCTGAAAATATAAAATGACAGCTTTCGTAAAAACTCTCCTGCTTTGTCCTGCGCAGCATGAAGAACTTTCAATCGTTCGTTTAAATTCTCTATAGGCTTTGTAGCAGTAACAGAAGCAAATTTTGATTTGCCGCTTGGTTTATATTCAAATGAATTTACATCCAGCTCCAGAATTTCTGTTTCTCCTTTTTCATTCTTGCTCTTCTTATAAAATCCTTGACCGGATTTATCGCCCAGCCAATTCTTCACAACCATTTTATTTACATAACTTGGAATCTCAAACAGTTGTCTCTTTTCATCTTCGGGGCAATCTTTATAAACATTATTTGCAACCTTTACCAAAGTATCGATTCCAACTACATCGCAAGTCCTGAAAGTTGCAGATTTAGGTTTCCCGGTTAACGGTCCGGTTAGAGTATCAATTTCTTTAATTGATAGATTCATTTCATTCATTAACTTGAAAACTGCCATCATGCTGAACACGCCAATTCTATTGGCTATGAAAGCCGGAGTATCTTTGCAAAGCACAGTCGTCTTTCCCAAATACAAACTTCCGTAGTTCATTAAAAAGTTAACTACATCCAAACTAGTTTTTGGCGTAGGAATAATCTCTAGCAATTGCAAATATCTTGGAGGATTGAAAAAATGTGCACCGCAAAAATTCATTTGAAAGTCTTCACTTCTTCCTTCGAGCATTGAATGAATGGGAATTCCGGAAGTGTTTGTAGTTATCAATGTGCCTGGTTTTCTAAATTTTTCTACTTTTTCGAAAACTTCTTTTTTGATTTCCAAATTTTCAACAACTGCTTCAATTATCCAATCAATGTTTTGAAGAGATTTCATATCATCTTCAAAATTTCCGGTGCTAATTCTCGATGAAAAAGATGAATGATAAATTGGCGATGGCTTTGCGTTCAAAACATTTTTCAAATTTTCATTGACTATTCTATTTCGCACTTCTTTATCGTTTAGAGTTAGACCTTTCTTTTTTTCAGCATCCGTTAAATCTTTTGGTATAATATCTAGCAATAAAACTTTACAGCCAATGTTTGCAAAGTGAGCGGCAATTCTTGCGCCCATTACACCCGATCCTAAAACAGCAACTTCTTTAATGATTCTTTTCATAATATTTAAAATTATTTTTTAGTAAGGTTAAAAATTATTCCGAATAAATTTTTTCTATTAGATCTTTATACTTTTCTAAAATTATTTTTCTCTTCAATTTTAAAGTTGGCGTAAGTTCGCCGGTTTCAACAGTCCAATCGCTTGGTGATATTTCTATTTTTTTAATTTGTTCAATATGTGAAAATCTTTTATTGTACTTCTGAATATCCTTCCAAATTCTTTCCTTCACGAATTCTGACCTAAGCATTTCATCAAGAGTTAATTTATCCATTCCTTTTTTTCTACACCAGTTAAATACAAAAACAGGCTCCGGAACTATTAATGCTGAAGTAAATTTTCTGTTTTCTCCAACGACCATTATATTTTTTATAAACCATGATTCCTTCATTTTGTTTTCAATTGGTAAAGGTGCAACAAATTTTCCCCCGGATGTTTTAAATACTTCTTTAAGTCGATCGGTTATTTTTAAAAATCTACCATCAATTATTTCTCCAATATCGCCGGTATGATACCAGCCGTCCTTATCAAATGCTTTTTCAGTCAATTCAGGTTTGTTGTAATAAGATTTAAAAACATTTTCTCCTTTCGTTAATATTTCTCCTGTCCCTTCTTCAATTTTAATTTGAACACCAGGAATTGTTAAGCCGACAGTGCCTAAATAAAATCCGCCTTTTTCAAAATGATTGCAAGTGATTACCGGTGAAGTTTCAGTTAAGCCGTAACCTTCGCAAATAGGAATGCCGGCTGCAGTAAAAATTCTTGCTAATCTTGGCTGAAGAGCTGCCGCTCCGCAAATTATACCTTTTACTTCGTTACCAAGAGCCGCTTGCCATTTACTGAAAACAATTTTTTGAGCAGCCTTCAATCGAAGGTTATAGAAAAAATTATTTTTACCTTGAGGATCATAATGATTAGCAAGATTTACTGCCCATCCAAATATTGCCTTCTTTAAGCCTGAAAGATTTCTTCCTTTTTCCATTATTCTTTCATAAACTTTTTCCAAAAGCCTTGGGACAGTAGTAAAATAATTTGGTTTTACTTCTAAAAAATTTTCAACTACTTTATCAATATTTTCAGCATAATAAACTGCGCCGCCAATTGTTAAATAATAATAGATTGCTGTCCTTTCGAAGATATGACAAATTGGAAGGAAACTAATCATCCTATGTTCGTAATTGATTGGCATTATTTCTTTGATAGATAAAATATTGCTGATAATATTTTTATGAGAAAGCATTACACCTTTGGGAAGGCCGGTTGTTCCGGAAGTGTAAATGATAGTTGCAAGATCATCAGGTTTAATAGAATTGATAATTGAATTTAATTTTTCTTTTAACGCTTCATCAGCTTCAGATAATATTTGAGACCAAAGTTTCACTTCATTTGAATTATCAAATATAAATATATCTTGAATGGATTTAACTTTTGGCAAAACCTTTTTTACTTTATCATAAAGTTCTTTGCTGGAAACGAAGACCAATTTTACTTGAGCATCATTAAAAATATATTCAAATTCACTCTCGGACATTGTAGGATAGATAGGAACAACGATTCCGCCAATTTGTTGTATACCAAGATCAACAAAATTCCATTCAGGCCGATTGTTGGAAATAATTGCAAATTTATCTCCCGGCTGAAAACCCAGCTTAAGAAGGCCAAAGCTAAAATTATCTACAATAGTTTTAACTTCTAATGAACTATATTTGCGCCACGTTCCATTCTCTTTACCGCAAATAGCATCCAGCCTCTGATGATATTCTAATTGATAAGGTAAAACGTCAACAATTCTTTTTAGTTCTATCAAATATTTACCGAGGTTTTGTTTTTACAAGTGCTAATTATTTATTTTTTTAATCCTGGTTTTAATATATTAAGGCTGATAAAAAGAAACAAGCGAAATTTCGCTAATGATGAATTTTTGCCAAATATTTATTTTTTATTTTGATATATTTCACCAATTGAAATCAATTAACTTCTATAAATTCTATATCAATGATTAAAAAGAATTATATTAAACTAATATTCGGGCTTAAGCTGAAACAATTGCGAATTGACAAAAAAATGTCATTAGCAGATTTAGCTGAAAAAAGTAATCTTTCTATTTCTTACCTAAATGAAATTGAGAGCGGAAAGAAGTACCCGAAGACAGATAAAATTGCAGCTCTAGCGGAAGCATTAAATACCACGTTTGATAAACTTGTGTCTTTAAAATTAGTTAGGAACCTATCTCCTATTGAAGATCTATTAGAATCCAATATTCTTGAACAATTACCATTAGATCATTACGGAATTGACATCAATAAATTGATTTCATTAATGTCAACTTCGTCTATGCAATTAAGCGCTCTTATTGCTACTTTTATTGAGACAGCTAAAAACTCTGAATTAAGCCAAAATAATTTCAGCCGAAATGCTTTAAGAATATTTAAGGAATTCAACGAAAATTATTTTGATGATCTTGAAATTGCGGTAAAACAATTCTCTAAAGAAAATAAATTAAAGGAAGCATTTAAAGTCGAATTCAGTCAACTCAAATCAATATTAGAAAAAGAATATAACTACAAATTAAATGAATCTGTATTAAAAGATTATCCGGAGCTGGATCACCTAAGGGCAATCGCAACAAAGGACAAAAAGAGTAGACTGCTGCTAAATAGTAAATTAACTGAAGCACAAAAAACTTTTGTTGTCGGGCGAGAGTTGGCTTATAATTATCTTGGAATGAAAGACAGAAGCTATATTCATTCGAATTTTAAACTAAGCACATTTGACCAACTGTTAAACTATTTTAAAGCGTCATATTTTTCCACAGCTTTAATTATAAATTCAGATCTTCTAATTCCTGAAATAGAAAATCTTTTTAAATTGCCAAAATGGAATGATTCCAAATTTTTAGCAATTATGAATAAGTTTAATGCAACCACGGAAATGTTTTTTCAAAGAATTACAAATCTATCGGCAAAATATTTAGGCTTGAATAAATTTTTCTTTTTCAGAATTAATTATTCAACAGATTCCAACGAGTTTAGATTAGCTAACGAACTCAAATTAAATATTTCTCGAAACTTTGGAGAGTTTCAATTGAATGAACATATTTGCAGAAGATGGATTTCGATTGAATTGTTAAAAAAAATTGAAAAGATTATTAAGAAAGAAAAACAATTCACAGGAAGGATTCCAGGAATTTTGCATTCTAAATTTTATGAATCTGATGAAGAATATTTGTGTATATCGGCTTCACAAAGAGGAAATTTAGTTGGGAACCAATTATCAAGCATAACAATTGGATTTCTAATAGATGAAACGTTAAAAGGAAAAATTAAATTTCTGAATGATCAATCAATACCAGTTAAAGAAGTAAATGAAACTTGTGAAAGATGCACATTAAAAAACTGCATTGAACGAGCGGCTCCACCCTCTTCAGCTGAAAAAATGGAAAAATTCCATCAAGTTGAAAAAGCGTTACAAGAATTGTTTGAAATTAAAGAAACCTAAAATTTAAAAGTAATTTAACTTTGTAAATTGTGCCCTTCAAATTCAATAATTTTTTTTCTGATAACATCTGGTATCGGAATTGACACAGAGCTTTTATAATCATATGAAACTAATTTTGTAGAAGCTGAACATGCAATAATTTCTTCCCCGCTTCTATGAATTAAAATTAGATGATCAACGTCGCTGCTCTTATTCCCTAATTTAGAAACTCTTGTAAAAACTTCAACCTCATCACCAAGACTAATAGACTGAACATAATCGATTTCAATTCTTGCAACAACCGCATAATAATTTAAGTTATTTTTCTCTCTATCTAAAACTTCATTAAAGTATGCAATTCTGGCTTCTTCCAAATAGGTTAAATAAGTTGCATTATTAACGTGCCTCATTGCATCAAGATCGGAAAATCTAACAATAATTTTTACTTTGTGTTTGAAAATATTTATGTCATTCATTTTAATATATTTTTTTTCAAAATAATGATTTCAAAACTTTCTTTGCATTCTCAATATCATTAAAGCTTACATCAAGATGAGTTATTGCCCTTAAATAACCTGGCCTTCCTTCTGAAATCAAAAGTCCTTGTTCTTTACAATCTGAAATTACTTGTTCAACTGAAAGTAAATTAGATTTAAATATAACAATGTTAGTTTGTACAGCATTCAAATCAATTTCAAAAGATGATATTTCGTTTATTGTTTCTGCTAGAGCTCTCGCTTTTTGATGATCTTCAGTTAAACGTTCGATATTATTTTTTAATGCATATAATCCTGCTGCCGCTAAAATACCAACTTGCCGCATTCCTCCGCCCCAGGATTTGCGAACTCTAAATGCTTCTTTAATAAATTCTTTTGTTCCAGCTATAATTGAACCAACCGGTGCGCCAAGTCCTTTGGATAAACAACATGAAATGGAATCAAAATGTGAAGCGTATTCTCTAACAGAAATTTTTGAAGCAACTGATGCATTCCAAATTCTCGCACCATCTAAATGAAAATACAAATTATTTTTCTTTACTAATTCTTTTATATGCAGAATATTTTCAATTGGATGAATTGTACCGCCGGCTCTGTTATGAGTATTTTCGATAGTTACAACTTTTGTTCTCGGCATGTAGTATGCGCTTGCAGGCCTTATGCAAGGTTCAATTTGCTCAGATGTTATTACTCCATATTTACCTTCAATTGGCGAGAGTTGAATTCCACTTAAAACTGCTGGCGAACCGGATTCATATTGAAATATGTGAGCATCTTTTTCGCAAATTACTTCATCGCCAGGATTGGTAAGAACATTCAAACATAATTGATTTCCCATTACTCCGCTTGAAACAAATAGAGCAGCTTCTTTCCCAAGTAATTCTGCAGCAAATTCTTGTAAGTCATTAACAGTCGGGTCTTCTTGGAAAACATCATCACCAACTTCAGCCTCATACATTGCTTTTCGCATTTGTTGAGAGGGTCTTGTAACAGTATCGCTTCTTAGATCAATAAATTTATTCATGTTTCTATCTATAATTATAAACTAATAATAAAATTTATTTTAAAGATATTAAAAATCTCTTGTCGATTCATAATTTTAATTTATCTTTTAATTTTTTTAGGATAAAAAATCCGAACACCCAAAGTGAAACGACAGATGAAATGATTGGTATTATCAATGAGTGTTTAGTAAAAAAAGTTTCACCAAATTCTAACGGAACATCACCAACTAGAAAAGTTTTTGTATACATTTCCGATTGTTCTTTTATTCTTCCCAACGGATCGATAATGCAGCTAATTCCACCGTTTGCAGCACGGATTACTGATCTTCTATTTTCAACCGCTCTAAGAACTGCAATATCCTCGTGCTGATAAGGTCCGCTCGAATTTCCATACCAGCTATCATTTGTAACAATTGCAATAATTTCTGCACCTCTCTTCACAAAATTATCAACAAAATATGGGAAGATTGATTCATAACAAACAAGCCCATTTATATGGATTGAATCTTTGGATGAAAAATTTTCTTCAATATTATAAGGTAATTCAAAATTAATTGTATCTCTTCCAATGTTCCAACCTGAAATACCAACTCCCCATTTTATTAAGTCTCCGAGGAATGGAAATTTATCAACAAATGGAACTCTCTCTCCGAAAGGAACTAATTTCATCTTACCATAATGCTGAATTTTCCATGAATCTGGAGACAAAAGAATAATTCCGTTATATATTGAATAATAATTTCCTTGCTTGCTTTTAATTGCATCACTTGAAATTTTATCTCCCTTGAAATAAAATTTAAAATCAGGCATTCCAGTAAGAAGGTAAACATCATTTCTTTTAATAAAAGAATAAATCGAATCTAAAGTTCTACCATTTGATCCATCCAATAAATATACAGGTAAAGCAGTTTCGGGCCAGATGATTAATTTTGCGCCATTGACTGCTGCTTTTTGAGAAAGACTCAAATAAGAATTTGTAAGACTATCCAGCTTGGTGTTCCATTTATCCCATGGGTCAAGGTTTGGCTGAATTAATCCAACTCTAATTTTGTTATTTGTAATCTGGAATGACGATAGTTTATATAAGCCATAAGAAAGAACTAATATAAATATCAGTAAAGATGTTGAAAGATTTATCGCAAATTTTTTACGAGAATTTTTGTAATTAATAAATGCCTTATAAAGAAAAATATTTATATAAATAATTACAATTGATAGCCCGACTGCGCCAATTATATCTGCTATTTGAATAAAGGCTGTGAACTTTGCTAATCCGTTTCCAAGCGTAAGCCACGGAAAGCTGAGATCAGTAAGCATATACAAATATTCATACGTTACCCAAAAAAAAGGGAAAATAAAAATAACTTCTCTTTGTGGAAAAATCTTTTTAACAAAGTATTGAAGCGTTGAAGGGATTAGAAAAAATAATGGATTAACAAAAAGTAAAGTGCCGCCGGCAATCATTAAAAAAGTATCGGCTTGCTTTTGCCAGCTTCCAACCCAATACAAAGTTATAACGCTGAAAACAAAAAAAGTTAGATAAGTCGCTCGATTTTTTTCACCTAACGTTTGTCTTTTTTCAACAACATAAAAATAAGGAATCAATGCAAAGAAAATTAAAATTGTAAATGGAAACGGAAATGGCGGGAAGCTTATTCCAAGAAGAACACCGCTCAAAATTAAAAGAGTTCTTTCTGTTTTTAATCTTGATTTTTCTTCAGCAGAACGAACAAATTTATTTTTAAATAACTTTAATTTCACTTTTTATTTTTTTCCTTCATTTGGAAAATATATTTCAAAATATAGAATATTAGTATCAAAAGAATAATTACAATTACAGTTTTGCTGTAAGTTGATAACAGTTTGTCAACTTGATGGACATTCTTTCCAAAAATAATTCCGAGATAAATAATGCCGGCATTCCAGGTAAATGAACTAATAAGAGCAAGGATTGTAGTTTTTTTAAAATCCAATTCGCTCAAGCCGGCGAAGAATGAAATTAAAGATCTAATGCCTGGTAAAAATCTATTTCCTAAAATTATAAAATATCCATATTTCAAAAACCAATGTTCTAATTTGTCAAGAGATTCAATGGAAATAAATTTTATTTTACCTGCGCGAACAACTTTCTTATCCAACTGTGAGCCAAAGTAAAATAGGCCCATAAATCCTATAACACTTCCGGCAGTAGTTAAAAACAATGTAGGGACAAAATGGATTGAGTGAGTTGCAATCAATGAACCACCAATAACAATAATCAAATCGCTTGGAGTCGGGGGAAAAATATTTTCAATAAACGAAAAGCCAAAAAGTGCAACGTAAATCCAGAAAGGACTTAAAGAAGAAATAAAATCAAGAGTATTTTCAATCATATTATAATTTCTTAAAAATTAATACGGAGGCAAAGGCTGAAATCCCTTCTTCTCTTCCAACGAAACCAAGTTTTTCAGTAGTAGTAGCTTTGATTGAAATTTGATCAATGCTTGATTTTAGAATTTCCGCAATCTTCTCTTTCATTTTTAAAATATACGGTGAGATTTTTGGTCTTTGTAATGTTACAACAACATCAAGGTTTCCAAGCTCAAAACCTTTCTGTTCTACTAGTTCATAAACTTTCTTAAGAAGAATTGTGCTGTCTATATTTTTAAATTGCTTATCAGTATCCGGAAAGTGCTGGCCGATATCTCCAAGCGAAAGCGCACCAAGTAAAGCATCACAAACGGCATGCAAAAGAACGTCGGCATCTGAATGACCAAGCAATCCTTTTTCAAAAGGAATTTCTATTCCTCCAATAATTAATTTCCGATTATCGGCAAAAGCATGAACATCAAAACCAATCCCGGCTCTAATATTTGGGATCAATATCTTACCTCAAAATTTGTGAATTCATTTTTGTAATCTAACCATTTAATATTGCATTTATTAACCGAAGCGTGGGAAGGTCCGATTCGAATATCATTAAATAATTCTTCAATTAAAAATATTTCTCCCTCAACTACTGTCAATACTTCTCCGGAAAATAAATTTTGAACATAGCCATTAAGCTTCAGCTTTTGAGCTTTTCGAATAACAAAATATCTAAAGCCAACTCCTTGAACAACACCATCAACAATTATTTCGGCGCGTTTAAGATTTTCACTCATTGTTTAATCTAAATTTGTCAAATAATTCTGTAACCAATAACCCTGTAAATATAAACAACCCGCCTAAAAAGCTAAAGTGAGAAATTCTTTCGTTTAAAATTATAAATGCGGTTATGGCTGAAAATATTGGTTCGAAAGATAAAATAATTCCAACTTTTGTAGGAGTTAAATATTTCTGAAATTTAGTTTGAAGAGTAGTTGATACTACTGTTGCCAAAATAGAAGTATAAAGCAAAGCAAAAATTAAATTCTTGCTGATTGATATTGTTATCGTTTCCACGCTGAATGCTGAAAGTCCTATTGAAAATATTATTCCTAATACCGCAGTTGAACCAACTTGCAGAATTACCAATGGAAAGAATTCAAATTTTTTTATTAATATATCCAAGTAAACCAAATACATTGCAAAAAAGATTGCACCAAGAAGTGTAAAGAAATCTCCGATATTAAAGCCCTCACCGATTTCATGAAAAATATCTAAAATTGAATTGCCTTTACTCGACAAAAAAATTAATCCCGCCAAAACTAAAACAACACCGAATAAATTTCCTTTGGATGGTCTTTTCTTTTCGAATAATAGCTGGAAGATTGGGGTAAAAATTACAAATGTTCCGGTGATGAATCCGGATTTTGTTGCTGAAGTATATTTTAGTCCAATCGTTTGAGTAGCGAAACCTAAGAAAAACATTGTGCCAAGTAAAATCCCGCTGAGTGTAATTGTTTTATTAAATCTTTTTCGAATCTTTAAATAAAATGGAAATAGAATTATTGAAGCAATTAAAAATCTCGTGGCGACAAAAGTCATTGGCGATATATCATTGAGCGCAACTTTTATAATAACAAAAGTAGCTCCCCAAATTAGAGTGACCAAAATTAGTATAGCTTCGGCGGTATATTTTTTCATTTGAAAAGCAGCAGGTATTTTTATTCCTTGTTTTTTGTGTATCCAAATGATTTAAGCATCTTCTCATCCGATCTCCATTTATTCCTGACTTTTACTCGTAATTCTAAAAAAATCTCCTTCTGAAGAAATTCTTCGATTGATTGCCGGGCTGATTCACCAATTTTTTTGATCGCTGCCCCCTGCTTGCCGATTATAATTCCTTTCTGACTTTCTTTTTCAACAATTATTTCTGCTTGAACAAAATCTTTTCCTTCTTTTCTTTCTTTGAAATCGGCAATAAGAACTTCGCAGCTATAAGGAATTTCTTCTTTAAAAAGCTCTAATATTTTTTCTCTGATTATCTCACTAACAAAAAATCTTTCATTTGCATCTGCTACAATATCATCAGGATAATATTTGGGATGTTCCGGCATATATTCAATAATTGTATTTAGCACTGAACTAATATTATACGCCAGTGAAGCTGAAATTGGGATTACGCTTTTAAAATTCTTACTATCTTCAAATTTCTGAATTAGATTTTTAATATGATCTTGATTGGAAAGGTCAACTTTATTTAACAATAAAATTTTCGGCTTCTTACTTTTTGAAAGCAACTTTGATACAAATTGATCTTTAAAAGTATTTTCACCAGATTTATCAACATCAACGTCAAGCATCAATATAATTAAATCTGCGTCATGAACTGATTCATCAACATTCTCCATCATTTTTTCTTGAAGTAAATATGATGGTTCAAGAATTCCTGGAGTGTCAAGAAAAATTATCTGATAATTTTCTTCAGAAAGTATTCCCAGAATTTTTTTCCGCGTTGTTTGCGGCTTGTTAGTTACAATTGAAAGTTTCTGTCCAAGTAAAGTATTCATCAATGTTGATTTACCAACATTCGGTTTTCCAAGAATTGCCACATAACCACATTTTGTTTTTTCCATAATCAACTCATAATTTAAAATTCCGACTAAATTTTACCAACGCAAATTTAAAACAAAAACGGTTATCAATTGATAACCGTTTTATATCAAAGATTTTCAGAAATAAATGCTCAATGCAATTTACTTAGATTTCTTTTACTTTGTTTAATGCTTTCAAGAAATAAATATCCGCCGACAATAATACCAAAAGAAAATATAAAACCAATTATTGACATATTTTTTGCGGTAAGGAAATCTTTAATTGGTGAAATCGTATTTACAATGTAGTCAACATAATTATTTATATTCTGAGCTACTGAATTTATACCTGAATCTTGAGTAGCAGTCCAGTCAATCAGATATGAAATAATTATTAAACTAATGATAACAAAAATTGAAAATACTGAAAGAATAAAATATCGATCTTTCCTAACAACCTTTAGATTCTTTCTGACCTTAAGCATTATGCTTGAAGTGAAATCATCAGAGACTTGATATAATTTTAAATTAGCTAGTTCACGGTGAACCGTTTGTAGAATCGCCAATCGCCTTCTATCGAGCTCAGAATTTTTCAATTGTTTTTGAATTTCCCGAAGAACAGATCCTTCAAGTTCTCCATCGATATATTTATTTAAAACTTCATCACTCAATTGAATCATAATAATTCCTCAGAGTATTTAAACTTTAATAAGAGATCTTTTAAAACATTTCTTGATCGGTAAAGCATTACTTTTACATTTGAAACTGATGTTTCCATTACTTCACTGATTTCTTCGCATGTCATATTATCTAGATAAAACATATTTATAACTGAAGCATAATTCACAGGTAATTTTTCTATTTGGGATTGAATAAACTTTGAAAAATCTTTTTGCTCAGCAATTCTAAAATCATGCTCGCTTTTTATTTCCAGGTGATCATCAATTGAAGACATTTCACTTTCAATTTTCCTTTTTTTGCCTGACAATTTAGTCAGGCCGGTATTGTAAACAATACGATAAAACCACGTAGAAAATTTTGCTTCTTGCCGAAAGCTTGCCAAAGAATTAAATGCTTTTAAAAAACAATCTTGAAGAACTTCTTCTGCTTCCATTTCATTCTTTAACATTCTAGTCAGCAAAGAATAAGCTTTATTCTTGTATCTATCAACCAGCAAAGCATAATCCGAATGATTACCTTTTTTTACAGATTCAATAATTTCAAAATCAGTTAAGTTATTCATCTTGATATTTTGACTCTCCCCTAAATAAAAAGGTTACATAAAAAACAGAAAATTCAGCGGCATTTATTTTGAACTTCTAATGGATAAAATATAGACAAGTTTAGCGAAAATCAATTTTGTAACCTTATTGACAATTATCTTGTCATAACAATTAGAACGAACAGAAAGTTAGAGTTAAATTAAATTTTTGTAACCAGAGAAAATAATATTAGTCAGAATTATTGAAGAAGAATCGAAAGGAGAAATAAAATGAATCAAGGAGTAATTGCAGTTTTTATACCTATTATATCAGTATTGGTAATAGGGATGATCTTTGTAACTTATTTTTATTTTCATTCAAGGGAAAAACAATTATTGATCGAAAAAGGGCTAGATGCAAATGCGGTCAAAGAATATTTTGAAGGTAAAAAAGATCCATACATATTAATGAAAATAGGAATAATTGCCATTGGCTTTGGTGTAGGATTAGGTCTTGGTTTAATTTTGCAAGATTATACAGATAAAGATTATTGGGTACCATTTTCGCTCTTTACTTTAACCGGAGTTGGATTTGTAGTTGCAAACCTTATTTCAAAAAAGTTAAACGCGAATAAATAAAAAAAGCCGGTTAATAACCGGCTAATTTTTTTAATCTAAAGTTTCAAGCCATCTTTCAACGTCAATAGCCGCCATACAACCGGTACCAGCAGCCGTAATAGCCTGTCGATAAGTTTTATCGGCAACATCTCCAGCAGCAAACACACCGGGAATATTTGTATAAGTTGAACCTTGTTTAACTTTCAGATAGCCGGTTTCATCCATATCTAAAATTCCTTTGAACAATTCTGTGTTTGGTTTGTGCCCAATAGCGATGAACAAACCGTCAGAGCTTAATGTTTGTGTTGAATGATCTTTTGTATCTTCAAGAATTACTCCGGTCATTGTTTTTCTACCATTCTCTTCCTTACCCAAAACTTCTTTTATAACTTTATTCATTGCAAATTTTATTTTAGGATTTTTCTTCGCTCGTTCGAGCATAATTCTAGAAGCTCTAAACTCATCTCTTCTATGAACAACTGTAACTTCCGATGCAAATTTGGTTAAGAAGTTAGCTTCTTCCATTGCAGTATCACCGCCGCCAACAACTAAAATTTTTTGATCTTTAAAGAAAAATCCATCGCAAGTTGCGCATGCTGAAACACCATATCCCATAAATTTGTTTTCAGATTCTATTCCTAAAAGTCTTGCCGATGCACCTGTTGAAACAATAACAGCATCAGCAGTATGAACATCGTCGTAGGTTTTGATTACAAACGGCCGTTTGGAAAAATCGACTTCGGTTACTTCTTTGTAAATCGATTTCGCTCCGAAGCGGTGAGCTTGTTTTCGCATAATATCCATTAGTTCAGGACCCATAATCCCATTTTCAAATCCAGGATAGTTTTCTACTTCGGTGGTAATAGTTAATTGTCCGCCTGGCTGCATTCCTTCAAAAATAATTGGATTCAAATTTGCTCTTCCGGTATAAAGTGCTGCTGTAAATCCTGCCGGACCAGAACCTATGATTATAACTTTATGATGATTTACTGACGACATATATTCTCCATTAATTCAGAAATATTTTAATCAATCTTTATAATATTTTAAAAATTTTTGTACTATCTATTTGATTCAATTCAAACAATATGGTTTCATTGAAATTCGAATTGTTAAAAACCACAGAAAATTATGTGATAAATTCTGCATTTCGTTTTAATCCTTTTAACTTCGTTCTTTTAATAGGACTTCTTTCAAACCTAGATTTAAATTCTTCTTCGTTCATATTTTTAACTTCAACTAAATTCAATTCATCATTACCATTAGAAGGTAAAAATTCTCCCACTTGAGTCGCAATTGAAAATTTTGAATTCCAAGGACAAACATCCTGACAAATGTCGCAGCCAAATATCCAATTTTCAAATTTATTTTTGTATTCAATTGGAATCTCATTTTTATTTTCAATAGTTAGATAAGAAATACACTTATTCGCATCTACAACATATTCTCGAACTATTGCATCCGTAGGACAAGCATCAATGCATGCCGTACAAGTTCCGCAATAATCGGGAATTTGAGTAGAATATTCAAATTCATAATTTGTCAATATCGTTGATAAAAAAAACCAACTCCCGATATTTTTATTAATTACGTTTGTATGCTTGCCAAGCCAGCCCAAGCCTGCTTTCACAGCCCATGCTTTATCCATTACCGGACCAGTGTCTACATAAGATTTTGATTCAAACAATGGATCGATTTCTTTTAATTCTTTTTCCAGCAAAGATAATTTCTCCCAAATAATTAAATGATAATCAACGCCCCAAGCATATCTTGAAACTTTTCCTTTTCCATTTTTATTTGAATGATTTTTTTTAGTATAATAATTCAAGCCAAGTGAAATAACACTTTTACAATTCGATAAAATATTTCTGACGTCTTTTCTCTTTTCAATATTTCTTTCCATATAAGACATTCCGGCTTGAAAGCCATTGGACAACCAGTCTCCAAGTTTTCCAATTTCATCTTTTAATTCATCGGCATTTGCAAAACCTACAAGATCAAAACCGATTTCTTTTGCTTTTTGAATTAATATTTCATTTGTAATTATCATTTACCAAAACAAAGTGTAAAATTTTTTAATTCACCATTTAAATTCTTTTTTATCTACTTTAATAAAAACTTGATTTTCCATAACCTTAACCGGATATGAATCAAGGCCTTTTCTGTCCGTAGGCATTCTACCGGTTTTTAAATTAAACATCCAACCGTGAGCAGGACAAACGATACATCCATCTTCAATAAAACCATCATAAATCATTGCCGTATGTTGGTGAGGACAAATATTATTCAGCGCATAAATTTCACCGTCAACTTTGAAGACTGCAATTTCAGTTTCATTTACAAAAAATTTTTGACCTTGATGTTCTTTTAAATTATCAACTAAACAGACTTTTGTATATCCATCTAACTCTTTAATATCAGAAGGTTGAAAATTTTTCATTAACCTTAAATCCTTTTTCTGTTTTAACAACAGTTGCAAACGCTGTTTCCGGATCGTGTTCAAAAAATAATTTCCAATTTTCATCAACAGCTTTGTTCAGTATTTTCTTTTTCTCTTCCACTGTTATTAGAGGCTGTAAATCATATCCCATAACATAAGGTAAAGGTATATGAGAAGCGGTTGGGAATAAATCGCAACAGTAGAGAAATGTATTTGTAGAATCTGAAATTTTTATCAACTGCTGTGAAAAAGTATGGCCATTAATGATTAAGAATTGAATTTCATCATCAAAGAATTTTTCTCCTTCAATAAGTTCTAAGATTCCTTCATCTTTCAAAGGAATAAAATTTTCCTTCAGATAACTTCCTTTGTCTCTTTCTGATGGATTTATCGCCCATTCATAATTTTTTTTCTGAACGTAATATTTAGCATTGGGAAATGTTGGAATTAATTTTTCATTTTTAATTATTGTCGAGCCGCCGGTATGATCAAAATGAAGATGCGTTAATATTACATCTGTTACTTCATCTGGCTTAACATTTAATTTCATTAAGCCGTCAATAATTGAAAAATTATTTTGTTGAATATCATAAATTGATTTTGACTTGTCATCCCATTTATTTCCCATTCCGGTATCAATTAAAATTTTTTTTCTCCCATCGACCAAAAGTAAATTTCTTGTAGCTAATTTTATCCTGTTTAAAGAGTCAGCCGGATTACTTCTTTCCCATAAAGGTTTCGGAATAATTCCAAACATAGCTCCGCCGTCTAAAGAAAAATATCCGGAATTAATTATATGTAAATCGTATTTACCTATTTTCATTTGATTATAAAAACTTTGATGAACCGCCAATAATAATAGCAAAATTAACGATATTACTCAGTAAGTAAAAATGAAAAAGATTTCCAATAATTATGTGTTGATTTTTATTTGAGGTTGGGTAAGAAATGAAAAGGGCATCTTACGATGCCCAAATTAAAATGGATTTTATTTATCTGCCGATACCATCTAAATATTCTTTTTTCTGAAGTAGAGCAGCTTCATCCTCAGTATGATTTGGATCCGTGACACAGCAGTCAACTGGACAAACTTCCTGACATTGTGGAGCGTCATGAAAACCTTTGCATTCGGTACATTTATCCGGCACTACATAAAAATAATCATTTGAAAAGAAACCAGCGGCTCCGGAAGGTGCAGCATCTCCTTCGCCATAAGTTTTACCTGCAAATTCCCAGCTTGTTCCACCTTCATAAATAGCATTATTTGGGCATTCTGGCTCACATGCCCCACAGTTAATACATTCTTCTGTTATTTTGATAGCCATTTTTTACATCTCCTTAAATTTTTAATTATTTATAAATTTTAAAATGTTAATTTCGTTGTAAATTTGTTGATGACATTCTAAATCTGTGCCAAGATTTCGTTTTTAAACTGATTTGGTTGAACTGAGATGTTTTTGAAAAATCAAGGATTGATGTTTAAGGCGATTAGATATGCATTTATAAATTTTTCACATTTGAGAATTCATTTATTTTGATTTCTCTATAATGGTCTGTCAAGCAAAAATAAAATGATAAGGTAACAAATAAAAAAAGGACATCAAACGATGTCCCATTTTTTAACGAAAATTAAAATTTAAAATTATCTGCCGATACCATCTAAATATTCTTTTCTTGCTAATAAAACAGATTCATCTTCAACATGTTTTGGATCCGGAATACAACAATCAACAGGACAAACAGCGGCACATTGTGGTTCATCGTGGAAACCTTTGCATTCAGTACATTTATCTGGAACAATATAAAAGAAATCAGAAGAATAAAATCCTGTGGCTCCAGTGGGTGCTGCATCATTAGAACCATAAGTTTTTCCAGCTAATTCCCAATTTACTCCGCCTTCATAAATTGCTGTATTTGGACATTCTGGTTCACAAGCTCCGCAATTAATGCATTCTTCAGTTATCATTATTGCCATTTAGTATTTCTCCTTTTTACTGTTTATAGACTTTCCCTTAATTAGGGAAGAAAATTTTTATAAAGTTTTAATTAAGAATTTATTGCTCAAAGTTATTTTTATTTTCCGGGCAATTTTAACAAAACATTGATCAAACATCAATGTAATTGGTATAAAGTAAATATTAAATTTTCACCAGCCACCGCTCGAACCGCCGCCGCCAAAGCCGCCGCCGCCTCCAGAAAAACCGCCTCCTCCAAAACCGCCGCCGCTGGAAAAACCGCCGCCGCCAAAGCCGCCAAAGAAAAATGGTCCGCCAAAGCCTCTACGGCCGCGAATCAAAAATGTAATTATAAAAAATATAATTAAAAGAAAAGTTGTAATTCCAGAAAAAGAATCGTGCGAACGAACTTGCTTTTCTGCTTTATATTCTCCTTTAGTAGCAAGAATAATAGCATTCAGCCCAGCTGAAATACCATCATAAAAATCATCTTGCTTAAAGTAAGGAACGACAACATTTCGAATTATTGAACTCGCTAAAGCATCAGGTAAAGCTCCTTCAAGTCCATAACCAACTTCAATTCGAAGTTTCTTATCGTTTTTAACAACTACAAATAAAATTCCATTGTCATTCTTTTTAGTTCCAATTTTATTTTTTGTAGCTGTTTCATTTGCATATTCATCTAAAGGATAATCATTTAAGGTTGGTATCATTAAAAAAACAAGCTGGTTGGAAGTTGAATCATCAAAAGTTTTTAATTGATAATTCAAATCCGCTAATTGTTCCTGATTCAACGTGCCGGTAAAATCATTAGCATAATTTTTTAGAACCGGAAACTCTTGCTGAGCATATCCGACGGAAAATAAAAATAGGAATAGAAATAGTTTTTTCATTAATTTTGAAATTCAACTTTAGGTACGTTTTCGGCACCAGTAGCAGCTTTAAAATATTGTTTTTCTCTAAATCCTAATGAATTGGCAATGATAATTCCAGGAAACCTTTTTATCACTATATTATAACTTTGCACTTTTTCATTGAATCTTATTCTAGCAACATTAATTCTGTTTTCAGTTCCTTCTAACTGTGCTTGAAGTTCTAAGAAGTTTTCATTTGCTTTAAGATCTGGATAGTTTTCAACTGTAACTAGCAACCTTGAAAGTGCGCCGCTTAGTTGCCCTTGAACAGCTTGAAATTTCTGAAAAGCTTCCGGATCATCAAGAATTTCTTTTGTTACTTTAATACTACCAACACTTGCACGGGCTTCTGTTACTTGAGTTAAAACGCTTTTTTCAAAATTTGCATAACCTTTAACTGTATTTACCAAATTTGGAATGAGATCAAATCTTCTTTGATATTGACTTTCAACATCACTCCAGCTTTTATCAACTTCTTGATTCCTATTAACTAAATTATTGTAAGTACTGATACCCCAAATAATAAAAATTGCTACAATCAATATAAAGCCCCCAGCAATGGAAGAACCGATTATCATTCCTTTCTTCATTAGACCTCCAAAATTGGTTGTATTCTATGTTGGTAGAGAGCACTTATTTTATCTCTATTGATTTTTTAATACAAAAGGAAATTTTATTTTATTTAATATAATATAAAATATCATTTTATACTGCAATCCTGGTAAACTTTTTATCCTTCTTACTAAGAAAAATTCATGGTTTTGTACCATTATAGCCAAATTGCAAATAATTTAGAGCTTGATTTACAATCTTTAAATTCTCTTCTTCAGCAAAATTTTTAGCATTCTGCAGATTTCCGTTATAAAATCTCAACCATAAAAAATTTCCTACAGCCAAGCCGTCAAAAACTCTGTTAGCAATAAACGCATTAATAGTTACATATCCCCATAATAAATTCCAGCTTAATGATAATAATCCGCTTAAATAATGACCAGTATAAATTTGTCCTGATCCCGGGATGAAAATCGACAATAATTCTGCTACTGAAGATGAATATTTGTTTTTGTCAACTTCTTTGCAAAATGTACTTAAGGTCTTATTCGAATCGGTTTGGCTAAAATAATTAGCGGCATCATCCCACTTGTCTGAAAATAAATATGCCCAACCTTTCCAATAATAAATTTCTTTGATCCTTTGAGAAAATCTTTTATCTGTTTCGAGTAAATCTAATAATTCAATTGCGTGAGACGTTGTTCGTCTTAAAATATTTGACCTTATTATATCCATTTTTGATTCAAACAGTTCATCATCGTTCTTCGCATTCATTTCTGCAAGAGTGAAATAAAAAATTGCATCAGAAAATTTGGCTCCTTCTTTATATGATAAGCCTATAAACCTGTTTGCCTCGAATTTGTATGTACCTTCTTCATCAAAGAATAATAATCTTTTGAATTCAGTAATTGCATCAAAATACTGTTCGTTGTTGAATAGCTTTTTCGCATAATCAAATTGCTTCGTCAGATAATTTTGTGCATTTAAGTTTGCTTCTGTCAAAAAGAAAAGACAAAAAATAAAAATATTTACTTTCGCTTTAGTCATCTATTTACAGAAATTAATTACAGGAATAAAATAATTATGACTTTCTAAAAAATCTTTCAGATCATTCACGAAATCGAAGTGAATTTTAGCATTATAAATTTGTGCCGATGCAGCGGAACCATAAACATTCCCGGCATAAAAACCAACTGCCAATCCGCCGAATAACCATCCTCGGAAATAATGACCAGCGTGAAAATTATCATAAGACAAATATGTAAATCCAACCGAAGTAATAAATGCCCAAAGACCATCCCAGAATTGATTGGTATAAATTTTACCCGCACCTGGAATTATTGCAGATAAAATTCCAGCTGTTAAAGATTTTTTTTCAGGTGGATCTTTTTTCCAATTATAAAATTTTTTGATTTTGTTCAGATCATCAGAATGAAAAGCATTATAAAAATTATGTTCGGTAGGTAGCGAATCATTTGTAAAAAGAAAAGAAAAATTATAAAGCGACTTCGCTTCTTTTTTCTCATTAAAATTATTATTTGAAATTTTCAGATTGAAATAATTTCTAAGTTCATTAAAATTTCCGGATTGAAATAATGATTTCATAATTTCTAACTTTGCTAAAGGAGATAATTGTGATTTCTCCGGAACTTCCATGAACTCATCTATCGATTGTTTATAATCTCCCATTTTTGAATAGGCAATTGCAATTCTAAATTTTATTGAATCGCTTGAAGTGCCTAGAAGATATCGATTATATTCTTCAATGGCTCTTAAATAATCGTGTTGACAAAAAAGATAATCTGCAAACTTTTTAGTGTTGATTGGTGAAAATAAATTAATAGCAGATGAATTATTTTCTTGGGGAAAAGAAATTGTACACAGAAAGATTATTGAGATAAAAATTTTCTTCATTCATCTTTTAGGACAAAAGAATGAGGTAAATATTTTATACTATCTTGATTCATTAAATAAAGCGAAGGAGGATCATAAAAATGCCCGTCTGAAACTCTAGGATAATGACCGACTTTTCCAAAAATATCCATGTCTCTTGTAAACCGATCAAAAAACATTAATGATCCTTGAACAATATTAGTCTTTTCAACAGATTGTAAAAAAAAATTTGAGCAAGTTGGATTAAATGAACAGTTGTCTCCATCCACGTCAGAAATCAGCAGCCAATAACCATCCGCAAATGATTTAAGTAAAAATCTTTCATAATTTTTTTTATTTAAAGAATAATCGCGGTGCTGAAAATTATTTTTTATCTGATAAGAGTAATCCGCCTTGCCCCATTTAATCCAATCGCTTTGAGCAAAAATATTTATAACAGGTAAAAGAAGAATTATTATAAAAAGCTTCATAGATATAGATTAATTTTCATCAAGTAAAGCTCTGGCGATTACAATTTTTTGAATCTCGTTTGTGCCTTCATAAATTTCTGTAATTTTAGCATCGCGAAGATAACGTTCAACTAAATATTCTCTAACATAACCATATCCGCCATGAATTTGAATTGCTTCAAGAGCACATTCAACTGCAATTTTTGATGAATAGAGTTTTGCCATTGCGGCTTCTTTATAATATTTTTTGCCGGCGTCTTTAAGAGCAGCAGCACTTAATGTAAGAAGTTTTGCTGCCTCAACTTTTACAGCCATATCAGAGAGTTTAAATTGAATTGCTTGAAAGTCAGAAATGTGTTGACCAAATGCTTTTCTTTCTTTAGAATATTTTAGTGCGGCATCAAGACATGCTTCCGCAATTCCAATTGCTTGAGCAGCAATTCCAATTCTTCCGCCGTTCAAAGTATTCATCGCGAAGTTAAAACCTTTGCCTTCTTCCCAGACTAAATTTTCACCAGGGATTTTACAATTAGTAAAAGTAAGTGAAGAAGTATCGGAACTTCTAATTCCAAGTTTATCTTCTTTTTTTCCGTAACCAAAACCCGGAGTACCTCTTTCAACTACTAAAGTGGAAATACCTTTGTGGCCTTTTGATTTATCAGTTGTTGCCATAACCAATACATAATCGGCACTTTGTCCATTGGTAATCCAATTTTTAATTCCGTTGAGAACAAAATAACCATCTTCTTTATCAGCAACAGTTTTTTGTTTTGTTGCATCGCTTCCAGCTTCCGGTTCTGAAAGAGCGAAAGCACCAAGCTTTTCGCCTTTGGCGAGCGGTATAAGATATTTTTCTTTAATGTAAGGTGAGCCATACTTCTCTAATCCATAACAGACTAAAGAATTATTAACGGACATAATCACACCGACGCTTGCATCAACTTTAGAAACTTCAATCATTGCAAGAACGTAGCTGATTGTATCTAAACCAGCCCCGCCTAATTCAGGTGGAACCATCATTCCAAGAAAGCCAAGCTCGCCTAATTTTTTTACGATCCCGGCGGGAAATTCTCCTTTGATATCACGATCAACAGCAGACGGTGCAATTTCTGCTTGAGCAAATTCACGCGCTGTATCGCGAATCATTTTCTGTTCTTCTGTAAAATCAAAATTCATATTACTCCCTTTTAAATAAATTATTATTACTTTTGGTAAAACAATTACCGGGAATTAAAAAACATTTGTAAACTTGTGGTTTACAGCACGAAATTATTACTAAATTTCATATTGAAAATAAGCTAATAATTTTTTTATATCAACAATAATAAAAGAAAAATTATCTGCATCACTTTCTATAAAAATCAATTTTTTACAAACGAACTAATTCTTATATTTGCCAAGTAAAAAATCTAAGGATGGAAATGGGCGACGAATTAAACACAACAACACAAGAGAAAAAAAAGACTCAACTTAAAGGAATGACCTTAGATGAGTTGAAGAATTTTTTTGCCAGCGTTGGGAAACCGCGTTTCAGAGGCGAACAAATTTTTAATTGGATGTACAATCACTTAGTTTCAGATTATGATGATATGTCCAATATTCCAAAAGTTCTTAGGAATGAGCTTAAGGAAATAACAGAATTAAAAGCATTGGAATATCATTCGTCCGAGGTTTCTCCAATAACCGGAACGAAGAAATATATTTTTGAAACCCCGGATAAATTAAAGATCGAATCTGTAGTTATCCCAGAAGATAAACGAACAACTCTTTGCATATCAACTCAAGTTGGATGCCCATTGGATTGCGCTTTCTGCGCTACCGGCGTTATGGGATACAAAAGAAATTTATCCGCCGGAGAAATTTTCGATCAGTATTTGCTGGCAGCAAAAGAGTATGGCAAAGATGTTATCAGCAACATCGTTTATATGGGAATGGGCGAACCATTATTAAATTATAATAATACTATCAAATCAGTAAGAATTTTTTCCGAAGAATTAACAACCGGAATCAGCCAAAAAAAAGTTACGATTTCAACTGCAGGTATTGCACCTAAAATTAGAGAGTTGGCGGAATCTAATTTAAAAATTAAACTTGCTTTTTCGCTTCACTCATGCTTTGAAGATATTCGTTCTAAGATAATGCCGATAAATAATAAATATAGTTTGAAACAAAATATTGAAGCTGTAAAATATTATGCTAAACGTACCGGAATGCGAATTACTTTTGAATATGTTATGCTAAAAGGAATTAATGACAGAGATGAAGATGCAACAGCTCTTATCGGTCTTTGCAGCGAATTACCATCGAAGGTAAATATTATTCCTTTTAACTCTTTAAAACATATTCAGCCGACAGGGCTTGCAGCAGAGCTTGAACCGACTCCGATACAAAGAATTGATGAGTTTGTTGATATGCTTAGAGAAAAGAATATAACCGTAATGATTAGAGATACGCAAGGCGAAGATATAATTGCTGCATGCGGGCAATTAGCTTATAAGTTAAATTAATTTTTTATCTCTTCTTCTCTTTAATGAAGAAGCTAACACACGATCAGATTGCCGAGAACAGAAGCACCTTAGAAACTATTCACAAAGTTTCTAAGTTACCTGTTTATGTTTTACTTGACAGCATTCGAAGCAGCTATAATGTTGGTTCAATATTCAGGACTTCTGACGGAGTAATGATTGAAAAACTTTTTCTCGGCGGTTACACACCTCATCCTCCGAAATCTTCATCATCTTCAGGCAGAAAAGAAATTCTCAAAACAGCACTTGGTTCTACAGAAAGTGTTAAATGGGAATATGTAAAAGATCCTGAAGATGTAATTCTGAAATTAAAAAAAGATGATGTGAAAATTTGCGCATTGGAGCTTACGAGCAAAAGCAAAAGATATTATGAAACCTGCTCAAAAGATTTTCCTTTGTGTTTAATTGTTGGGAATGAAATTTCCGGCGTATCTCAAAGTTTAATAGACCTTTGCGATTTTTCAATCGAGATTCCTCAGTTTGGTATCAAACAATCACTGAATGTTGCCGTAGCTTATGGTATTGCAATATTTGAATTGAGAAAGATATTTGATCTGAATATTTAGTTGAATGCTGTCATTCAATATTTGTAAAATATTCTTCCCCATTATCTTTAATATGAATCCTAAGTAAATTTGCGCGGACAAGTTTAACAAGCGTTCTTGAAGCACGTCTTTCTGAAATATTTACCAAATCGCTCAAAGCTTTCACCGTAATTATCTCATTCTTGCTGAGATAATCAAACACAGCTTTTTCGTTGGGTCCCACAGAATAATTTTTTAATTGCAGATTATTTGTCTGCGCTTTTAAGATTCTTATCATTTCCTTACTAGCTTGAACACTTTTATCCTTAACCCGTATAGTGACAATTGCTTTATTAATATCGAAATCATTTATATAATCCTGCAGCCTGTGCGGTTTATTTTTTGATTCAGGAATTTCAACAATTACAACTTCCTTACCTTGCATATCCATATATTCAATTTTAATATCCAGCGGCGGTTCACAATAATTTTTTGCAGCATCCAATATCAATTCGGTTTCGGACTTTTCACTTTCTACTCCAACAATTTCTTTATTGTCATCAATTCCAAATAACATAAAACCGCCTTTTGTATTTGCAAAGGCAATCATTTCTCTGGCAATTTTTTCCGGTGAAGAAAATTTTCTTTTAAACTCACAATAATAATTTTCCCCTCCTTCAATAAGTTCTTTTAACTCAATTCTTTTCATGTTCTTGATTGGGGAACAAAATAACATCATTTAATCTTGCAAGAGCAATTCCCGCTCTTCGGAGAACATATCTTGAGCTTGTATCGGGCTTATGTTCAAGCGGAGATGGAATAACCGCGGCCAGCCTTGCACACTCATTAATTGTAAGTTTTGACGGTAGTTTATTAAAATATGTTTCGGAGGCTTCTTTGATACCAAAGATTCCGTCTCCCCATTCAATAATATTAACATAATTTTCGAGAATTGTTTTTTTGGGAATTTCTTTTTCCATCCTAAATGTAATTAACATTTCCTTAGCTTTTCTAAAAATACTTCGTTCAGTAGTAAGATAAAGATTTTTGGCAAGCTGCATCGTAATTGTACTTCCGCCGCGGATAATTCTTTTTTTTCGTTTATTTTCCATAAGCGAAGTATTTAATTGTTTCCAGTCAATACCTTTATGAATAAAAAATGCGTCATCCTCCAACGAAATAATAGCTTTGAGAAGATTTGGATTTATTTCATTAATATTTATCCAAGATTCTTTCGGATAGAAAACCATATCATGTTCCAATGCCCTCTGTTCCATTAGAGAAGAAATCCTTTGATGATTATATTCTAATAAAGGGATCTCAAATGAAGGAATTGAAAAATAAAAAAGGAAAAGTAGGTAGAGAAAAAAACTTTGAAATTTTCTTCTTTTTACAAAAGGTAAAATTTTTTCTAAAAGATTTGCTATTTCACTTTCCGGTAATTGAACAGTAGCCATTAATGTCTATAGAAAATTTTTGCTGTGAATAAAAATATTTCAAAGTTAGATTGAATATTATAAAGCTAATTTTTTCGAATATCACTCTCTTAATTTTCTTCGAAGACCTTTTCCTCTTATTCTTATTAATGTGTCAGGACTCGTTTGATTGTTTTTGGTTAGCAAAACATTTTCTTCAGTTTTCGCCTGCTTTGTTTCCTTTGGTAAAACATTTTTTCCGGGAATATTTGTATCCTTATTTTGATTCACTGAAGATTCATTTGTTAAAGCAGCCAATTTTTCTTTTTTAACAAGAGTAGAATCTGATTTTAATGAATCAATCTTTGACTTAGACGCAAGCGCAAGTAATGAATCTTGGGCAGCTTTTTTAATCCTAGCAATTTCTTTTCTATAATAATTTAATTGAGGAAGAACATTTTGCGCATAAACGGTTTTGGGATACAAATTAGTTAGAGTATCATATACAACAACTGCTGAGTCGTTCTTATTTAATTTATTTGAAAGAATCCAACCGGTTGCATATAATGCTTGTGCCGCATAAGGCGATTTTGGATGCGTTAAATAAATTTTATAAAAATTTGCAGCTGAAGAATCATATTTCCCATTTAACATTTGGGCTTCGGCGCTAGAATATAATTTGCTTGCCGGATCGAAATTAAAATCAACAAAAGGTTTTTTTAATTTATCAGCTGCAGCATTTACAATACTTTCATTTTTAAAATTATCATACACATAATTGAAAATACTATCTGCCTTTACGGTATCGTTTATCGTTAAATAATAGCTGCCCAATGCATAAGTAATGCTGCCCTGGAAGGAAGTTCCGGCGTAGTTTGTTAAAATATCGGTATAATATTTATATGCCGAGTCAGGCAAATTAAATTCTGTAAATAATAAATTCCCCAAATCAAATTCGGATTTGACAAGCTGATATTTTAAAGTATCGATTGGTTGTGTTGGCCTTACTGGCGGCTTTTTTTCTACTACTTGAGTTTGCGGCGCTAAATTTAATTTCATATTAACATCGCCAAGCTTTTCATTTCTTGTTAACAAAGAATCAGCTCTCCTATTGGCTATTGCTAAAGAATCGGCTTTCCTTTTGGCTATATCTAAAGAATCAGTTTTACTTTGAGCTGTACCCATAGTATCAATATTGCCAAAAATGTATCCCAGAGAATCTGCTTTTTCTCTTTTCAGTTCCTCTATTTCATTAACATAAGCGATAGAATCTTTAATAAAAAGACTAGGGTCTAACGCATAATTATATTCATGCAGGTCGTTATTGTAATTTGAGTAAAGCAGCTTATATTTTTTTAGAAGCTCGGAGTGTGTTCTTGCTATTGCAATTGAATCTTGAGGAGCAGTAGATATAATTGCCCGGTTAAAATAATAACCAGCGCTATCAAAATTTTTATATTCATTTAAAAATATACGGCCAAGCTCCAGGCTTGCTAATCCGGCGCTTGAAGTTCTAGAGTAAGAAGTATCAACAATTATTAGCTGATCAACTGCTTCCTTCAGCCTATTCATTTTAAATAAAGTCATACCTCTTTGATAAAAAATTTCATCCATTACATCTGAATTTTTTTGTTGCTTGCTCATACTATCAAAAACTTTTAAAGCTTGATCATTTTGTGCGGTCTCACGAAGTGTTTTACCCAATGCAATTTGTGATTTGAATTCAACATCATAGGTTGGAGAATAAGTTGTAACTTTTTCAAAAGAATTTATTGCATTTTGCGGATCGTTAATCTTATTGTATAATTTACCTAATTCATATGCAACTTCGGCTTTGATTTTTTCATCATCAGAAACTTTTAAAAGCTGATTTGAAAAATCAATTGCCCTATTATAATCTTTTTGATAAATATAATATTTAGCTTGTTCAATAAGTGCATCTTGAGCAATTTTATTATCATCATTTTTTTGTGCGGTAGCTTGAACACTTTTCAGCATTATCAGACCATTATCATAATCTTTCAATTTTATTTGAGTTTTACCGATCCACAATTGTGTCTCTAAAATCAAATTACTTTTAGGTTGAGTTGCTATAAGCTCTTCAAATTTTCTTAATGCTTTTTGATAGTTAGCCTGATAATAAAAACTTTTACCCAGCATAATGAGCGCGTCATCTACATAACTGCTTTCGGCATGGAATTGAAGTATTTGAGAACACTTTTCAACTACTTTAGCTAATGATGCATTAGCGCTTTGGGGAAGTGCGATATCTTCGTTTGAGAATAAGTCCCTTTTCTGTTGTTTAATATCATTCTCTGCTTGTTCAAAAAGGCTGGAGGTATCGTAATAAAGATTGAAATAAGTTGTGAAGTTTGTCCAAACGCCGCATCCGTAAAGGAAAAGCGTCGAAAGTATTACTATGGAAGTCTTCTTATATATTAAATTAAATTTAATTTGCATAAAGGAAGCTATTAAAGATTGTGAATAATTTAAAGGTAAAATATTTTACAGTGCTTCTTTCCCCGATTCTTCAGTTCTGATCCTGATTACTTCATGAATATCATAAATAAATATTTTACCGTCACCCACTTGACCTGTTTTAGCTGTTCTTACAATCGCATCAATTACATTTTCAACTTTGCTGTCTTCGACTACAACCTCAATTTTAATTTTAGGAATGAACTCTATTCGATACTCACTTCCCCGGTAAGTTTCGGTGTGTCCTTTTTGCCTGCCGTATCCTCTCACTTCAGAAATAGTTAATCCCCTTACACCCTCCTCAACCAGAGCTTCTTTTACTTCATCAAGTTTAAAGGGGCGAATTATTGCTTCAATTTTTTTCATAGGCCTTTTTCATTTTATTTGCCATGACAATGTTTATATTTTTTACCGCTTCCACAAGGACAAGGATCATTTCTTCCAACCTTTTCTTCAACTTGAACGGGCTGGACTTTAACAGCGGTTTCATCTCCTTCGCCAGCTCTTGCGGCTGAAGAAATTCCTATGTTACCAGCATTTTGTTTAACTTCTTTTAACCTTCCCATTGGCTGTCTTTTTCTCTTTGTTTGAACTTCATCCGGCGCCTGTGGAAAAAATTTGTAGCTGAATGAAACAACTTCATTTCTAATTTGAATGAGCAATTCAGTAAATAATTTGAATGCTTCTACTTTATATTCAACAAGCGGATCTTTCTGCCCATAAGCTCTTAAACCGATTCCTTCTTTCAAGTCATCCATTTCACGAAGATGCTCTTTCCATTTATGATCAATAACGCTGAGCATTGCATACCGCTCTAACCTTGCCATCAATTCAGAACCGAGCATTTCTTCTTTCTTTTTATAAAATGCTTTTGCTGCATCCAATATTTTGTTAACGATTCCTTCTTTACCAAGAATTTCAAATTCAGTTGGTTCTAATTGAATTTCAACGAGAAGATTATGCATGACTTGTTCTTTGATATTATCTACCAAAACATCGTCGAAGTTTGGTTCAACAATTTCATGAACAAAATCTTCCAGCAATTCAAATATTTCACCTTTTAATCGATCACCTTGCAATGCGCGTTGCCGTCTTGTATAAATAACTTCGCGCTGCTGATTCATTGTGTCGTCATATTCCAAAAGTCTTTTTCTGATCGAGAAATTATTTTCTTCAACTTTCTTTTGAGCTCTTTCTACCGATTTAGTAATTAAAGGATGTTGAATAACTTCTCCATCTTTAATTCCCATTCTCTGCATCACTGAAGATATTCTATCGCTGCCAAACAATCTCATTAAATCATCATCAAGAGAAAGGAAAAATTTAGATGTACCGGGATCTCCTTGTCGGCCAGAACGTCCTCTTAACTGCCTATCAATTCGTCTTGATTCATGACGCTCCGTACCCAAAATGAAAAGTCCGCCTCGGTCAACTACTCCGGCACCAAGTTTTATATCCGTACCACGTCCCGCCATATTGGTTGCAATTGTTACAGCTCCAACTTCGCCGGCGTGCTGCACAATTTCTGCTTCCCTTTGATGCTGCTTAGCATTTAGAACATTATGAGGAATACTTTTTCTCTTTAACATTCTGCTGATTGTTTCGGAAACATCAACCGAAGTTGTTCCTACAAGAACCGGGCGACCATCTTTTCGAAGCTGTTCAATTTGATCAATAACAGCGTTATACTTTTCGCGTTTGGTTTTAAAAATTGCGTCGTCGTCATCGTCCCTAACTATCTGCTTATTGGTTGGTACAACTACAACTTCAAGTTTATAAATTTCATAAAACTCGCCTTCTTCAGTTTCAGCAGTACCAGTCATACCGGCAAGTTTTTTGTACATTCTAAAATAATTCTGAAGCGTAATGGTTGCCATTGTCTGGGTATCTTTTTCAACCTTAACATTTTCTTTGGCTTCAATTGCTTGATGCAAACCATCTGAATATCTTCTACCGGGAAGAACACGGCCTGTAAATTCATCAACAATTGCAATTTTGCCGTCTTCCGTTATTACATATTCATCATCCTTTTCAAAAAGTGTATAAGCTTTTAAAAGCTGATGAATCGTGTGAATGCGGTCGCTGCTTTCGGAATATCTATTATAAAGAACATCTTTCTTTTTGATTTTTTGATCTTCAGTCAGAGTTTCATCGTGTTCAAGCTTGCTGATTTCAGTTCCAAGATCAGGCAGAACGAAAAAGTCTTTTTCCATTCCGCTTCCTTTAGCAAGTTCTTCACGTCCTTTTTCTGTAATATCTATAGTATTATTCTTTTCATCGATTACAAAATAAAGCTCATCATCGATAACAAACATATTCTTAGCTTTTTCCCGAAGGAATTCCATTTCGGTGGACAGCATAAGTTTTTTGTAAGTAGGTTCGCTAAGAACTTTGGCAAGCTTATTATTTTTTGGCAAACCCCGGTAAGCTCTAAGCAGAAGTATTCCCGCTTGATTTTCATTTCCTTTGCCGTCTGTATTTAAAAGATCTTCAGCTTCCTGTACTATCTTAGCAACAAAATTTGATTGAAGCCTGTATAGCTTTTCAACCCGCGGTTTCATTTCATCAAATTTTTGATCGTCTGTTTCAACAGGACCAGAAATAATTAATGGAGTTCTTGCTTCATCGATTAATACTGAGTCAACTTCATCAACTATTGCATAATTATGTTTGCGCTGCACCTGAAATTCTTTTTCCACAGCCATATTGTCGCGCAAATAATCAAATCCAAATTCATTATTAGTTCCGTAAGTGATATCACAGTTATAATACTTTTTCCTGTCTTCGGGATCCATAGTATTAAGAATTACGCCGACGGTTAATCCATGAAATTTATAAATTTCTCCCATCCACTCGCTGTCACGCAAAGCCAAATAATCGTTAACAGTTACAAGATGAACTCCTCTACCGGTTAAAGCATTTAAATAAATGGGAAGTGTTGCGACTAAAGTTTTTCCTTCACCGGTAGCCATTTCAGCAATCTTACCTTGATGAAGTACAATTCCGCCCATTAGCTGAACATCGTAAGGAACCATATCCCAGGTAGTTTTATTCCCGGCAACAGTCCAGCTTTTTCCTACAAGTCTTTGGCACGTAGCTTTTACAACAGCGAATGCTTCCGGAAGAATCTCATCTAATATTTCTTCATATTTATCATCAAGTTCTTCTTCAAGCTGATCGATCTCACCATAAATAATATGCATGTCAATTTCTTCATTCGATTGAAGCTTAGCGCGGGTTTCTTCGATTTTTTGTCTTAATTCGGCTGTATGATTTTGAATTCGTTCTTTAAATTCTTGCGTCTTCCCTTTAAGTTCTTCATCTGTTAAATCTTTTATTTTTTCGTATTCTTCATTTATTTCTTCAACAATTGGCCATAGATTCTTAAAATCTTTTGTATGCTTATCACCAAATATCGCTTTAATTAAACTTTTCATTTAGACTGAATCTCCGTTGGATAAATTGATTTCAAAATTAACCATTGATGCCCTGAAATGCAATTTAAGAAGATTGGGACAGTATTCTAATTTTTTATTAGTAAAACTCTAAAAAATGATTAGCTGTTCTGAGCTCACTTTAGCTTTAACATTTTATTAACTTGACTGAAATTGCTAGTTTCAAAGGAATAGAAATATACTCCGCTTGATACATCTTTCCCAAAATCATTTTTTCCATTCCATGTAACTGAATAGGTTCCGGCTGATTGAAAATTATTAGCAAGAGTAGTTACTTTTTTTCCTGAAATATCATAAATAATTAATTTAACTTCATCAGGTTTAGGAAGTTCATATTTAATAGTTGTGCTAGGATTAAATGGATTGGGATAATTTTGATACAGCTTAAATGTTTTGGGAATTTGTGTGCTTATTTCAATTGATGAAGTCACATTCTGTACAACTGCTCGCATGAAATATGTTTGACCCCATGAAGCCCAATTTGAACCATTAAAATTCCATGCTCTTCCATTTCCGCTTTTACTATAACCAAACATTGGTTGATTTACGCCGTCAAATTTTATCCCTACAAAAAATTCATCGTTGGCTATTAGATTATAAGAACTTAAATCAGTTTCATCCCAACCAGGAATTGTGGAAATTGTTTTTGATGGAAGTGTAATATAATCATTACCAGGCTGGCCGTTAGCTGATTTTAAAATGATAGGTAAGTAAACAGCATTTCCTGATTGTACTCCGGTAAAGTAAATACTCATCTTAATTATCTTAACACCTTTAACGGGCGGAGTAATTTTATTTGCAGAAGCCATCCCGGCAACTGTCCATGCATAACCGCCGGCAGGAGTTCCACTATCATAACTTAAAAGAACTTGCCCCGAACCAATCGGAAGATTAGTTGAAAACAAGCCGCGGCCGTGAGTCGCTGCAAACATTGTATTATCAAAAGGGCGATAATCTAAATCAAGAGTAGCGACATTGGCAAAACCATTGTTATCCTGGATCCAATTAAGTCCGCCGTTTATTGTTGAAAATACTCCGAGATCGGTACCGATAAAAAGATTATCGTTTGCATACGGATTTATGATTAAACAATTAACCGGGATATTTGGTAAATCACCTGAAATGTTATTCCATGTTTGCCCATAGTCTGTAGTTTTATAAACCTTGTGGTTCGGTAAAAATCCTGAAAATGTTACATAAGCAATTGATGGATCGCTAAGGCCGGTTGTAATTTTAGTACACCAAGCAGAATCGATTCCTTGATCTCTTTCATTCCAAGTAATTCCTGCATCAGTTGTAACCCAAACTTTTCCATTCGAACAGCCGGCATAAATTACATTTGAATTTCCATTTGCAGCAGTAACAGCAGAAATCTTAGCGCCTGTTGATCCGGCTCCATCACCTGTTAAATCTCCGCTAATAGCATTCCAACTTAATGCGCCGTCAGTTGTACGCCAAACTCTGTAAGTGCCGGCAGCAATAATTTGCGGGTTGTTCGGATCCATTGTAAAAGGTGTTATGAATAGTGTTCTATCGGTAGCCGTATGATCACTATTAATTGGAATCCCATTTTGTGCATAACTAAAATTTTGACATGCATCAGTTGATTTAACAAATTCAAAATCAGGCAGTTCGGCGTAAACGTTATTCGAATTATTATAATCAACTTCAACATCTCCGCCATCTCCGCCGATAACTTGAAACCAACTTTTACTACCGGTAGATTTTAAAGTATAATTATCCTGAGTTCCGCCGTAATATGCAGTACCGGAAGATGCTACTGCACAAGAATAAAATTGTGTAATGGATAAATTATTGTTTATAGGATTCCAATAACTGCCCCTGCTTTTCGAAAAATAAACTCCGCCATCATTCCCGGTATACATTATGTCATGATTAGAAGGAGCGAAAACAATTGTATGAAAGTCAGGATGAACATATGAAGCTGGATCATTAAAATTATACGCATTTGTAATTCTTACCCAGCTGTTTCCTTTATTGGTAGATTTCCACATATCAATTCCGGCAGCATAAACGATTGATGAATTATCCGGATCAACGGCTAAAGCATTATCATACCAACCTTGTTTACCTGCATACGTTGAATTTTTATCGGTGCTTGGCCCGGGAGGCTGAAATGTATTCCAAGTATTCCCTGCATCGGTTGTAACAGCCATTACTGCTATTCCATAAGAATTCGCATCCATAAATGAAGCGTAGGCAACTTTCGGATCCGATTGTGAACCTGCTAATTCAATTCTACCTGTTGGAGTTTTAGTATAGCTATAATCAAATTGAAAATTATTTCCACCATCGGTGCTTCTCCAAATTTGTGATTGAATAAAAAGCCCGAATGATGCAAAGATTGTAGTTGGATTAGTATAGTTAATAATTACATCCAAACAAGTTCCGCCATTTGCAGAGCTTGAATTTATAACTTGAGAAAAGGAATTTCCGCCGTCAGTCGATTTAAATAATCCTGTTCTCGTTGCCGCGTAAATAGAATTTGTAGTTCTATCAAATGCCAAACGATTTACAAAATAAAAATCCGGCGTATTTGTTGAACTAAGCTGGTTCCAGGTTTTCCCGGCATCTGTTGTTTTGAAAATGCCGTTGCCGCGGAGATAATCATAATTGTTAAAACCTTCGCCGGTCCCGGCGTAAATTATATTAGAATTATTCGGATCCATAACTATTGAACATACTGTTAGGTTCAACATATGATCATCAAGCGGGAACCAATTTATTCCGGCATTTGTAGTTTTCCAAATACCGCCGCTTACTGAACCGGCATAAACGATGCTTGAATCATTCGGATCAACAACTATTGCACGAACTCTTCCGCCTATATTTCCAGGCCCTAATTCGTTCCATGCTAATGAAGTTAAACTTTTCTTTAAATAATCCGGTTTATTAAATTTTGTAATGTGAGTAAATGCTTTTTCTATCCAATCAGCGGGTATATGGCCCAGCGGGAATGCCCTCTGTTCATAGTACCATTCGGCAGCTTCGCGCGGATAACCTGTTTCATTTTCTTCGCTGCGCTGATTAAGAACTAAAGATTTGCTGTTTGTTTTATCCTGCTTTTTTTGCTGGAAAAGAAAGTAAGAAAAAAGAAGGGAGGCTAAAGTTATTATTACATAAATTATTCTTTTTAACATAAATTTTCAAAAAATCTTTGGGCGATTGCTATGAAATTAATAAATAAAGATTCACAACTTCTGTGATTTTATCCTTGAACTTACTCCTGAACTTGACTTAAACTTACTCTAACACCTTATCAATATACCAGCCCTTAAATTGTTCAAAGAATATTATTGCTTTGAATGTATCTCCGGCTCTTAACTTTGCTAAACCAAACAGGCTTTTATTTTTTTCTGAAGTCATAATTTTCTGTTTATCATCTAATTGAAAGCTTGGAACCAATATATAGCTTGCGCCTGGAATAGCCATACTTGAGTAAGCTTGGTTCTCATCAACTTTTATTATTCTTGCCTTTATAAAAAAATCTTCTTTGCTTCTGCCGTAAACTCCTTCAATTTCAGCTAAGACAGTTGATTGATTTTCTTGTATGCGGGCTGGATATTTTGTCTGAGTTTTTATCTGCACATTTTCAGTTTTTGCTTCGCGCTGATCTTTGGAAACATCATAACTGCAAGATGAAAACACGATCAATATTAAAGCTGCCAACAATAATTCAAAATATTTCATCAATAAATCCCTTAAATACTTTTGTACAATTATGTGAACCTAAGATACTTAAATCAATAATTCTTTTTCGAAAAATAGATTTATTATATTCTATTTACAATCAATAAATATTAGTTTAAAGATATAATATCAAAATATTTTTTGAAGTGATTCCTAGAAGAAAAAAATATAAGCTCTCAAAAGAATTCATAACTAAATTAACCGAAATAACAGCGGGATATATCTCACCGGAAAATTTTGAATCTGTTATTTCCATGTTTGAAAAAGAAATATCGGAAAGATTTTATACCTTCAGCGCCGAATCAAATTTGCTTAGAATAATTTTAGCAATGTACGATAAAGTAACTTTGCTGAATGAGTGCATCAAGTATCCTCATTATGTTGAAATACTGGTTTTAATCTCCGTTAACAGCAATTACTTAACTGATATTCTCGTAAAAAATCCGGAATATTTTTATTGGATTGTTAATCCATCAACATTGGAAAATAAAATTGAGTATCAAAGTTTTTGTGAGTCGATAAAAAATTCGGTTCTTCCATTTAAATCATTCAACTCAAAAGTAAATGCGCTTAGGCGGTTAAAGCGAAAAGAAATTTTGCGAATCGGCATGAAAGATATTTGGGGTAAAGCCGAGCTTAAAGAAATTACGGAAGAGCTTTCAGCTTTAGCAAAGTCAATAACTGCTGAGCTTTTTTCAATTTGTCATACTGAAGTACTTAACAAATATTCCTTAAAAAATGCGAAAGGAAAATTTTGTCTGGTCGCTTTGGGAAAACTCGGCGGCAACGAGCTAAACTATAGTTCCGATATTGATTTGATCATTTTCTACGATGAAGATTTTATCTTACGTAACAAAAAAAGTTACAGCGAAATTCTTATTGAAACAATTTATCTTTTTATTGAAAGCGCTTCATCAATTACCAGCGAAGGCTATATTTACCGGGTTGATTTCCGGCTTCGTCCTGAAGGAAGAAATTCTCCTTTGAGCCGATCGTTAAGCGAATATTTAAATTATTACGAAAGCCGCGGTGAAGATTGGGAACGGCAAATGCTGATAAAGATGGAATTTGTTTCCGGCAGCAAATCTCTCTTTAAAACTTTCTCCAATTTTCTGAATCCTTTTATTTACCCGCTTTCTTTTTCAAGCTCACCGACAGAACAAATAAGGAAGTTGAAATCGGAAATTGAAAAAAATTTAACCGGCGAAGATATTAAATTAATTTCCGGCGGAATCCGTGATATAGAATTTTCAGTTCAGGCTCTTCAATTATTAAATGGCGGAAGAAATATATTCTTAGAAACACCAAACACTCTGGAAGCGATTGAGAAGCTTCAATCTGCAAAACTTATTTCCGAACACGAATCCAAGACACTAACCAAAGCTTATATTCTATACCGGCGAATCGAACATTTCCTTCAGCTAATGAACGACGCACAAACTCACACAATTCCGCAGGAAGGTGAAACGCTGGAAAAGTTAAGCGTATTCCTTGGCTATACGAATTCAATCGATTTCAAAAATGATGTGTTTGAAAATAGAAAGTCCGTGCTTAAAATCTACAATTCCATTTTAGGTATTGAAACTGAGTCAGATAAAAAATTGGAACCGATTGAAAAAATAAATTTTCAGAATAAATCAAAAGCACTCGCTGATTTGCAGTTCATGCGCGAAGGGAAAGGATTGCTTGGGCAAAAGCAATTTGATAAAACAGCTACCGACAGCTTTCGTAAAATTGAACCTGCATTAATTAACTTCTTAAGATATTCCACAAATCCCGATCAAGTGCTGCAAAATTTTGTTCGAGTTTTCCGGTCAATTTCGATTCCGTCAATTTGGTATAAAGAATTTGAGAATAATAAATTTTTCGAATCCTTTTTGAAGCTCTGTGAATTTTCCCAATTCTCAGTTGATCTTTTTGCGGAAGATGAAAGTCTGCGGGAAAATATTTTAACTAGGAAAGTTTTTGAAAAGATAAACCTTAAAGCTTTCAAAGCTGTTTCGGCAAAGAACATTTTGTTTATTACTTCGGTTCAGTTTTCGCTTGGACTTATCACTCCCCAAAAAGTATCTCAAATATTAAAGCATAATTTTTCATTAATTATTAAAGAAATCTCTCTCAATATTCTTAAAGGAAAAATTAAAGAATCCGAATTTGCAATAGCAGCCATGGGAAGCTTTGGATCGGGAGAATTAACTTTTACATCAGACATCGATTTAATATTTGTAGTAAAAAATTTAAATTCTTACCCCGATGTTCAAAAGAATTTTCAAAATCTTTTATTAAAATTTAAAGAAGAATTAAAACCAATTGAAGTCGACTGCAGGCTGCGTCCGGAAGGCAAGAGCAGTATTTTAGTTTGGGATTTAAAAAGCTATCAAAATTATATTCTTTCAAGAGCAAGAACGTGGGAACTTCAAGCTTTTTGTAAATTTGATTTTATTTCCGGCAATAAAAAAACATTTAATGAATTATTAAAATCTATTAGACAAAGAATAAAAACGTTGGGTAAAAATAATTTGCGAAAAGATATTCTTGATATGCGGAAAAAACTTTACCCCGTTTTTACCGGCATATCAAATACTTTCAACATCAAAAGAAGCCGCGGCGGTATAGCTGATATTGAATTTTTAATCCAATTTATTTTATTATCCGATTCAAATATTTATTCCTCTAACAGAAGCAAAACAGCTGCGGAAATTATTTCTTCAATCGTTAAGCTGGATAAAAATTTTTCTGATATTCATGTACTGAAAGATAATTTTCTTTTTCTAAAGAACATGGAATTAGCTAACCAAATTATTTTTAGAAGCACGTCCTCAACGCTCACAATGGATAAAAATAAATTTTCTGCAATCAGCCGTTTCATGAATCATGAGCCTGCTGAAGAGTTCCATGAAGAATTATCAAAAATTATAAAGACAAATTATTCATTATTCGAAAAATATCTTGAAGGTAAAAATTGAATTTTGTAAAAAAGTATTATGCAGTGCTGACCGGCTTATTAGTATTTATTGTTTACCTTACAACGCTTGCGCCGTCGGTTGTAGAAATTGATTCGGGCGAATTAGCAGCAGTGCAGGCAACGCTGGGAATTGCTCATCCTACCGGTTATCCTTTGTTCACAATGCTTGGACATTTGTTTTATTTAATTCCTTTTCCGTTTAGCAAAATATATCAATTGAATTTACTCACGGCAATTTGGTGCAGTCTTGGGATAATGGTTTTTGTTTATACTTCAAAACTTGTTTTGGATAACGCAGTAAAATTCGTTCCAAAGAAATTTCTTTATTCGCCGAAAGACCAGTCGAAAAATAAAAAGCAAAAAGGAAGCGCTTCAAAAAAAGATAACACCATATTTGAAATACCGGAAATCAAAAAATATTTAGGCGCTATATTCGGCGGATTGATTTTAGCTTTCAGCAGAACTTACTGGACACAAGGAACTTCAGTTGAAGTTTACTCCCTCCAGCTTTTTCTGATAAATTTAATCATACTTTTTTTGATCAAAGCATACATTTATAAAGACGATTCTAATCATCTAAATTTTTTTAATCCGTGGATTCTGTTTGCAGTATTTCTTGCTTTAGGATTTTCAAATCATATGACGACTCTCTTTATACTTCCCGGAGTTGCATATCTTTATTTTGAAAAATACAGATTCAATAAAAAAAGTTTTATAAAAATAATCTTTATGCTGATCTTCTTCATTCCACTATTAGTTTTAATTTATTCTTACCTTCCTATTCGCGCAACTCAGAATCCGATTTTAAATTGGGGAAATCCAAACAACTTTACAAGAATTATGAGACATGTTGGAGGAGATCAATACCATGTTGGGCTGTTCACATCAACTGCCGCCGCTGCTAAGCAATTTAATTATTTCGTAAGCAATTTGCCGGGTGAATTTCTCATAGGATTATTTATTTGTTTAGTCGGAATTATTTTTACTTTCATTCAGTACAGAAAATTTTTCTACTTCGGAATAATTACTTTTCTCTTTACTGTTTTATATTCAATTAACTACGACATTCACGACATCGATTCTTATTTTCTTCTTGCATACGTTGCGCTTGCTTTCTTCGCTGTTTTCGGCGTCGTTCAGCTTTTGTCCTTGCTTAAACATTCCAAGCATCCTTATGCAACGCCGATTGTTTTGATATCAATTTTTTTACTGGTCCAAGTTTATTTTAACTATCAGATTGTTGATCAAAGCGATGTTTACACTTTTGAAGATTACACAAAAAACATTCTTAATGCATGCGATAAGAATGCAATCATCTTCAGCTATGAATGGGATTATCTCGTTTCCCCTTCATACTATTTTCAGTATGTTGAAAAAATTCGGCCTGATGTAACGGTTGTCGATAAAGAACTTCTAAGGCGTTCATGGTATTACAGTCAGCTAAATTATGATCATCCAAAATTGCTAAGTGGTATGCAGCCTGATGTAAATGCTTTTACAGAAGCGCTCGCTCCTTTTGAAAGCGGCGGGCAATTCGATCCCAATCTTCTTGAAACATTATACAGAAAAATTATGACTGATCTAGTTGCAACTAACATTGACAAACGGCCGTTCTACATTGCCCCGGAACTTTTTGAAGTTGAAATGCAAAAAGGAATGTTTACCTTACCAAAAGGTTATACATTAGTCCCGGATTTATTCTTGTTCAAGGTTGTTAAAGGAAATGGATATGTTCCGGCACCTGATCCGAATTTCAAAATCCGTTTGCCGAGGGAAAAAAATTCTTACATTAATTTCATTGAACAAAATGTGGGAACCATGCTTGCTCGAAGAGCTTTGTACGAAATGCAATTCGATAAGATTGACCGCGCGAAGATTTACATTAAAAAACTAAAATCAGATTTCCCCGACTATGAATTGCCAAAAGATTTAGCGGAAGTTTTGGAGAAATAAGCAAAAATATTATTAAACAGAAATTGTATCTTTTAGGCTGTCATGGTTCCACGATGGCAGAATTCTTAAGATGTTGCTTTTCAAAGGAGAATCTTCATAAAGATGCGTTGCTGTGCATCTCCACAAAACTAAAATAATTGAAATTATTAAATCAAAACAATAAATTAATATAGGTTAGATAATTCAGTTATATGATTAAATCATTTACAAATCGTATTAATATAACATCACTTATCCTTTCTATTTTGCTTTGCACAAATTTAGGATGCAATATTAATAGTGAATACCTAAAAATGGATTTTGATACATTTGACCAATCTGATAAAGGATGGAGACACACTAGATTTTTAGATAATTATCAAGAGGCTGCGGATATAATAATTTAACCCGTTGTTCGAAATTAAGCCAAAGCATGTTTAATATGGTTCAAGGGTCTGTTGTTAAAAAATTTATTTAAGTATTGTAAAATAGTAAGAGCAGAAATTTTAGAAACAACTCTTGTTCTGAAACC